>JBDGTI010000042.1:0-35998 GCA_042216995.1 Halodesulfurarchaeum sp.
CGTACTCGAGGGCGGCTTCTCTAATCTTTGCTCGCTCCGACTCGGTGAGGTAGTCCCGCGGAGTGGTTGCTCCGTGGGTTGTAGAGAACGACAACTGGGGCTCCCACTCGTCAAGCCCGTGAGCGTGTTGACGCCATTTGAATAGCATTTTCAACGCCTTCAGGCAGTTGTTTTTGTGCGCATTGCTGGCGTCCTGCTTGGCAAGATGGCGGAGATACGCATCGGCATGGTCGTGAGTCACGTCGGTCGTGTATCGTCCGTCGTGGTTCCAGACCCAGCGATAAAACTGATCCATTCGGAACGAGCGGTACTTCACCGTTGAGTGCGCGTACCCATCAGCTGTGTCGGGGTTCTTCCCGAATGTGAGAAGCCACTCGATACAGGCTTCCCGATGCGCTCGGTAATCAACCACTTGTCGCTCGTTGAGTAACTCCTCAGTGGGATTCGGAACGACGGTGATGTCGTCAAAATCACTCATGAGGGTACCCCCGAATTTCGGTCGCTTTCGGGGCTCCGATGATTGCCGCCCCTACAATTTGGGTCACGGTACGTGGTGGGTGTTGATCCGCTGAATCGGATTGCCACCCCTACAGATTGAATCGCAAGACGTGACGAGGTTTGTCGGATCCGCTGAATCGGATTGCCCTGTGACATGGTTGGTATTGTCGGTTTGCCACAGGGAATAACCGCCAGAATGCGACGGGATTGGAGTGCTCCGACGGGGATTTGAACCCCGGTCATTGCCTCGAGAGGGCAATATGATTGGCCGGACTACACTATCGGAGCGTATGCACGTGTCCGTATTCCCCAGTTCCGTATAACGGTTATGTTTCGATTGCCCCGTGAGAGGGAATGCCGGGACCCGGCGTAACGGCTCGCGTCGATCGGGCCAACTCAGGACGTGTCGACGCCGTAATACCCCGGTTCGTCCTCGGAGCGCGGCTCGGCGATCACGAGGTCCTCCGCGTGAGTCATGATCCACGGGATCGCCCAATCCAACAGGACCGATTCGGTCTCCCGGTCGATCTCGGCCTCCGGGTCGAGTTCCTGGAGCAACCGTGCGATCTCATAGACCGTGTACATCTGGTCCGGATCGAGGAGTTCCGCAGGCTGGTAAAACGTGGCGGGGTGCAGCTGGTCGAACTCGGATTTCGGTACCGGCATATCCGAACGGCCGGCAGTCGGGACCGTAAGCGTGCCGGTCGGGTTACTCGACGCGAGAGCTGACCTTCTCGAAGTTCGCCGCGACGTCCTCCCAGTCGATCACTTCGAAGAAGGCGTCGACGAAGTCGCCGCGGGCGGGCCCGTAATCGTAGTAGTAGGAGTGCTCCCAGACGTCGAGTGCCAGGATGGGATGGGCCCCCCAGAGGGCGCCGTCATTGTGCTTCTGGACTGCGAGGTTGCGCAGCTGCTTGGCGACCGGATCGTAGACCAGGAGTGCCCAGCCGCCGGCTGCGTAGGACGCGGCCTCCTCGAACTCCCGCTTCCAGGCCTCGTAGGAGCCGAAGTCCTCCTCGATGCGATCGCGGAGGTCGCCCTCGGGCTCGCCGCCCCCGTTCGGGGACATGTTGTTCCAGAACATGGTGTGGAGGTAGTGGCCCGAACCGTTGTGGCTCACCGATCGCAGCGCGGACTGCGTGCCCTCCATCTCGCCGGACTCGCGCGCCTCGGCGAGGGTCTCCTCGGCGCTGTCGAGGCCGTTCACGTAGCCCTGGTGGTGGGTGTCGTGGTGCCACTCGAGGACCTGCTCGGAGATGTGCGGTTCGAGGGCGTCATAGTCGTAGGGCAATTCTGGCAGTTCGGGATTCGACCGTTCGCTCATTGGTGATTCACCACATGAGCCAATGGTTGGAATCCGGATAAACGTTTAGGAGTGGGCACGTAAGGAGCCTTTAGAAACCCCGAGAGAGGGTTGCCGCTTCTCGGGCTCAGTCGCCGCGAGCCCGTTCAAACATTTCGAGGGTCTCCTCGCGGCGTTGGGCGTGATCGACTATCGGATCCGGATAGCCGGGTGCGAGTGCCTCGCGACGCTCCGGTTCGATATCGGGCCAGGAGTGGATGAGCCCCGGGTCGAGGTCCCGCAATTCGGGGACGTGGTGCTTGATGTACTCGGCCTCCGGGTCGTAGCGCTCGCCCTGGGTCATCGGATTGAAAATCCGGAAGTACGGCTGGGCGTCCGTCCCGGTCGAGGCCGCCCACTGCCACCCGCCCACGTCGTTTGCCGTCTCGTGATCCAGGAGGTGCTCGCGGAAGTGGCGATACCCCTCCCGCCAGTCGATCTGGAGGTCCTTGGTCAGGAACGAGGCGACGATCATCCGGACCCGGTTGTGCATGTAGGCCTCGGCCTGCAGTTGTCGCATTCCCGCGTCGACGACGGGATACCCCGTCTCGCCGTTGGTCCAGGTCTCGAAGGCCGCCGGATCGTTTCGCCACTCGATCGGGTTCTCGAAGGACCTGAAGTTCTCCACGACGGTCTCGGGATGGGCCGCGAGGACCTGCACGTAGAAGTCCCGCCAGGCTAGCTGCCGGCGGTACGCCTCGACCGACTCACGTTCGGCCGTCGTTTCGGCACCGGCCTCCGCATCGTCGACCCCGGCGTGCACTTCGCGGACCCCGAGTGTGCCAACGGCCAGGTCCTGTGAGAGCCGCGAGGTCCCCTCGGCCGCAGGCTGATCGCGCTTTTCCGCGTACCCGTAGATCGGTCCGTCGAGGAACCCGTTCAGACGCCCGCGGGCCGCCTGTCTGCCGGCCGGTAGCGGCAGCGAGTCCGCGGGTGACTCGGCGACGGCCATCACGTCCTCGGCGGCATGGGCGAGGAACGCCCCCGGATCCGGCTGGGCCGTCGCCGCCCTTCGATCGCGGTCGACCCACTTCTCGTAGTAGGGGGAGAACACCGAGTAGTGCTCCCCCTCCGTGGTCCGGATCGATCCCGGTTCGTGGAGGGCCATATCCGCCGTCTCGGTGACGGACACCGCCTCCGGTAGCCCCTCTTTGACGGCTTCGTCCCGCTCGCGGGCGCGTTTCGAGTAGTCCCGATTCCAGACCATCCGCGTCGCGTCGTGGGACGCTGCGACGGCCGGGATCTCCCGACGGGGGTCGCCCCACCTCACCTCGAGGTCCGTCCCCAGGGTTCGGTAGGTTCCCTGGAGGGAAGCGAGCGAGGCGAGGTAGTACCCCCGGCGACGATCGCCGGCGAACTCGAGCAGATCCGGATCGAGAACGACGTCCGGGAGGACTGGTCCGGTCCGGGCCGCCTCGGCGAGGCCGCGATTGTCCACGGTCCGGAGGTCGCGCCGATGCCAGAAGAGCGTCGGTTCCGAGCCGGTCATACCGGCCCCTCGGCGGCCCGGCTACTGAACGTTTGGTCGCGAGACGCGAGAACCAGTGGCCTGCGGAAACCCGGACGGAGAACAGGGATCCGACGGGCGGCGGTTCGGGAGGCGCGGATCCGGGTCGGGGACCAGCGGGACGGAGTCGACCGAAGCCGGAGGGGATTACAGCGGTAGCAAGGCGAAAGCCCGCCACTTTAGCCGTGGGTGGTGGTCAACGATCGCGAAGCGTGAACCACCAGTCCTTCGCATCGTATCCCTTCTCTTCGGCCTCGGCGAGTCGCTCCTCGGCGTCCTCGTCGGTCCCGGGCGGGGGGAGCAGGACCTTGTCGCCGAAGAGGTCGTTTTCGGGCCAGTCGGCCGGTGTGGCGACGCCCTCGGCGTCGCTGAACTGCAGGGCATTGAGCGAGCGGAGGATCTCGTCGATGTTGCGACCGACCTCCTTTGGATAGTAGAGGATCTGCCGGATCACGCCGTCGGGGTTCACCAGGAAGACGGCCCGGACCGTGCTGGTCCCGTCGCCGGGGTGGATCATCCCGAGCTTGGTGCCGACCCGACCGGTCTCATCGGCGATGACCGGGAAGCCGATGTCGATATCCAACTCCTCCTCGATCCAGTCGGTCCACTTGATGTGGGAGTGGATGCGGTCGACCGAGAGGCCGATGAGGTTGGCATCGAGTTCCTCGAATTCCTCGCGGCGCTGCTCGAATGCGGCGAACTCGGTCGTGCAGACCGGGGTGAAGTCCCCGGGGTGGCTGAACAGGACCATCCACTCCCCCTCGTAGTCGTCGGGGAGTCGTTTCGTGCCGTGGGTGGTCTCGACCTTCAGGTCGGGAAACCGGTCGCCGATAAGGGCGAGTCGGGGCGTGTCGGTGTCAGTGTCCTCTGCCATTGCAACCCGTACTTATTGGCACGCCATAAAGAACTTTACGAAGGGCTACCCTATTTTCCAAAATTGCAAAAAATAATTTGGTTCAGTCGGCGGGGAACGATCCCGTCCCGCACGATCACTGCGGTTCCCGAAAACCGGGGGGAAGGGCTGAGGGCTTCCAGCACGGGGATGGGATATGGTCGAGTTCGAGCCGATCGGGACCGTGCACTCGCCGATCGGGGAGCGGACGGCGGCCCCGAGCCACGGGGTGAACGGGGACGACTCCGGACGCATCGAGGTCGATCCCGACTACGCCACCGGGCTGCAGGGCCTGGATCGGCCACCGGATCGACGTCGTCTGGCACGCCGTCGACGCTGATCAGTCGATTCTCGCGCGTAGAGCGACGAAGGACCCCTCCCCAGTTCCCTCGCGCACGGGGTCCGGTTCCTCGAGTTCGTCCGGCATCGAGAACAGCGTCTGCCTGGTTTCGAGGTCCGCGAAGCCAGCCTGGTGAAGTGCCGCGTCGATCTCGTCGGTCGCGTAGAACGTGGCGTGGCGGTAAAACGGGTTTTCGTCCTTGATCGCCTGGTACTCCCGGCCGATCTGGCTCTCGCGGTCGATGTACCCCAGGAGCAGGGCCCCACCCGGTTCCAGGACGCGAGCGGCCTCCCCGAAAGCCCGGTCGAGGTCGTCGAAAAAGCAGACCGTCGTCACCGCGAGGAGCATCTCGGCGGCCCCGGTGCTTACCGGGAGTGCTTCCCCCACTCCGCGGACCACCTGGATCCCCCGCTCCCGGGCCCGTTCGAGCATTGCGGGAGCGGGATCGACGCCGTAAGGAACCGAGAGCGGCGCTGCGAACCGCCCAGTCCCAACGCCGATCGAGATGGCGCGATCCGTGGGGATCGAAAGCGCCTGTAAGGCCTGAATTTCCGAGCGATAGGCGGCATCGAAGCGCTCGAACCAGGCCTCGTAGGTCTCTGTTTCCGTTTCGAAGGGGTCGACGATCATCGTTCGACCGTCGGGCGGGACCGGCAAACACCTTGTGGGCCCTCCGCGGCGGTAATGTACGGTGCACACAATCATTTTGGCGCTGCACCCTCCACGTAGCAGTATGACCGAACCCTTCGTCGTGATCGGCGGTGACGCCGCGGGAATGAGCGCGGCCAGCAAGGCCCGACGCGAGGACCCCGACCGTGAGATCGTCGTCTTCGAGAAGGGGGAGTGGGTATCCTATGGCGCCTGTGGGCTCCCCTACTACGTCAAGGGCGAGATCGGCTCCCTCTCCGAGTTGGTCTCGGTCACCCCATCGTCCTTCCGGGAAGAGCGCGACGTCGACCTGCGAACCGAACACGAGGTCACCGCGATCGACACGGACGATCGGATCGTCACCGTCGACGGACCCGGAGAGACCGTCGAACAGCCATACGGCGACCTCCTCGTCGCGACGGGTGCGAGTGCGGTGGTCCCGCCGATCGAGGGGATCGAGCTCGCCGAGGTGTACACGCTCCACGGGATGGAGGACGGACGGGCGATCAGGGACCGACTCGAGTCCGGCGGCTCGCCGGAGTCGGTGGGAATCGTGGGCGGCGGCTACGTGGGGGTCGAAATGGCCGAGGCCTTCCGCGCCCACGGCCTGGAGGTCCACCTCTTCGAGATGCTGCCACACCTCCTCCCGCCCTTCGGGGACGCAGTCGGAAGGACCGTCGAGGACGAACTCGAGGCAAACGGCGTCTCCGTCCACGTCGACACCCCGGTCGAGGGCTTCGAGGGCGGCGAGGCCGTCGAGTCCATTCGAACCCCCGCGGACACCGTGCCGGTCGACATGGCTCTCGTCGGGGTCGGCGTCTCGCCGAACACCGCCCTCGCCGAGGCGGCGGGCATCGAACTCGGCGAGACCGGCGCCATCGCGACCGACGAGTACGGCCGGACTACCGCGGAGGACGTGTACGCGGCGGGTGACTGTGCCGAGATGACACACGCGGTCACCGGCCAGCCGACACACGTCCCCCTCGCGCTCACGGCGAATCGGGCCGGACGGGCCGTCGGACAGTCGGTCACCGGAACGCCGACGCGGGTCGGCGAGATCGTGGGCACCGCGGCGGTCAAGGCCTTCGACCTGGAAGCCGCCCGGACCGGCATACTCGACGAGGAACGGGCCCAAAACGCGGGCTTCGAACCCGTCTCGCGGACGATCACCACCGAATCACGGGCCGGGTACTACCCGGGTGGATCGCCGATCGAAATCACCCTCGTCGGTGACCGTGAGACGGGGCGAGTGCTCGGGGCGAGCATGGTCGGCGAGGAGGGGGTCTCGAAGCGGATCGACACCGTCGCAACGGCACTCCACACCGAACTCACGGCCGAAGAGATGGAAACGCTCGACCTGGCCTACGCGCCCCCGTTCGGTCCGACCTGGGACCCGGTTCTCACTGCCGCGAAGGTGCTGGCCGGTTCGTACTGAGACCGTACGTGAGTGGTATTGGAAGATCCGAACAAGTCTTTTCACCATCCGACGAGAACCGGTACCCGAATGGACGAGGCGTTGGACCGCCATCTCGAACGCGATCTCGAATGTGGGGAACTCCTCGAGTGTCTCTACGGGTTGAACGATCTCGACCGCCGGTGCTTCCGCGTTCTCTCGGAGGCGACCGACCCACTCACGATCGACGAACTGGCGGAGGCGGTGGACCGGGAGCGCTCGACGGTCTATCGGTCGGTCCAGCGACTCCTCCAGTACGGGCTCGTCCGAAAGGAACAGGTCAACTACGACCGCGGCGGCTACTACCACGTCTACCGGATCACCGATCCCGACGACATCGCCGATGCGATGCAGGACGAACTCAACGACTGGTACGCCCAGATCGGCTACCTCATCGGTCGGTTCAGGGACACGTACGGCGAGGACGGGAACGACTCGTCCTCACTGCCGCCGCCGGTCACGTGATCGGGCCGTCAGGCGGCGCCTTCCCGCTCCAGCAGCCCGCGAATGTCACTCTTCTCGCGGACGCCGACGATTCGTTCGGCGATCTCCCCGTCGGCGAAGAGGATCATCGTCGGCACGCCCTGTACGCGGTGTTGCTGGGCCAGTCCCTGCATGTCGTCGACGTCGATTTTCGCCATCGCGGCGTCGGTCTCGGCGGCGAGTTCCTCGACGATCGGTTCGAGCATCTTGCACGGACCACACCATTCAGCGTGGAAGTCCGCGAGGACCACGTCGTGGGTGTTGATGAGTTCCTCGAAGTGGTCAGGTGACCTGACGTGAATCGGCTCGTCCGGCGCTTCATCGCTCGAACCGCCCGAATTTGTGTCCTCACCCATCAATTCCTTGCGCTTCTGCTCGCGAATCTCTTCGATCTTCTCCGCGGCGTCGCTCATGACATCCCCTGATATGCGGTCCGGATACTTAACGATTGAGTAATCAGCGCACAATACCATGGCCGAAACGATCCCGTCATTTGTCCGTCCGGGCATGGAGGGGGTTTCAAGGTCGTTCCCCCGCGGGGATCGAATATGACCGACCGGCCGTGGCAAACTGACTCGGCGCTTCCCGAAACGCTCGCTGATCTGCGTGCAGCCATTCCGGCACTCGACGACCGGACGTACCTCAACTGGGGCGCGAGCGGCCCGAGTCCTCGGACTGTCGTCTCGGCGACTGAGGACGCGCTCGAATACCACGAGTTCGAGTCCCCCCGCACGGCGGGGATGTATGGCGCCGCAGCCGACATCTTCGATGCGGCCCGCTCGACGGTCGCCGACCACCTGGGGGCGACCGAGTCGGAGATTGCGCTGGTCCAGAGCACGACGATGGGCATCAATCGTGTCGGGAGTGCCATCGACTGGGGGCCGGGAGACGTCGTCGTGACCACGGACCTCGAACACGTCGCCGGTCGCCTTCCCTGGTCGCGGCTTCGCGACCGCTTCGGAATCGAGGTTCGGGTCCTCGAAACTGACGCGGGCGTCATCGACCTCGATGTGCTCGAGGAGGCCCTCGACGGGGCGGACCTGCTCTGTGTCAGCGCCGTCGACTGGCTGTACGGTCGCCGTCACCCGGTCACGGAGATGGTCGAACTGGCCCACGAGCACGACGCCCTGGCCCTGATCGACGCCGTTCAGGTGCCGGGCCAGTTGCCGATCGACGTGACCGAGTGGGGAGCCGATTTCGTCGCGGGAGCCGGCCACAAGTGGCTACTCGGCCCCTGGGGCGCGGGATTTCTCTACGTCTCGTCGGACGTCGTCGAGGAGGTCGAACCCATGCACGTCGGCCATCGCAGCGTCGCGGAGGTCGATGGGGGTGCCTACGAACTCAGTCCCGATGCGGCCAGGTTCGAACTGGGCACGACGAGCCCGGCTCCCTACGCCGGAATCACGAGGGGGATCGAGGCGATCGAATCGATCGGGATGGACACGATACGCGAGCGGATCCGGACACTTCGGGACCGCTTCGTCTCCCAGGTCCCTCCCGACCGGCTCCGCAGTCCGTCGGCCCCCCATTCCGGACTGGTCACGATCCAGGTCACCGACCCGGAGCGTACCGTCGAGTCCCTGGCCGAGACGTCGATCACGGCGAGATCCCTCCCGCTTCCCGAGTCGGTTCGGTTCTCCTTCCACGCGGTGAACACGGAGGCGGAGGTGGACGAGCTGGTAGACACACTCGACTGCCTCTGAGGTCATCCCTGCTCGTTTTCGCGTGGTCCCTGCCCTGGCCAGACCGCGATAAGCGGTTCAGGCAGGCGTTCCTCGCCGTCGAAGTCGTCCGGGTGGATGATCGACAACGGTTTTCATCCCCGACGAATATTCGAGTGCATGCCCCCCACGAGCGAGTCAGACGTCATCGTCGTCGGTGCCGGAACCGCGGGCTCGTACGCGGCCGCGACGGTCGCCCGGGCCGGATACGACGTCACCGTACTCGAACGCAAACCCGAGGACGAGGCGGGCCACATCGCCTGTGGGGACGCGTTGAAGGGGGCCGGGGCGTTCCCCGATTCGATCCCCAAGTCCGCCTTCGAACACGCGATTACGAACCCCGACGTCGATCACGGCCGGTTCGAGATTCCGGCCGCGGACACGGTCCTCGAGATACCCGTTCCGGGCGAACTCGCGGTCGTCGACCGCCTGGCCTTCGGGCGGGCGATCATCGAGGGGGCCAGGGACGCGGGAGCCCAGTTTCAGTTCGACACCGTCGTCACGGACGTCCGACAGGACGGCACCCAGGTGACTGGGGTCGAAGCGATCGCGAACGGGGAGTCAGGAATCTACGAGGCGCCCGTCGTCGTGGACGCCGCTGGGGCCCTCTCCCTGCTGCAGGACAGGGCGGATCTCGCGGAGACGACCTTCGATACGGACGTCACCTACTCGCAGTTCACCTCGGCCTACCGGGAGATCCTCGAGGTCCCGGAACCGGTCGACTACGAGGACGCGCTGGTCTTCAAACCCACCGACCGGGCCGAGGGTTACATCTGGTACTTCCCCCGGTCGCCCACCGAGATCAACGCGGGCCTGGGCTTCCAGATGACCGCCGAACCGATGGAACTCGTCCGGGAACTGCGCGAGGACCTGCAGTCCCGCCCGGAATTCGAAAACGCCACGGTCACCGACAAGCTCGGGGCGGCCATCCCCACCCGTCGACCGTACGATTCTGCGGTCGCGCCGGGGTACCTGGCCGCCGGGGACGCCGCCGGTCACGTCAATCCGACCACGGGGGGCGGGATCGCCGGGGCCGCCTACGCGGGCACCTACGCCGGCGAAGCCGCCGTGACGGGGCTCGATGCCGGCGACGTGGGGGAGGAAACCCTCTGGGAGTACAACGAGCGGGTCATGGAGCACTTCGGCGGCCGGTATGCCAGCCTGGACGTGTACAATATCCTGACGACGGCCGTCGAGGTCGAGGAGCTGATGGACCTGCTGGCCTCGATCCCGGCCGGGAAGATCTCCGAGGCGCTCTATGCCGGCACGGCGGACTTCGACTGGGGGATGAAGCTGCGGACCCTGCTCGGTGGGCTGAGCCACTGGCGGCTGCTCTACCGATTCTACAGGACCAAGGACGCCGCCGACCGGCTGCTCGACCACTACGAAACATATCCGAGTTCGCCGGCCGGGTTCGCCGACTGGCAGCAAGAGCGGGACGAGTTGATGAACGACGTGTACCGCGTTACCGGGGCCCAGCCGAAGTACTAGCCTGCCCTCCTCCGATGGACGTATCCTGCAGTCGATCCGCTTTCAGGCCCGATCGACGGTCGCCTCGACCCGGATCGACTCCGGGTAGTCCCACTCGAGGACCTGTCGGCCGACCTCCTCCCGGCCCCGCAACTCGAGACGGCGCTGGTAGACGGTGTAGTCCCAGTCGGGGTAGCGTGCGGATTCGTCGCCGTCGAGTCGCTGGTACAGCGGCACCCGGTACTCGCTCGGGGCGTCCGAGTGGGGCCCCTTCAGTTCGGCCCCCTTTCGGAGACAGGTCTGTTTGATCTCCTCGGCGACTGACTCGAGGGTCTCGCGGTCGCCGCTCTTGAGCGTGATATGGAGGACCGGGGTCATGGCTGGAGGGACGGAGAGCGAGGGGAAAAGCCTGTAGACTGGCGGCCGCCCCTGGCTCGGTGTCCCACACTCCGACATTCTCTTATTACGCCGCCGTGTATCACGGTAGTAATGACGGTAGAAGCGACGAGCGCCGGAGCCATTCTCTATCGGGATACGCGTGGCCGGCGCGAGTACCTCCTGCTCAAGAGTCGTCCCGGGGACTGGGAGTTCCCCAAGGGCGGCGTGGAGGGCGACGAGGAGCTCCAACAGACGGCGATCAGGGAAGTACAGGAGGAAGCCGGGATCACCGACTTCAGGCTGCTCGACGGCTTCCGCGAGGAGTACGACTACGTCTTCGAGGCGAACGGGGACCGGATCCACAAGACCGTCCACCTGTTCGTCGCGAAGTCCTTCGAGGCCAGCGCCGAACTGTCCCACGAACACCGGGACCACCAGTGGCGTGACTACCAGCAGGCGCTGAACACGATCACCCAGGACGGCCCCCGGGAGATCCTGCGGGACGCCCACGAACACATCGACGAACTCGAGACGTGAATTGGCCACCCGGGCGGCACGAGTTCGCCTTCGAGTTGGCGACCTGTGCCTGGGCCGAACTGAACTGGCCGCCCGGGGAGCGATCGGCCCCGGCCCTCGTGGCCAGACAACTCGGCTGGCAGCAGCGCCGCTGGGATACGGTCGTCCTCGAGGTCGATCCGGACGGTCTCGCAGCACGACACGATCTCGGCAGAAAACGGCTGCAACGTGACCTCAGGGCCGTCCTCCGCTTCGCGCCGGCCGAGTGGACCTACTACCGGGAGTCGATCCCCGACCCCGACTCCCCCTGGCGATACGTGCGGGAAACCATCCACGAAGCGACCGACCGCGGCGTCCTGCAGTCCCGAAAGCGACACGGCCGCATCGAGATCAAGCGGGTCGAGGAGTACCCGGACTGGGTCGAGCGGATCGTCGCCATCGAGAACAAGCCCGACCTCGATGCGAGCGCGGCCCGTCGCCTCCTCGACCAGCTCGAACGGGACGTGGCCGCCGGTCTGGCCGAGGAAGTGTGGCTCTCGACCGCCGCGACCGATTCCCCGGTCGAACCGGCGCTGCTGGAGCGGATTCCCTCGGAGGTCGGGATCCTCGCGCTCGGCGAGGACGGCGCCGAGGTGCTCTGGCACCCGCGAACGCTCGATCCTGGACAGCCCGGCATCGACATTCGAGCCCGGCCCGACGGGGGCGCACACGATCGGTCAGCCGCCCGGATCGAGGTCATGTCCGCCGAGTGGAAGCGCGAGAAGCGACGTGATATCGCCGAACGCGCCTACGAGCGCGGCTGGCGGTCGTACGTCGACTCGATGCGGCCGGACTGTGTGAACTTCGACCTCGAGCTGGGACGATTCGGCTATCGGCCGACCTGTGCGGCCCTCTCCCGCCCCCAGTCTCCCCGAGAGTGTCGCGGGACGTGTTCGGCCTTCGAGCCCGAGCCGCCCACCCACCGCCGGGGCGGGTGGCCGATCGAGGGCGGACCGGGAAAGACAGTCAAAAAGATCTTGCGGGACCGACGGGAGCGACGGCGTCAGTCGGTGTCGAGCACCGTCACGTCGGACCGGGGGACCGCCAACCGGTAGGTCGGCACCGTCCGGTGGATCGTCTCGAGGACGTCCTTGCGGACCAGCGTCCGCAGGGCGGATCGCACCGCGTCGACGTCCGTCTCGACCCCCTGCTCCTGGACCCGGTGGAAGATGGAGACCACGCTCTCCGAGCGTTCCTCCGGACCGGGGACGGACGCGAAGACGGCCGCCTCGATCCCCGAGAAGGAGACGACCGGGCCGTCATCGGCCTCCCCGGAGAGTACGGCCTTCCCCTCGGGGGAGACGCGGATCAGGCTGTTCTCGTCGCGGTAGTAATACGCCGCGAGTTCCGATTCGAGGTACTGATGGACCTCGCTGCCGCTGTCCATGTCCCAGGCCGCCTGGAGCTCGCCGTTCTTCGTCGGCTCGCGCTCGAGTATGTCGGCCAGCCGCGAGCGAGCCGTCTCGGAGAGGGCCATACGGGGTGGAATTCAACCGAGGTATTTCCGCCTTCTGACTGAACGGACTCCTCCCGTCGGTCCACGCTGTCGGGGAGCGACCGTCGGGAGACAGCGGGCGGTCCCCCTCCGAGGGCACTGCGGGCAGATCCCCTCCGGAGACTGCGGGCAGACAACGCGTTTATACTCCCGAATCGACAACGGCGCGTGAATGGAATTCTGTGACGAATGCGGCTCGATGATGCGAGCCGAAGGGGAGTTCTGGGTCTGTACGAGCTGCGGCAACGAACAGCCAAAGAACCCGGACGCGGAGTACGTCCTCTCGGAGGAGCAGGAGTCAAGCGAGGTGATCGAGACCGGTGCTGGGCAAGAGACCGGCCTTCCGACGACCGAGATCCGCTGTCCCGAGTGTGGCAACGACGAGGCCTACTGGTACATGCAGCAGATCCGCGCGGCCGACGAGTCCGAGACCCGCTTTTTCGTCTGTACGGAGTGCGAACACCAGTGGCGCGAGGACGACCACTGATCAGGGCACGCGACCGATCGTGAGATAGCCCGTGTGTCCGACGCCGGCCGTCTGGGGCCGCGAGCCCCGTTCGTCGAAGTCCATCCGTCGCTGGATCGTCTCGCGGGTGTCGAGTTCCCTGACTCCGGCGTCCTCGGCCCCCTCCTCGACGGCCCGGGCGGCCTCGACGAACGGCGAGTACGCGGCCACGAATCCCCCGGAGACGAGCAGATCCGGCGCCCTGGAGGCGACGGTCGGGGCGTCCTCGGTGTCGAGCGTGAGCACGTCGAAGCCATCGAGGTCCTCGAGTGCGTCGGTCAGGTCGCCGGTTCGGACCTCCACGGACTCCGCCACGCCGGCCAGTTCCATGTTCTCGCGGGCCACCTCGGCGAACTCGGGGTCCCGCTCGTAGGTCGTGACGGCGGCCCCCATGCGGCCGAGGTAGGCAGCGAGCACGCCCGTCCCGGTGCCGGCATCGAGCACCCGGTCGCCGGCTGCGACCCCGGTGTGCCCCACCAGGAGTCCGATGTCCTTTGGCATCATCGGCGCGCCGGTCCGCTCCAGGTGATCGAACAGGTCCGGACCCCGAAGCGCCCGGACCCCGAAGGACTCCCCGAGGTGGGTCTCGACCCGCTGGCCGGGTTCGATGTCCTCGGGGACGTGAATGACCCCGAGATCCGTGTGGATCTCCGCGCCGGGGCTGGCCAGAAATTCCCGGTCGCCGCGGACGAGCAGGATCACTCCAGGGAGTCGATGGCCGCCGCGAGGTCACCGTCGGCGGCCTCGAGGGCCTCCCGGGCCGTTTCGGAGGGAACCCCCGCCCGCTCGGAGACGAGTTCGACGTCCGCATCCGGGATGCCGGTCTCGGCGGAGCCGGTCGCGGATCCGGTATCGGACTCGGATTCGGCATCGACGTCCCGTTCCTCGGGTTCGCCGACGACCTGGTAGGTCTCCTGGCCCTGGGCGTCCATCCGCGTGACCTCGGGGGCCTCGAAGTGGAGTTCGGTCCCGTCCTCCAGGGTGATCGTGGCCGCCGTGGCATCCAACTCCTCGAGGTCGATGCCCATCTGTTCCATCATCTGCTCCATTTTGCGTGGGTTCATGCCGCCGCCTCCGAACATACCCGAGGGTTAGGACCAGGGGAGAAAAGCGTGGCGTTCCGGTCAGCGCTTGGCTCCCTCGCGGACCATGACCGCCATCCCGGTCTCGAAGTCCCGCATCGCGGTCGCGTCGAGCTCGGCCCGACCCACCGCAATGAGGTCGCCGCGTTCGTGTTCGACCAGCACCTCGTCGCCGGCCCTGACCTGGGGGCCGACTGACTGGACGAACTTGGCGAAGACGTTCTTCTCCCCCCTGACGAAGGGCTCGCTCTCGTCGCCGACCACGACCCGGTAGGCCGGCGGGTCGAGTGCCCCGGCCAGGGCGCGACCGCCGGCCAATCCCAGCGTGAACCGACCGTCGGTTCCGAGGGTCACGAGTCGGTCCCCGCTCTGGAGCACCTGTCGCGGGCGTCCCGAGGACGACCGTCGGATCGTCCGCTCCCGGTCGGGCGGGAACAGCGCCGCGCCGGCCCCGCTCCCGAACTGGTAGTCGGCGATCGTGCGCAACTGGGCCTCCGAGGTCACCATACTCACGGGAAGGGAGCCAGGCGGTTTAGCCGCTTCGTCCCGATGGCGCCATCGGTGGCTCATCAGCGGGCGCGATCGGTTCTGCCTGCCCGGCCGTGGCGGGGTCGACTAAAGGGCGAGGCTTCCGCTTGCTATACGTCATCCCTCCTGGTCCGGATCGGGCAGGGAGATCACGGGCCTGTCCGCATCCGTGACGAGTCTCAGGGTGCGATCGCCGGAGAGAAATTGGACCAGACGGCTTCCGCCGCGGCTGTGAAAGGCGATCGCCGAGGCGTCGATCCCCGCTGCCGCCCGGATGATCGCCTCGACGACGTCCCGGGCGTAGTCGGTGTGGGTTTCCGCTCCCGGGAACGCCTCCCGGATCGCCGCGAAGGACGCTTCGGCGATCCGTTCGGACTGCTCGACGGGGGTCTTGTCCGGAACGCCCTCCCCCTTCTCCACCACGTGCAGGGCCGAGACCCGCTCCGGCGCGTAGGGTTCCAGCGCGGCCGCGGACGCTTCGGCGTCGTCCCGGTTTGCGACGGGAAGGAGGACGTGTTCGAGGAGGTCACGGGTGGGCGGATCAGAGCGGTCGGTCATACTGAGATGTCGGTCGGCCGGCCGTTGAATGTTGCCCTGCGCACGGGGATCGGGTTCCCGCACCGACCAGTGTGAATTGGGCCTCTCAGAGGAGAAACGTCTCGATCCGCTCGCCCAGGTCGATGAACGTGTCGGCGGCGGCCCTGAGCTCCTCGGCGGTCGAACTCTCGAAGGCCATGACCTCGACGCGGACCCCCTCGTGGCGGAGGTGAGAGACCAGGCGCGAGAAGTCCCCGTCGCCGGTGCAGAGGACGACGGTGTCGACGTGGTCGGCCAGGGTCACCGCGTCGAGGCTCATGCCGACGTCCCAGTCGGCCTTCTTGGAGCCGTCCGGGAAGGTCTTGATGTCCTTGATCTTCGTCTCGAAGCCGATGTCCTCAAGGGCCTCGAAGAAGCGCTCCTCCTCGGGGGCATCCGCCCGGATGACGTAGGCGATCGCCCGGGTGAGTTCGCGGTTCTGCACCGCCTTCGAGAGCAGCTGGGAGTAATCGATGTTCCGGGAATGGAGACTCTGTGCGGAGTGATAGAGGTTTTGTGCGTCGGCCAGAACCGCGACGCGTTGCCCGGGGTGAATCGATGTCATACCGATGGTCCCGGGCGAGCGATGTTAAACCCCGCTGTCCGGTCCGGGCGTCTCGTGTCGGGTCACCGCGAGCGTGTCCGGGTCGAGTTCGTAGTAGGACTCCCAGGCCGGCGCGGCCGTGAGGACCCGGGTGTCCCCGACCGTGGAGTCCGTGTGCTGGTGGTGGTGACCGACCAGACAGAGCGCCGGATCGAGGGCATCGATGAGTTCGTCGATCGGCGCACAGCCCACCGGGTAGTCCTCGATGACGCTGGTTCCGTGCGGGGCCTCGTGGGTCATGAGCACGTCGACGCTGCCGGCCGCCTCGAGTTGTGCGACGTCCTCCCTAACGAAGTGTCGGCGTCGGTCCCCGCGGAGGGCCGCCCGGGGCTTCTCGTACTGTGTCGGGGCGAAGTTGCCCGAGAGGCCGCCGATCCGGAGCCCCGCCAGTTCGACCACGCGGCTGTCGAGCAAGCGGGCGTTTTTGACCCGGCTGCTCCGGATCCGCCCGTGTCGCAGGGCGTCGATGACGTCGAAGTCCTCGTTGTTCCCCGCGATGAAGTAGGTCTCGACCGGGAGGTCATAGTAGAAGAGATCCCCGAGCTGGAGAGCCAGATCCGGATCGGCCGCCTCGTAGGCCCGAAAGAGGGCCGCACGTCGGGCCGGCGTGTTCGCGTGGGCGTCCCCGAGGACCAGCATCGTCCCCGTTTGGTCCTCTCCCGTGAAAAGCCGGGCGCCGGTGGCGGACGTCGCAACAGCTTTATGCCTGGGCGAACAGCCTCCCAACATGACACTCGCTTCCATCGACGGTCACGGGGGACCGGGGGGCGAGTTTCGACCTGTTCTGAAACGTGGTCAGTGACTCGTCGCGGGTTCGGACCCCGTTTCGGGCCATTCACGCGAGACGACTCGGGCCGTGGCTCGGCCACCGAACCAACTGACCGCTTCCAGGACACACGAACTCCACGATAACTCATGACCCACGATCTCACGACCGGCGTCTTCCCGGCGATGACGACGCCGTTTCTCGAGGACGGGAGTATCGACCACGACCGACTCGCGGCGAACGCCCAGCGGCTCGAATCGGCGGGCGTCGACGGCCTCGTTCCGGTCGGTTCGACCGGCGAGAGCGCGACGCTCACCCACCAGGAGCACGTCGATGTCGTCGAGACCGTCGTCGAGGCGGCCGACATCCCCGTGATCGCCGGGGCCGGGAGCAACGCGACTCACGAGGCGCTTGCGCTCTCCCGCGGTGCCGCCGACGCCGGCGCCGACGGCCTGCTCCTGATCTCGCCGTACTACAACAAGCCCGAGCCCGAGGGGATGGAGACCCACTACCGGGCCATCGCCGACGAGGTCGACCTGCCCCAGATCATCTACAACGTCCCCTCGCGGACGGGGCGCAACATCGCCGTCGAGACCGCGGTCAGCCTGGCCAGCCACGAGAATATCGTGGGCTACAAGGCCGCGAGCGGCGACGTCGGCCGAGTCAGCGAGGTCGCCCGTCGCACGGTCGAGGAGGAGTTCTCGGTCCTCTCCGGCGACGACGGCCTGACACTTCCCATCCTCTCGGTCGGGGGCACCGGGGTCATCAGCGTCGCCGCCAACGTGGAGCCCGAGCGCACCGGCGAGCTGGTCTGGAACGCACTCGACGGGGACTACGAGGCCGCCCGCGAGATCCACCGCGAACTCGCGCCCCTCGTCGACGCGCTGTTCGCCGAGACCAACCCGATCCCGGTGAAGGCCGCGATGGAGATCCGCGGCCACGGGACCGGTCGTCTGCGATCGCCGCTCTCCACCATCAGTCCCGAGCACCGCCAGGAGCTCGAACGGGTCCTCGCGTCCCTCCGAGAGGAATGAGCGGGAACCTGACCATCGGCGTCACGGGCGCGACCGGCCGCATGGGCGAGTCGGTCCGTGAGGCCGCCGGGAACCGCGGACTGTCGGTGGCGTTCGCCGTGAACCGCGATCCCGATCCCAGCCGGGAGGACATAGAGCCCGCCGGACAGTTCGAGTCGCTGCTCGCGGAGACCGATCCGGACGCAGTGATCGACTTCACCGGCCCGGCGAGTACCGTGACCTACGTGCAGGCCGCCGCGTCGGCCGGGGTCCCGTTCGTCACCGGGACGACCGGGTTTTCCGACGACCAGCGGGCGACACTCGAGGCTGCCGGCGAGGAGATTCCGGTCCTGCTGGGGGCGAATTTCGCCCGGGGCGTGCAGGCCCTGATCGACGCGGTCGAGGCCGCAGTCGACTCGCTCGCGGAGTACGACATCGAACTGACCGAGACCCACCACAACGGCAAGCGAGACGCCCCCTCGGGGACCGCATCGCTGATCCTGGACCGGATCGACGCGGCCCGGGGGACCCGGAGCGAGCGGGTCTACGGCCGCGAGGGCGAGGCCGAGCGCGGGGCCGGCGAAATCGGCGTGCACGCCCGGCGTGCGGGGGACGTGACCGGCGAGCACGAGGTGCTGCTGGCCGGCAACCGCGAGGTGCTCTCGCTGACCCACCGGGCGGGCTCACGGTCGGTCTTCGCCGAGGGGGCCCTGGACGCGGCGGGGTGGCTCACGGGCCAGGAGGAGGGCTTCTACCGGTTCGCTGATATCGCTTCGGCCCTCACCGAGACACAATGAGCCTGGAATCGGCCATCATCGACCTCCAGCAGCGGTACGAATCGGGCGAGGTGTCGGGTCTCGAATCCGAGGACCGCCGGACGCTCGAGGCGTTCCTCGACGCCCTCGAACGCGGCGACATCCGGGCCGCCGAGAAGCGAAACGGCGAGTGGGCGGCCGTCGAGTGGGTCAAGGCCGGCATTTTGCTCAACTTCTCGCTGCGCGAGACCAAGCCCCGGACCTACGGCGACGTGACCTACCACGACGTGCTCCCGCTCAGGGAGACCACGGATCTGGGCGCACGCGGAACGAGAAACACGCCCGACGGAACGACGATCCGACGCGGCGCCTACGTGGGCAGCGACGCGATCCTGATGAGCCCGAGTTTCGTCAACGTCGGCGCTCACGTCGGCGACGAGACGCTTGTGGACTCGGCGAACACGGTGGGCTCGTGTGCGCAGATCGGCGACAACGTCAAGTTGGGCGGGAACACCCTGATCGGGGGCGTGCTCGAACCAGTCGAGGACGCGCCGGTCGTGATCGAGGACGACGTCTCGCTCGGGGCCGGCACCCGCGTGACCTCCGGCTTCGTCGTCGGCGAGGGCAGCGTCGTCGGCGAGAACACCCTGTTGACTCCCCGCGTCCCGGTCTATGACCTGGTCGAGGAGGACGTACTGTACGGCGAACTCCCGCCCCAGCGACGGGCATTCACCCGGTTCGTCGAGTCAAGCGTGGGCGATCACGACCTCTTCGAGGGCGGGGCCTACAAGCCCGCCGTGGTCGCCATGGACATCGAAAGCGAGACCCGCGAGGCGACACAGCGCGAGGCGGAGTTGCGGAACTCATGAACTCGACTGCGCCGGTGCGTCGGCTGGCCGACTGGGACCCACGGCGCCTCCGGGGGATCGCCGAGGAATACGACACCCCGACCTACGTCGTCGACCTCGACCGGATCCGTGAGAACCTGGATCGGCTCGAATCGGCCTTCCCCGGGGCCACCGTCCTGTACGCGGTGAAGGCAAACGCCGGCTCGGCCGTGCTCCGAACGGTCGCGGAGGCGGGCGCCGGCGCCGAGTGTGCCTCGGCCGGGGAAGTCCGCCGCGCGCTGGCGGCTGGCTTCGAACCGGCGGACGTGCAGTACACCCCGGTCAACCCGCCGGACCGGGACCTCGATGCGGTCCTGGCCGACGGGGGTGATTCGATCACCGTCACCGCCGGCTCCGTGGACACCATCGACCGGATCGCCGAGCGCGGATTCGGCGGGGCGGTCGCGATCAGGATCCACCCCGGGACCGGGGCCGGCCACAGCGAGAGCGTCGCCACCGGGGCCGACGCGAAGTTCGGCATTCCGGTCGACCGGGTCCCCGACGCCGTCGAGACCGCGACCGCCCGTGGCCTCTCGGTGTCGGGAATTCACGCCCACGCCGGCAGCGGCATCCTCGACGAGGATCTGGACGCCCATCGTCGCGTGGTCGAGACGGTCGCCGAGGTCGCCACGGACCTCGACCTGTCCCTTGACTTCGTCGACGTGGGCGGGGGATTCGGCGTTCCTGCCCGTCCCGGGGAGTCCCCGCTCTCCCTCGATGCGATGGCCGAGACGATCCGCGACACGCTCGAGGATATCGACGCGACACTCCGGATCGAACCGGGGCGCTATGTCGTCGCCGACGCGGGCGTGTTGCTGACGCGGGTCAACACGGTCAAGCCAGCCGGGGAGGGCGTGGTGGCCGGCGTCGACGCCGGCATGACCGATCTCCTCCGACCGGCGCTTTACGACGCCTACCACCCGGTCACGTCCCTCGAGGGGGATGTGCGGGAGCCGGCCTCGGTCACGGTCGTCGGGCCGGTGTGTGAGAGCACGGACGTGCTCGCCCGCGATCGACAGCTCCCCGCCCCACAGCGGGGTGATCTGCTGGCAGTCGGCCAGACCGGCGCGTACGGCATCGAGATGGCGAGCCAGTACAACTCCCGCCCCCGGCCGCCGGTCGTCGCGATGGACGGCCAGACGAGCCGACTCGTGCGTCGCCGCGAGGATCTCGCGGACATCACGGCGACGGAGGTACACCCATGAACCCGATCCCCTACCGACACTACCACGGTACCGGCAACGCCTTCGCGGTCGTCGAGGCCGCGGCCCTCGAAACGGATCGCGGCCCGTTCGCGAAAGCCCTCTGTGCGGACCTGGGCTTGGACGGCGTGCTCTACCTCGACCTGGAGCCCGAAGCCGAACCGACGGAGATCGGCTTCCGGCTCTACCAGCCCGACGGTGGCACCGCCGGGATGTGCGGCAACGGGGCGAGGGTCGCGGCCCGCTGGGCGCACGAGCAGACCGGCGAGAGGGAGTTCCGCATCGAGACGCCGGCCGGCCCGCGGCTCGCCACCCTCGAGTCAGAAACGCGGGTGACCGTCGAGATGGGCGAGCCCAGCTTCCGGCCGGCGGACGTGCCGGTCGAGGCCGAGGAGCCCGTGGTCGAGGAGCCCTTCGAGGGGCTGACGATCACGGCGGTCGATACCGGTGTGCCCCACGCCGTGGCCTTCCTCCGGTCGGTGGAGGACCTCGACCTCGAGCCCGCCGCCCAGCCGATCCGCTACGCCGATCGGTTCCCGGCGGGGACGAACGTGACCGTCGCCGAGTACGTGGGACCGGGGCAGTTCCGCCAGCGCACCTACGAGCGCGGCGTCGAGGGCGAGACCCAGTCCTGTGGCACCGGCGCGGTCGCCATCGGAGCCGTCGCGGTTCGACAGGGGCTGGCCGACCCGGACACGGATCTGGAGATCACCCCGCCGGGCGGGACCCTCACGGTCCGAATTCCGGAGGACGGGCCGGCGACCCTCACGGGCCCGACGGCCTTCGAAGGCGAGGGGGCCGTCGAGTTCGAGCCGGGTGAGTCGGAGTGAGCGTCGACCCGGTCGCGTTCCTCGAGCGGGCGGTGAAGACCCCCTCCCACGAGTCCGTCGAGGGGATGCGTTCGCTCGTGGTCGAGATCCTCACCGAGGCCGGCATCGAGCCCACAGTGGACGCGGTCGGCAACGTCGTCGCGGAGCGGGGAACCGGGCGCCCCCGAATCGTGCTCAACACGCATCTTGACACCGTGTCCCCCCATTGCCCCTTCGAGCGAACCGAGACGGAGATCCGGGGACGGGGCGCCTGTGACGCGAAGGGCCCGCTCGCCGCGATGCTCGCGGCCTTCCTCCGAACGGAACCGGAGACGGGCCGGCTGACGCTGGCGCTCACTCCCGACGAGGAGACCGAATCGACCGGGGCCGCGGCCCTGGACCTCGAGGCCGACGGCTTCGTCGTCGGCGAACCGACCGACCTCGACGTCTGCGTGGCCGCCCGTGGTCGGTTCCAGGGGACCGTCCGCCTGGGCGGCCGCGGCGCCCACGCCGCCCAGCCGGACGCGGGCGTCAACGCGATCACGGGGCTCAAGGACGTCATCGCCGGCCTGGAGAGCTACGACGCGGAGCACGGGCCCGACGCCCACCCCCGACTCGGGCCGCCCACGCTCACCCCCACCCTCGTCTCGGGCGGGGAGGCCGCGAACCGGATCCCGTCGGCGGCCGAGGTGACCATCGACCGGCGCTCGGTGCCCCCGGAGTCCGCGCCCGAGTTCTTCGAGACGCTGGAAGCCCACCTCCGTGCGGCCGTGCCTGAGGGGGTCTCGATCGCCGTCGAGCCCGCCGACCGGGCGACGCCGTTCCTCGAGGGGTTCGAGACGGACCCGGACGCGCCGGTCGGCCGCGCCCTGCTCGGGGCGGGTGCCGGGGACCCGCGGACCTTCGGGGCCGCGACCGAGGCCTCGTACTTCGCGCCGATCGCGCCCACCGTCGTCTTCGGCCCGGGCGTGCTCTCGGACGACGAGGGACCGGTCGCACACGGGGAACGGGAGTACGTGTCGATCGAGTCGGTGCGAGCCGCCAGCGAGATCCTCACGGACGCGATGGAGTCCCTGGTGGGCGAGCGCTGACTCTTCGATTGGAAACCGATCACTCGATTTGCCTGGCGATCTCACCCGCCAGCCCCGTGTAGGTCTCGGGGGAGAGCGAGCGGAGTTCGGCCGTGGTCCCCTCATCGAGATCCAGCTCCTCGATCAGCGCCTCGAAGTCCGCGGAGGAGACCGACTCGCCCCGGGTGACTTCCTTGATCCGTTCGTAGGCGTCGGGATTGCCCTCGCGGCGCAGCACGGTCTGGATCGCCTCGCCGATGACTGCCGGGTTCGCCCGGAGGTCCTCGCGCATGACCGACTCGCGGGGGACGACCGACTCCAGCCCGGCCGCCAGCTTCTCGTAGCCGATGAGTGCGTGTGCCAACGCGACGCCCATGTTCCGCTTCACCGTCGAGTCCGAGAGGTCCCGCTGCATGCGGGAGGTGGTGATCGCGTCGGCGAGGAATCCGAGATCGCTGTTGGCCCGCGAGAGGTTCCCCTCGCTGTTCTCGAAGTCGATCGGGTTGACCTTGTGGGGCATCGTCGAGGATCCGGTCTCCCCCGCCTCGGCCTCCTGGCCGAGATAGCCCCGGCTCACGTACTGCCAGGCGTCCCGGTCGAGGTCGATCAGCACCCGGTTGACCCGCGCCACGGCGTCGAACAGCGTCGCCAGGTCGTCGCCGGGATTGATCTGGGTCGTCGGGCTGACGTACTCCAGGCCGAGACCGGTGACGAAGTCGCGGGCAAAGGCCGGCCAGTCGACCCCGGGATAGGCCACGGCGTGGGCGCCGTAGGTCCCGGTCGCGCCGCCGAGTTTCCCCGAAAGCGAGTCGGTGGCGTCCTCGAGTTGGGCCGTCGTCCGACCCACCCGCGCCGCGTAGACGGCCATCTCCTTGCCGAAGGTGGTCGGCGTGGCCGGCTGGCCGTGGGTCCGGGCCAGCATCGGGAGGTCGGCGTACGCGTGGGCGAACTCGACGAGCGCGTCGCGGACCTCCCGCAGGCGGGGCAGCAGTACCTCCTTGACGGCGTCACGGATCAAAAGCCGGTAGGCGAGGTTGGTGACGTCCTCGCTGGTCAGTCCGAAGTGAATCCAGGGGTGGACCCGCTCCGGGGTGGCCTCCCGGAGGAAGTACTCCACTGCCTTCACGTCGTGGTTCGTCGCGTCGTAGCCCCTCGCGCCGGTCGTCTCGATGTCCTTGATGAGCCGTGCGTCGCGCTCGTCGAACTCGCGGTAGCACGCCCGCATCGTCCGCCGGAGGTCGGTCTCGAGGTCCAGCGGCGTCGCCTCCAGATCCGCGAGCGCGATCGTATACTCCACCTCGACGGTCACCCGGGCGCGCATGAGCGCCGCCTCGCTCGCGTACTCGGTCAGGGGGCGTGTCCTGTCGGCGTAGCGTCCATCGAGCGGGGAGACGGCCCAGAGCGGGCCGCGGTCGGCTGACATGTCTCCGTGTGGCTGCGGTCGGGGGTTAAGAATGTCGGTCGATACGTCCCACGTTCGTGCATATATAGTTCCACTGAGCCGTCATCTGTCGCCAATATACCCACCTACGTGGGTACCGTCCGCAGACCGGACCACAACGACTTTGCGGATGCCCCCCGGGAACTCAGCCATGCCGAAGATCGCCGGACTCGCCAGCAATCGCGGTCGCAACCTCATGCACCTCCAGGACCGAAATCCGGGTGGGGCCTCCCTCGCGGTGGTCGTCTCGGACCACGCGGACGCGCCGGTCCTGGAGAAGGCGGAAAACCGGGGCATCGACACCGTCGCGGTCGAGCGCCCGCCGGACATGGACCGACGGGAGCACGAACGTCGGCTCCTTCAGGCGCTTGCCGACGCCGACCCGGACCTGGTCGCACTGGACGGCTACATGCAGATCCTCTCCGAGACCTTCCTAGAGAACGTGCTCCTCACGATCAACGTCCACCCATCGCTCCTGCCCGCGTTCCCCGGCACGCAGGTCCACGAACGGGTCCTCGACGCCGGCGTCGCCGTCACGGGGTGTACTGTCCACGTCGTGACCGACGCCGTCGAGGAGGACGGCTCGGTGATCGAAGAGGAGATCGACGCCGGCCCGATCATCACTCAGGAGCCCGTTCCGGTGCGCCCCGAGGACGACCCCGAGAGCCTGAAACGCCGGGTGCTCCACGAGGGGGAGTTCCGGGCCTATCCCCGGGCGATCGAGATGATCGCGGCGGGCCAGGTCGACGTCGACGGGGAGGGGGTCGAGGTGACCGAGGCGGGCGGCCAGTTCCCGAGCCGGCGGTTCGACTCCACCGATCGGGTGCGGGAACTCCGCTACGGCGAGAATCCCCACCAGGACGCCGCCCTCTATGCCGATCCGACCTGCGAGGCGGCCAACGTGGTCGACGCCGCGCAGTTGAACGAGGGCGCAAAGGCCCTGTCGTACAACAACTACAACGACGCCGACGCCGCGTTGAACCTCGTCCGGGAGTTCGATGCCCCCGCAGCCGCGGTCATCAAGCACACGAACCCGGCCGGGTGTGCCGTGGCCGACTCCGTCGGTGCGGCCTACGAGCGCGCACTCGCGACGGACCCAAAGAGCGCCTTCGGGGGCATCGTGGCGCTCAACCGGCCCTGTGATGAAACCGCCGCCGAGGCCATCGTCGAGTCGTTCAAGGAGACCGTCGTCGCGCCGGCGTACACGGAGGGGGCCCTCGACGTGCTCTCCCGCCGGGAGAACCTCCGCGTGCTCGACGTGGGCGACCTCGGGGAGGGGTCGCTCGGGCACGCGGAGAAACCGCTCGTCGGCGGCCGACTCGTCCAGGAGCGGGACGCCCAGGCGCCCAGTCCCACAGCCCTAGAGACGGCCACCGAGCGGGAACCGACGGAAGGAGAACTCGAGTCACTGCTGTTCGCCTGGCAGACAGCAAAGCACGTCAAATCGAACGCCATCGTCCTGGCGGATGGGACCGAGACGGTCGGCATCGGGATGGGCCAGGCCAGCCGGGTCGACGCCGTGGAACTGGCCACCCGGAAGGCCGAACGAGACGCCGAGGGGACGGACGCCTCGGGTAGCGTGATGGCCAGCGACGCCTTCTTCCCCTTCCCGGACGGCATCGAGGTGGCCGCCGAGGCCGGCGTCGAGGCCGTGATCCAGCCCGGCGGGTCGAAAAACGACGAGGCCGTCATCGAGGCCGCCGACGAGCGCGATATGGCGATGGTGTTCACGGGCACGCGGGCCTTCCGACACGACTGATCGCCAGTGACATACCCGTCCTGCCCATAGCCCGGACCATGGACGCAGGCGTCGTGTTGCTGAACTTCGGCGAACCGGCCGAGCCCACCCCCGAGGCCGTCGAGCCCTTTCTCGAGCGGATCTTCCTCGACAACGCCGACCTGGAGCGGTTCGACAGCGAGCGCGCCGCCCGCGAGCGGGCCGCGGAGCTCGCCAGGCGGCGCGTGGACGGGTTGATCGAGGAGTACGAGACGATCGGCGGCTCCCCCCTCGAGGAGCAGGCCCGGGCCCAGGTGGCGGCCGTCGAGGACGAACTCGCCGACCGCGGCTTCGAGCCCGCGGTCCGACTGGCGATGCAGTACACCGAGCCGCTGATCGAGGACGTCGCCGAAGCGATGGCGGCCGCGGATCCCGACCGGGTGATCGCGGTCCCGGTGTATCCCCTCTCGGGCCCGTCGACGAACATCGCCGCCGTCGAGGACTTCGAACGGACCCTCCTCGAAAACGGCTCTTCGGCCACGTTTCGGGCGGTCACGGGGTGGCATCGCCATCCGACCTACGCCCGGTTGCGCGTCGAGAACGTCCGGTCTTTCACCGAGGAGCGGGGCCTCGACCTGACCGCGCCCGACACCGAACTGCTCTTCTCGGCGCATGGAACCCCGGTCTCCTACCTCGAGGCGGGCAGTCGCTATGACACCTACGTCTCCGAGTTCGCCGACACGATGGCCGCGCTCCTGGGCGTTGACTCCTTCACGCGTGGCTTCCAGAACCACGCGAACCGGGACATCCCGTGGACCGAACCGGACATCGAAGCGGCCCTTGGCTCCATCGAGGCCGACCGGGTCGTCGTCGAGCCGATGAGCTTCCTCCACGAACAAAGCGAGACGCTCCACGAACTCGACGTCGAACTCCGCGAGGAGGCAGAGGCGGCGGGCCATGAGTTCCACCGGGTGCCGGTGCCACACGACGACCCGCGACTCGCCGCCGTGATCGGCGACCTGATCGAGCCGTTCCTCGCTGACGCCGACCCGGCGGCCTACCAGCTCCGGCGGTGTGTGTGCCGGGACGAACCGGGGACCTACTGTCTGAACGCCCCGGTCGAGTAGCTCACCAGGACCAGTCCTTCGCGGTCTCGACGAAGGTCGCCACGGACTCGACCGGGGTGTTTCGATCCAGGCCGTGCCCCAGATTGAGGATGTGTCCCGCCGGACCGGCGGCCTCGATGACGGCCTCGGTGCGCCGCTCGACGGCGGCCTGATCGGCGAAGAGGTCGGTCGGGTCGAGGTTGCCCTGGACCGGCTGCTCACCGAGGGCGGCTCGCGCCTCCGCCATGTCGACCGTCCAGTCGAGGCCAACCACGTCGGCCCCCGTGGCCGCGAGGTCGTCCAGTCGGCCGCCCATGTTCCGGACGAAGAGGATGGTTGGCACGTCGATCGTCTCGAGTATCTCCTCGTGGACGGGCCGGACGTACTCGCGGTAGTTCTCGGGTCCCAGCAGGCCGGCGTAGGTGTCGAACAGCTGGACGGCATCGGCCCCGTGCTCGACCTGGTACTGGAGGAACTCCGTGACGACCTCGGCGAAGATATCGAGCAGGTCCGCGAAGGCCTCGGGGTGGGCGGCGCGAAACGCCCGGGCCGGAACGTGGTTCCGGGACGGTTCGCCCGCGACGGCATAGGAGGCGAGCGTGAAGGGCCCGCCGGCGAATCCCAGCGTCGCCGCCCGGTCGCCGACCTGCTGGCAGACGCGCTCGAGGAGTTCGCCCACGTACTCCAGGCGCGACGCGACCGGTTCGCGCTCGCGGGGGAGCTCCGCCGGCCCCTCGATCGGGTCCTCGATCACCGGGCCGACCCCGGACTCCAGGTGGTAGTCGATCCCCAGGGGCTCCAGAGCGACCAGAATGTCCGAGTAGATCACCACCGCGTCCACGCCGAAGCGCTCGAAGGGCTGGAGGGTGATCTCCGTCGCCACCTCGGGGGTCGAGATGGCCTCGCGAAACGTGTAGTCCGCCCGCAGTTCGCGGTATTCGGGCAGGTACCGACCCGCCTGGCGCATCAGCCAGACCGGGGGGCGTTCGGTTTCCCGCCCGCGGGCCGCCCGAAGGAAGTGCTGTCTCATCCCTCGAATGGGAGCGGGGCGCGACCAAAAGCCTTCATCACGACGGATCGGGTCGAATCCTGCGATACAGCTCCAGGTAGCGCTCGAGGAACTGCTCGTCGTCGAATTCGGCGAATCGATCGTCGAACTGCCGGCGTTCCAGCTCCCCGGCCGCGGCGAGTCGCCGGGTCAACTCCTCGGGGCTGGTCGCGGTGAAGCCACGCTCCTCGGTTTCGACCAGTTCGTGTGCGCTCGAATCCTCGTGATACTCGACGATCGAGACACATCCCGACGCCAGGGCCCGGAGCAGGTCGTGGGCGAACGGCGTGTACTCGGCGGTGTGGACGAACACGTGGGCGTTCTTGAAGAGCGCGACCCGCTCCTCGACCGGCAGGTCGCCGACGAAGGTCACCCGGTCCTCGATCCGGAGGTCCCGGGCCTGGCGCTCGTAGGCCTCGCGCTGGGGGCCGTCACCGATCACGGTCGCGGACCAGTCGTACTCCCGGAACTCGGCCAGCGCGAGGAGCAGCGTCTCCAGGTTCGCCCCCTCCTCGAGCCGCCGCGAGTAGACGATGTCCCCGCCCTCGGCCGGCTCCGTCTCCCGAATCAGCTCCACGTCGATGCCGGTCGGGATGACCCGGATCCGCTCGCCCTCGATACCCAGCTCCCGGAGCGTGGTCTGGACCGTCCGCGAGGGGGCGACGACGGCATCAGCGCTCTTGAGCGCCAGCGAACGCAGCGTTCCCCCCACTCCGCCGGTGGCCCTCGGCGGATCGTAGCACTCGATGACCGCGGGGCGTCCCGCGAGCGCGGCCCCGAGCCGGGCCCCCATCGCCCAGCTGGACGGGACACAGGTCCCCTGGACCACGTCGGGGTCCACTCCGCGTATCGCCCTCGCGACTCGAAACGGGATCGACAGCCCACCGCCCGAATCACCCACTGCGTGGTAGGTGATCCCCGCCTGGTCGAACCGCTCGAAGTCCCCCTCCCACCACCTGGCCGTGAGACAGTCGACCTCGTGTCCGCGTTCGGCGAGCGCCGACGCGAGACGGTGCAGCCGTGCCGCGTCGTCGCTGTCGGCGTGATGTATGGTCTTCGGCGACACGAAGGCCAGCCGCATCGTATGGGGCCACGGTGACGGGTTTAAAAAAGGTTTCAGTTCGTCACTCGACGGACGGGGACTCCCAGTCGTGATCGAAGTGTGCGCCCTCGCGGCGGCGGGCGCCCTGTGCGACCCGGATGAACTCGGCCTTCTCGCGAGCGGCCTCGATGGAGTCGGCCCCGACGTAGCTCAGGCCCGATCGGATCCCCGCGAGGAACTCGGATGTCACCTCGGCGAGTGGACCCGAAAGCGGCGTCAGCGCCTCGACCCCCTCATCGGCGGACGGGTCGGCGTCCGCCTTGTCGGAGCGGGCGTCGTTGGCCGCCGTCGTCGCCATCCCCCGGGAGCGCTTGTACCGCTCGCCGTCGACCTCGAGGACGTCGCCGGGCGACTCCTCCGTTCCGGCGAAAAACCGCCCCATCATGACCGTATCGGCGCCGGCCATCAGCGCCTTCGTCGCGTCCCCGGAGTTCCTGATGCCGCCGTCCGCGATGATCGTCACGGGGCGGTCGGCGGCCGCCTCGGCGGCGTCGGAGACGGCGGTGAGCTGTGGAACCCCCGCACCGGCGACGACCCGGGTCGTGCAGTGGGAGCCGGGACCGATGCCGACTTTGACGCCGTCGGCCCCGCTCTCCTGGAGGTCCAGCACCCCCTCCTTCGTGGCCACGTTGCCGGCGATCAACGCCGCGTCGGGGAACTCGGTGGCGATGTCCGAAACCGCATCGAGGGCGTCCTCAAGGTGGCCGTGGGCCACGTCGACGACGATCGCCGAGGCACCCGCCGCCAGGGCTCGCTCGCTCCGGTCGAGGTAGTCCTCGCTGATGCCGACGGCGGCCCCGACACGCTCGCCGGCCTCGACCACGGCCGCGATCTCCTCGGCCTGCTCCTCGACGGTCAGGAATCGGTGGATCGTGCCGAACCCGCCGACCCGGGAGAGTTCGATGGCCGTCTCGGCCTCGGTGACGGTGTCCATCGGCGCGCTCAGAAGCGGCGCGTCGAGTTCGATCGACGGGGTCAATCGCGTCGTGAGGTCCACGTCCTCGCGGCTCGCGACCGGCGAGCGGTGTGGTACGAGTAGCACGTCGTCATACGAGAGTCCCGTGCGTGGTGTCTCCATCCCGGCTGGCCTGGGCGACGGCGTGGCTTAAGCGTTCTCCCGGGCCGGAAAGAGCGGTGGCCAGTTGCCGGGCCGACGGGCGTGGACGGGCTCAGAGCTCGCCGCCCAGCCCCGGAGAGCACTGATTGCAGTAGGCGTGTTTTCGGTACACCGTCGTGTGCTCCAGGGACCTGCCACAGGATTTGCACGTCTGGTATGCTTCGGTGTGCATGCGCTATCCTGGAAGTGGGTCTGTGGATAAACGTCTTCGAGAACGAGCGAGATCCGCATGTTTTTCGGCTTGCCTAAATCAGATGACTTCGGTCCGCGTGGCCGCCTCGATGGCCGCGGCCTCCTCGATGCCGTCCCCGAGAATCGTATACCGGTCGCGTATCTCGTGGGCGGTGGTCAGCGCCTGGACGATCTCCTCCTCGGTGAGGCCGAGTTCCTCGGCGGTGGTCGGGGCGTCGAGGTTGGCCAGCGCGTCCCGAACGGCTCGCCACTCGCCGTCAGCGCCACTGTGGAGGTACTCCGTGAGGATCGAGCCGACGCCGACCTGGTGGCCGTGGAGTGCCCGCCCCGGTGCGATCCGATCGAGCTGGTGGCTGAAGAGGTGTTCGGCCCCGCTGGCCGGGCGGGAGCTGCCGGCGATGCTCATCGCCACCCCCGAGGAGACGAGTGCCTTGACGACGACCCAGGCCGACTCCTCCAGGCCGCGCTTGATCGAGGCCGTGTTGTCCCGGAGCATCTCGGCGGTCATCTGTGAGAGCGCACCGGCGTACTCCGAGTACTCGACGTTCTTGAGGCGATTCGCGAGCTTCCAGTCCTTGACCGCGGTGTAGTTGCTGATGATGTCCGCACATCCCGCGGTCATCAGCTCCCAGGGCGCCTCGGCGATGATGCCGGTGTCCGCGATCACCGCGATCGGCGGGGCGGCGGCCACGCTGTGTCGAGTATCGCCCTCGGGGACCGACCCGCGACCGCTCACGATGCCGTCGTGACTGGCCGCGGTCGGAACCGAGACGAAGCCCACGCCGCGCCGGTCCGCGGCCATCTTCGCGATGTCGATGGGCTTGCCGCCCCCGACTCCGACGAGGAAGCCGGGGTCGACCTCGCCCGCCCGATCGAGCACGCGCTCGACGGCACCGAAACTCGCCTCCTCGACGACGACGGTCGCGGGTTCGTACCCGGCCTCGGCGAGGGACTCGACGAGCCGGTCTCCGGCGATCGCCCGGGGCGTCTCGCTCGTCACCACGAGGGGCCGCCCGTGGAGGTGGGTCGTTCCCACCACCGTCCCGGCCTCCGCGAGGACATCGTGGCCGACCACGACGTTCCGCGGGAGCCGGATCCAGGTGGATTTCTCGAACATACCGCTCATTCGATCCGTGGTCCTATAAACAACTCCCGGATCCTCAGACGGTCCCAAGAACGTCGAGGACGCGCTCCTCCGTGGACCGGTCGGGCCCCTCCGTCCGGCCGTCCCGATCGCTCTCCAGGTGGTCCTCGACGGTGCGGGCCATGGCCGCCTCGACCGGGGTCGAGTCCCAGCCCAGTTCGGCGAGCTTGGCCGTCGAGAGCAGGTGTGGATACGGACGGTACAGCGGGAAGTCCGTCGTTTCGAGCCCGGCGATCGAGAGTTCGCGGTCGCTCGCGTGGACGATCTCGACCGGCTCGTCCATCGCCGCGGCGGCCAGTTCGATCGTCCGGTCGAGGGTGACCGCGTTGCGGTCGCCCACGTTGTATGCCTCGCCGGGGTCCCCTCGCTCCGCGACGACACGCAGCCCCCGGGCCACGTCCTCGACGTAGGCCCGCTGCCAGAGGTTCGTCCCGTCGCCGGGGACCACGATCCGGTCGAAGGACGCGATCCGGTCGAGCCAGTAGTCCAGGCGCTCGGTGTAGTCATGTGGCCCATAGACGACCGGGGGCCGGACCGCCATCGCTGGCACCCCCTGCTCCGTGGCCCGGGCCACGACCCGGTCGCCCTCGGCCTTGCGGTTGCCGTAGGTCGCCGGCCCGTCGTCCTCGGCCTGTTCGGCCGTGCACTCCTTCAGTTCGGTCTCGCCCTCCCGCTTCGGGAGGTCTTCGGTGGCGTAGGCGGCCCCGCTGGAGACATAGACGTAGGCCTCGACGTCGGCGAAGATGCGGGTCGCGGCCTCGACCGACTCCGGGTGATAGGCGACGACGTCGAAGACGGCGTCCGGGCCGACCGCTTTCGCCGCGGCCTCGAGGTCCTGGTCGTCCGTCCGATCGCCAGTGACGTGATCGACGGCCGGGTCGTCAACGAAGGGGTTCTCGTGGCGACCCCGGGTGTAGATCGTGACGTCGTAGTCCTGGGCGCGCAGTTCGTCCACGAGGTGCCGGCCGATGAAGCGGGTGCCGCCGATGACGAGCGCGTCGTCCATGTCCGCCGAACGGCCGCTCGCAGGAAAACCGTGACGGCCGCGAGTGTCCCCGGGCCGCCGGTCCGATCGCCACGGGACCGCGGGAAGGGAGTCCAGACCCGTTCACGGGCGAAATCCTGAGCGGGGGGCCGATTTTGGCCCGGCAGGAACGGTTAAGTGGTATGAGAACATCTTCCACACCATGGGCGACACGAAACGGGGTCGGGAGCAGCAAGGGCAGAAGAAGCGCGAGCAACTCATCCGACACGAGATCGACGAGACGCTCGACGCCGACGAAGAACCGCCCGACCCGGCGACCGAAGAACCGGACATCGAGGAGACAGAACTGGAGAACATCTCCCTTCAGAGGGCCGAAGACGCGGACGACGACCTCCCCTGACTGGGGCTTCGTTCGTCGATCGCTCGCAAGCGGAGAGTTGGGTCAGTGATAGATTCGGTGACGGGGAGCCAAAGGACACCTCCGCGAAGGTGACACTCCCTATCGCCGCATAGGTATCCATATTTATCAGATCCGGCAAGTGTACCGAAGGTTAATTAGGGATTACCGTCGAACTGCGACCAAATGGCACCTGTCGTTCTCGGACCGGTCCTCCCCGAGTTCCTCTCACTCGGCCTGCTCGGTGTCGGGCTGGTGAGCTGGCTGGGCGAAGATAGTTCCGATGGCGAGGACGTCGAGGGGGACACCGCCGAAGACGAGTTCGACATGGACGACGAGTTCGGGATGGAGGAGGACTTCGACGTCGACGGGTTCGACGAGATGGATGACATGGACGGGGGCGACGGCGGCGCCTCCACCAGCGAACTCGAGAACCGGATCGAGGACCTGGAAAGCGAGATCGCGGACGTCTCCTCGACGGCGAACACCGTCCGCAGCGAGAACGAACAGATCAGCGAGAAGGTCGACGAGGTCGAGGAGAACGTCCGAAAACTCCTCGAGATATACGAAATGGTGACCCGAGGGGTCAACCCCTTCGTCGACGACGTGAGCCCGGACGCCGGGATGGAGAGTTCGGGTGACTTCGGCCTGTTCGGCGACGAAGGCGACGACACCGAGGAGACCGAGGACGACCTGGAATCGGACATCTCGGACGCGGACGCGGAGGACTTCTTCGAGGACGACGCCTTCGACGAGGACTTCGACGATGGGGACTTCGACGGCGAGGACCTCGAGGAGGAAGATCCGATCGGCGACGAGGACTTTGAAGAGGGCGCCGATTCGTCGGACGGGGACGACCTCGAGATGGACGAGGAGTTCTCGGAGGAGGCGTTCGACGATTCGGGGGATTTCGGCGACGAGTCGCTGGGGGACATGGAGGAGACAGACGAACCGGCAATGAACGAGGACACGGACGATTCCACGGAGGACGCGGGCGGCATGTCATTCGACGAACTCAAGGCGGAATACGAGTCAGGCGAGGCCGACTGGGCGGACGAAGACTTCGAGGGGACGGAAGTCGAGGAGGAGCCCACCGAGTCGGCCGAAACGGAACCGACGTCGGACCCGGAGACGGAGGATCTCTTCCAGCAGGACGATCTGGCGGACAGCGCCGAGGACCCCACAGACGCCGCCGAAGAGTCGGCCGCGACACCGGCGGCCGAGTCGCCCGATCCCGACACCGATACCGGCTCCATCGAGTCGACCCCCGGGGAAGCCACGACGGGGGAATCGGCCCCCGAGCACGCATCCACCGGGTCCGAGCAGGCGGCCCCCGAAAGCGAACCAGGGGACGCCGAAGGCGACTTCCAGTTCGGGGCCGCAGCGGCCGCGGACGCGACCACACAACCCCACCTCACCGAACCCCCTGCAGGCTATCTCTCGGACGTGCTCCTCATGGAGTGGCTTGACTTCCTCGTGAGCGAGTTCGACACCCGCAACGCGATCCGGGCGCTCAACCACTACGAACAGATCGGCTGGATCGGCGAACCGATGCGGGATCACTGCCTCGATGTCCTGCAGGGAATCGCCGACGAGGAGTTCCCCTACCGGGACGAGTCGGGACCCACCGAACTCGCCATGGAGGATCACCGGCGGAGTCTGCGGTACATCGAGGATCTGGGTTCCGACCACCTCGATCGTGCGCTAGGCGAGCGAATCTCGACGGTCGAGGACGATGGGCTTCGGCGGTAGCGCCGCCGCGGCGATCCTCCTCGTTGCCGCCGTCGCCAGCGTCGGGATGCTGTACACGACGACCTACAACGGCTACGAGCAGATCCAGGGGGCCATGATGGCAGAGGAGGAGGGGGACCTGAAGATGCTCAACACGGCAGTCGAGATCGTGAACGTGACCCACAACACCACCGCCTCGCCCGAGACGGTGTCGGTCACCGTGCGAAACGCGGGGAGTTCCGCCCTCTCGGTCGCCGATACGGATCTCCTCCTGAACGGAACCTACCAGGACGACGTCACGTACACGATCAGTACCGCCGACGGGACGATCGCCGCCGGATCGGGAGGGACGGCCCTCTGGTTGCCCGCGGAGAACCTGACGATCACGGCCGAAGCGACCCTCAGTGAGCCGATCACCGTGAAAGTCGTTACCGGGCCCGGCGTGGCCGTCACGGAGGTCTACCCCTGATGGCGATCGTCTCCTCGGAGACGCTGATCCTGTTCATCGCCGCAGTGCTCGTCGCCGGGAGTGTGGCGGGCGCGATGACCGGCGGAATCAACCAGTTGAGCGACGCGCTCAGGGATCGAAGCCAGGACGTGAGCCAGGAGATCAGGACCGACGTCGAGGTGATCAGCGACCCCACGAGCGGGAAGGTCTATGATGGGGCCAACGAGACGATCACGCTCCTCCTCAAGAACACCGGCTCGAACACGCTCGCGGCCGTCCCCTCGACCGTCGATCTCGTCGTCGACGGCCGCTACCGGAGCGTGCAGACGCTCACGGTCATCGACGAACCGACCTGGCAGCCCGGCGCGGTCGCCCGACTCACGGTCACGAACGTCACACTCACCGGCATCGACCATCGAATCGTGGTACACGTCAACGGCAACCGGGACGTGTTCAGATTCAGAACCCAATCATGAGCCAGCACCAGCGACTCTACTCGCTCGGTCTCGACGAGCGCGATCGACTCAACAACGAGCTCGGCGGCGGCATTCCCCGGGGCAGCATCGTGCTCATCGAGGGCGATTACGGGGCCGGCAAGAGCGCCCTGAGCCAGCGCTTTACCTACGGCCTCTGCGAGCAGGACGTGCCGGTGACGCTGCTCTCGACGGAGCTCACCGTCTCGGGGTTCATCGACCAGATGCACTCCCTCGATTACGGGATCGAGGAACACCTGCTCGACGAACGGCTCCTCTTCCTCCACGCGGACGTAGACACCGGCGGGAACGCCCTCCGGGGCGGATCGAAGGACGACGCCAACCGCAAGAAGTTGCTCAAGCGCCTCATGGAGGCCGAGCAGATGTGGGAGGCCGACGTGGTCATCATCGACACCTTCGACGCCATCCTCCGGAACGATCCCAACTTCGAGGCACTGGTCCGCCAGAACGAGGAGCGCCAGGCCGCCCTGGAGATCATCTCCTTCTTCCGGGACATC
>JBDGTI010000014.1:0-35151 GCA_042216995.1 Halodesulfurarchaeum sp.
GCGTCATTTCGAGGAGTTCCTCGAGGGCGTTGCGCGTCTTGCGCATCGTCCGGCCCTCGAGGTAGCTCCCCAGCGAGAACAGGAAGACCACGGCGGCGGCCTCCCAGTACGCGCCGATGGCGATGGCCCCGATGGCCGCGATCGTCACAAGCGTCTTGATGCCAAGCGTCCGGCTTTTGACCTCGTGGTAGGCCTTCTTGGCGATGTCGTACCCACCGACGAACGTCGCGAGGAGCAACACGGCGACACTCGCGGTGTCAAAGCCGGTGAAGTACCCGAGGGCCCACCCGCCGCCGTAGAGGACGCCGCTGGTGCCGGCGACGATGGCCTGCCGGTGTTTGTGATAGTACTGTTTGATCGATTGGAGATCCATGATTCCTTATGCGGGCTGAGGCGTGTAGCCCTGGTTCTCGATGGTCTGTTCGAACGTGTCGGGGTCGACGGCGCTGTCGTCGTAGTCGATTTCGACCCGACCGGTCGTGTAGTGAACCTCGACGTCCTCGACGCCCTCGGTGTTCTCGAGGGCACGTTCGACGGTACTCGCACAGCTCGGACAGTCGAAGTCCATCACGCGGAGTTGGGTTGTCTCGCTCATTGCATTTTGATGAAGGGGCCGTACCCACTAAAGTATTTTTTAGATGATATGTTTGAATAGAGATATGGGGTATTTGAACGGACAAACGGGTCGTCTAGTGCTTCACGAACCGGGTCGTCTGACCGCACAGAGTGGGGTACCGGACGGGACCCGGTCGTCAACACTTAGCCGTTCCGTCCCGTCGGGTCGGTATGCGCAGTTCCAATGCGGAGCATCGACTCGAGGACATCGCCGTCCGCGACACCCGGGTCTCGGACGCGATCGACGAGCCGATGCGGGCGATGATACTCGACGCGCTCGCCGAGGAGGCGCTCACGGCGAGCGAGGTACACGACCGCCTCGCCGACCGCGGGATCGACCGGACCGAGAACACGGTCCGACACCACATCAACGAGCTCCGGGACGCGGGGCTCGTGGACGTCGTCCAGTTCGAGGAGGGGCGTGGCGGCACGACGAAGTACTACGGGGCGAATACGATCGTTCTCTCCTACTCCCTGCCGGATTCGGCCGATTCCGCCGTCGACGAACTGATCGAGGCGGTGACGCCGGAGGTCGAGGCCGCACTCGCGACCCTGAGAGAGGAGTACGGCGACGTCGTCGAGGAGATCACCGCGGAGATGCAGCCCTGCGAACACTGCCGCAACCAGAAGTACGAGACGTACGTGTTGTTGACCGTCCTGCGTCGGGCCTTCGTCCGTGCCGCTCGGGACGACGGCGACCGTTGACAGGGTACTTCCCTCCTTCGATTGTGGACTCGATCGGATACACCGACAATCGTTTCCCCACTCTTTTTACCCTGCCAGATTTAGGCTAGCTTAAGGATGGAGCGTGACCAGTGGCGTCGATCGGACCAATCGGCGGGGAAGGGGGGTGAAGCCACTCCCGGAACCGTCACAGGGAGACCGGGGGTTTCATGTTGAACAGTCACCCCTCCATTGAGGATTCCACGGATCTCTCCTCCGAGCGGGACGATCCGCGCACCGTCGATGAACGGGGGAGAGCTGACGATCCGGACAGAAACGACGAAACGGGCGGGGACGACGACCCGGGTACCGTCGACGATCCGGGCAACGGCCATGCCTCCTTTGCGGGCTCGATCGGCGACGTCGTGCTCGAACTCCGGGACGTGCAAAAGCGGTTCGGGACCGAGGTGGCCGTCGAGGACTTCTCGCTGTCGGTGCGGGAGGGGGAGATCCTGACGCTGCTCGGGCCGTCGGGCTGTGGGAAGACGACCACGCTCCGCCTGATCGCCGGGCTCGAACGGCCGGATGCGGGGGAGATACGACTCGGCGGGGAGGTCGTCGCGGGCGGTGCCACCGACCGGTTCGCCGCGCCCGAGACCCGGGATGTCGGGGTGGTGTTCCAGGAGTTCGCGCTGTTCCCGCACATGACCGCCGAGGAGAACGTGGCCTTCGGATTGCAGGACTGGTCGGCGGCCGAGCGCGAGACACGCGTTGAGGAACTGTTCGACCTCGTGGGCCTCGAGGCCCAGCGCGAGGCGTACCCGGCCGAGCTCTCGGGCGGTCAGCAACAGCGTGTTGCGCTTGCCCGCTCGCTCGCCCCGGAACCCGCCATTCTCCTCCTCGACGAACCGTTTTCCAATCTCGACGTCGACCTCCGGATCGAGATGCGCGAGGAGGTCCGCCGGATTCTGAAGGACGCCGGCGTCACCGCCGTCTCAGTCACGCACGACCAGGAGGAGGCCCTCTCGCTCAGCGACCGCGTCGCCGTGATGAACGGAGGGACCATCGAGCAGGTCGGTTCACCCGACCGCGTGTTCCAGGTGCCCGAATCGCGGTTCGTCGCCGGGTTCCTCGGCCACGCGAGTTTCCTCTCGGGCGACGTCGGGGAGGACGCGGTTCATACAGCGATCGGCGAGATCCCCCTCGACCTGATCAACGGCCTGTCGAGCGAGCGGGCGGGGGCCCGCATCGACGTGCTCGTTCGGCCCGACGACGTGACCGTCCAGCCGGTCGGTCGGGCCGACGGCGGCGCGATCGACGGGGAATCGTCCGCGACCGGCGCCGACGGCGAGGTCATCTATCGACAGTACCTCGGCCCGACGCTTCTCTATCGGGTGGAACTCGACGGGGGCGATGTCGTGGAGTGTATGCACAACCACACCGAGCAGTTCCCGGTCGGAACGCCGGTGGACGCGGCGGTGACCGCCGACCACGAACTGGCCTGGTTCCCCAAGACCGCGGGACGTGACGGGGCGAACGAACGGGACGTGACGGGGCGAACGAACGGGACGTGACGGGGCAGATCCAGGTGGGGGAGCGCATCGATTGCCCCGCTGAGCCGTCAGTGGGCCGACGCGGACTGGGGTGATCGGCATCCGGAATTGGTTCAGCCCCGATCGTACCGTTCTCTCGCGAGGATGACGCCCATGGAGGCCGTCGAGACGGCCACCAACAGCAACGTCGGGACCGCGGCCCGGCCGTAAAAGCCCGCGTCGCGGACGTACCAGATATAGCTCACCAGCGTTCGGTACTCGGGGGGTTGCAACAGCAGCGTCGCCGGGAGCTCCCGCATCGTCGTCAGAAAGACCAGCGCGCCGCCGGCGGCGACGCCGGGAGCGATCAGCGGCAGCGTCACCGTGCGGAACGCCGTCGATCGAGAGTGACCGAGCGTGCGTGCGGCCTCGAGGAGGGTGGAGTCGACCTGCTGGACCGAGGAACGGATCGACCCGACGGCCTGGGGGAGAAATCGAACCACGTACGCGAAGATCAAAAGCGGCAGCGTCTGGTAGAGGCCGGGGACGTACCGCACCCCCAAATAGACCAGCGAGAGCCCGAGCACGATGCCGGGGACGGCATAGCCCACGTAGGTCATCCGGTCGAGGACCGTCGCGAGTCGCGAGTCATATCGGCCCGAGAGGTAGGCCACGGGGACGGCCGCGAGCACCGAGATGAGCGCCGTCACTCCGGCGGCCTTCACGGAGTGCCAGGCATACAGCCAGGAGAAACCGGACCCCGTTCCGCCGTAGCCGGCGGAGGACGTGAACAGCCAGGAGAGGAGCACCCCGATCGGAATCGCCAGGGCCAACACGACGACCGCACCGCAGATGGCGAGTGCGGGCCACTTCCAGGGACCGAGCGCGACCGTCCGGTCCGCGCTGCTCGCGCTACCGACGTACATCGAGCGGTTTCCGCCTTTCACCTGGGACTCGATTGCCAGGATGACGGCCGTCACGCCGAGCAACTGCAGCGAGAGCAGCGCCACGCTCCCGCGTGCGAAGGCGTTGTACTGGACGTAAATGGCCCGGGTGAAGACGTCGACGTGCATGATCGCCGGCGTCCCGAAGTCAGAGAGGGTATACAACGCCACGAGGAGGGCGCCGGCGACGATCCCGGGGGTGATCTGTGGCAGGGTCACCGTTCGGAACGCCTCTCGAGGGGTGTGATGGAGGGTGCGTGCGGCCTCGACGAGCGTCGTATCGAGTGACAGCAGGGCCGCCCGGGTGGTCAGGAACACGTACGGGTAGATGTACAGTGTCAGCACGAGCACGGCCCCCTCGAAGCCGTAGATCGAGGGCAGGGATTCGATCCCGAGCGGCGCGAGCAACTGGGCGAGTGTTCCATCGGGGCCGAACGCCGACGCGTACGCGAAGGCCCCGATGTAACTCGGGATGACCAGCGGGAGGGCGAGGGCGATCGTCCACAGGCGGGCATGCGGCAGGTCGGTCCGGACGGTCAGCACGGCGAGGAGGGTCCCGAGGGCAGTCGCGGCGGGTGTCACCGCCCCGACGAGGAAGACGGTGTTGGCGAGCACCTCGAGGGTCGACTGACTGGTCAGCAACCCGACCGCTTTGCCCGGCGGGACCGCCAGTGCCCGGAGCAGGAGCCACGCCAGCGGTGACAGGACGGTCGCGGCGATCGCGGCCGCGAGAAGCGTCACCGTGACTGGGAGTTGTCGGTCCTCGCCGGCGTCACGGAGCGTCTCGATCGGCCGGGCGAAAAGCGCCCGGATCCGGCTCAGGTCCCCCATCGAGGTTACAACACACCCGTCTCGCGCAGCAGTTCCAGCGTCGGCTGGAGGTCGGCGAGTTTCGTGAGATCGATGTCGGGGGGCTGTAACTCCTCGAGGGGCGGCAGATCGATCTCGTTCCCGCTGGGGGGTGGGACGCCCGGTGCCATCGGATACGCAAAGGCCGTCTCGACCAGGAACTCCTGGAGTTCCTGGGCCAGCAGGTGGTGGACGAAATTCGTCGCCAGCTGCTTTCTATCGCTCGATTTCAGCACGAGCGCGCCGGCGACGTTGATCAGCGCCCCGGGGCCGCCGCTGGTGAACGCCAGGTCCAGGGGGGCCTCGGGGTTGGCCTCCTTGAGTCGGAGCGCGTAGTAATGGTTGGCGAGACCGGCGGTGAGTGTTCCCTGCGCGACGTCATAGGTGACACCGAACTCCCCCGGATAGGACGTGACCCCCGACTCCTGCATCGCCGTGAGCCACGCCCGTGTCCGCTCCTCGCCACGCAGGAGGCGCATCGCGGTCACGAACGCCTGAAATGATCCGTACGAGGGGGCCCAGCCGAGGGCGCCATCGAAGCGCTCCCGCTCCGGCAGTCCGAAGACGCTCTCGGGCACCTGATCGGCACTGATCTCGTCCGTATTGTACGGAATCGCCCGCGCCCGCCCGGAGATCCCGAGCCAGCGTCGGGCGTTATCCCGGAACTGGGCGGGGACGACACGCGTGATCGATTTCGGCAGCGGGGCGGCGAGTCCCTTCTGGGCGACAATTCCCAGCGACGCGGCGTCGATCGACCAGAACACGTCGGCCGGGGAGTTGTCGTACTTCTCCTCGGTGATGATCGTGTTCGCCAGCGACGCCGACGGGCCGCGCTTGAGCGTCACGGTGAAGTCCGCATAGCGCGTCTCCAGGAAGTCGACGATGTCCGCGTACAGTCCCCCTTCACCACGGCCGAGGTAGATCGTCAACTCCCCCTCGAGGGGAGACAGCGACTCCAGCGTGACCGGTGAGCGTCGGCCGGTCGATGTCCCCTGCCGGGAGTCGGACCCGACGTCGATCGACCGATCGGTGGTGGACTGTCCCGGCTTCGAACGGCCGGCACAGCCGGCGATCGCGGCGGCCGCGCCGACGGCGCCGGTGAGGAACGCACGGCGGCTCGTTCGATCGTCGCGTGGAGTGTCTGTCATGCTGAGTGTATCACGCGCTCCGGCGGACGGCAAGCAGCCCGGCGCCGAGCAGCGCCACCAGCGCGATTGCAGCACCGAATCCGGGTGACGTCGTGGTGGTCGCGGGTTCGGTTGTCGGCTGCTCGGTCGTCGTGGTCGTCTCGTTCTCGAGTCGAATCGTCGTCTCGCCCTGATCCGCGAGGAGACGCTTGGCGAGCGTGAGGTCTTCTTTCATGCGCTCGATGGTCGCTTTGACCTCGCTGACGGGTGCGCCGTTCTCGATCTGACTCGGCAACTTCTCGTTGAACGCGGCTTCGAGGCGCTCGACGAGTTCGGGGCGCTCCTCGATGAGGGGGCCTTCGAGGCCCTCGAACTTGGTCATGTAGGTCTGGGAGAGCAACTGCAGGGCTTCAGCCGATTTATTCCGCTTGTAGAGGGTGAGAACCCGATCGAGGTTCTCCTTGATCTGCCGGATCGTCGCGTTCGTGCTGCTCACCTCGGCGGCCTCGGACGGGTCGGACTCCTCGACGCCGGTGTACTCCGCGATCTCGTGGCTGGTCTGCTCGATGAGCGGTTTCACCTCGCTCACCGCCTTCCTCTGGGCGATCGACCGCTGGAGGGTATCGATGAACTTGGCGATCTCCTCGGCGTTCTCCGCGGAGAGTGCCGGTGCGATCTCGCTGGCATACCGGGATTCGAGAACGGCCGCGAAGCCCCGGGCGTCCCAGTACTCCTCGTAGTTGAGGATTTTGCCCTCGCTCATGGCGTTGTCGTACTCGACGGCGATGCGATCGAGCAGCGTCATCGCGACCGTCCCCTCGAAGGCGGGACCGTCACGGGCCTCGGCGGCGACCGTGATCTCGACGGCGCGGTCGAGCATCGGATAGATCTCCCCGGTCACGTACGCCCGGTACGCCGAGGCGTTCATCGTCTCGAGTTTGTCCGGCACCGAGGCGAGTTTCGTGCGGAGCTGTTCGGCGAACGTCGCGTTCGCCTCCCGGACCGCCGGCGCGATCAGGCTCCAGTACTTCTCCCGGGGATGCCCGGCGTGCAACCGGGCCTGTTTCGTATTGCCTTCCATGGCGTTCTGCACCGAGGCGTTGAGATGCCCCTTCATCTCCAGGACGCGTTCGACGAACGTGACCGCCGCCTCGGTCGACGTGATCGGCTTCGGTTCGTCCGCTGCCGCAGAGACGGCCGGAACGACCGCGCCGGTCACGACGAGCAATGCGATGGCGATCGAAGCGAGGTGTGTCTTCATTTTAGGCTCGCTTAATCCTGGGCCCCTCGATTGCCTTGTAGTTTTCTTTTTGAGGTGAGCCTAATTCATTTGGCAGTCCGCTTGAGAGGGGTCGGGATCGAACACCGTGGGGCGTTCCGGCCCCGCGACGTCGACGATTCCGAGCATCCCCTTGCGCACGACCCGACTCAGCGAGTGGTCGACCAGTTTGATCTGCTCGGGTACGGGCAACTCCATCTCGGCGACCAGCCCGGATCCGGGCGGGACCGTGACGGTCTGGACGTATTCCGCGGGATCGCTCCTGAGCGCCCCGTCGCGCCAGGCCCGCCGCCAGACGTTGCCGATGGGATGGAAGTGGGAGGCCAGGTTCGGCCCGCCGTTGACGAAGAACACCCGAACGGTCTCGCCGGTTTCGGCGGCCATCGCGCCGTATCGATCCGGGGTCAATGCCCTCGTCTCGCCGTTCAGCGTCACGTAACTCGGGTCCTCGCGGGTCATCGCTCGCTTGTTGAGCACCTGATGGCCCGTCTGGAGGATCGGGTACGTCGGGTCGCCGGCGTAGATCTCGTGCTGACCGACGTAGAACTCCCGGTCGACGGCGGGGAGTCCGTCTTTGGGTTCGACCAGAATGAGTCCGTACATTCCACTCGCGACGTGGGCGTCCATCTGCGGGACGGCACAGTGATAGATGAACGCACCGGGGTACATCGCGGTGAACTGCTCGCTGTTTGCCGTCCCCGGACTGGCGGTCGTGGCGACGCTCCCACCGCCGGTCCCGTAAATCGCGTGCATGTCGACGTTGTGGGTCCGGTTGTTCGCTGGTGGATTCTCGAGGGTGAACTCGACGGTGTCGCCCTGGCGAACCCGGAGCATCGGGCCGGGCACCTGCCCGTCGAACGTCATGTACGTGTAGGTCGTTCCGGGCTCGACCGCCGAGACGACTTCCTCGGCGGTCAGCGTGATGTCGTGATGAACCGGCCTATCGCGGTTGATCGGATCCGGAACGTCAGTCGGGTCGGCGGCGACCCGGTCGACGACCTCGCCGCCGCGGTCGGTGGTGTCATTCCCGAGAGGAGACGCCGAGACGCCCCGACTGAGTGCCCCGAAGAGCGTGCTGGCTCCGATTCCCTTCAGGAGCGACCGACGCCCGGTCATCCGCTCCGCCCCCGGTATCCACGTGTCTGCCCCGCCGTCCCGGTCCGTATACGGTTCATCCCCATTATTAGGCCTACCTAAATAAAGGTGGTCGGATAAGGATTTCGACCGGGAGCTCGCCGGGGTGACCGGTTCGCAGCCGAGATCACGGAGACCGATCCCCGAATTGCCGGAAACGGGAACCACCGGTTCGGACACGGACCGCGGTTTCCGGTCACCGGCGATGGGTCAGACCCCGAGCCACTCGTCGCTTCGCACCTCGTACCCGTTTTCGCGGCAGTATTCGGCGGCTCGCCGTCGGACCGCTCGCGAGTCGGGCATCGTTTCGGTTTTCCGCAGTCGCTCGATGACCCAGTCCCGCAGGACCGAAATGCCCTCGTCCTCGTCGACCGGATCGATCACCTGCAGTTCGAGGAACGTCTTCTCGTAGGCCTCCCGCTGTGATCCGGTGAAATCTGCCCCCTGGACTGACTCTGCCGCCTCGACGATGCGCTTGATCGCCGTGGCGACCGACGGCCGCTGGACCTGCATGCGGACCGCCTCCGGGCTCTCGAACGTGACTGACTCGGTCGCCGGAAGCAACTCGGCCACGCTGTAGGTCTCCCCGCCGCTTTCGAGTTTTCGATGTCCCATCTCGGAGACGACGTCGGTCCCCGTGACGGGAAACTCGAGTTCCTCGAGGGCGGTCTCGAAGAAGGCGAGTTCGCCCGCGTCGATCGCGGGCTCGGGCTCGTCCATCTGTTCGAGTTCGGCCGCGATCGCTCGCTCGCGTTGCCGGCGCTCGGCGTTCCTGGCCTGTTTTTCCCGGCCTCGTTTGTCATCCGCCATATGCTGGTATCGGGCTGCCTCGGGGATAGGTCTATCTCTCTGCACGCTGATCTACAGGCGAATGGACTGGAGAAAACCGGAACGATGTGAATCGTCGTGATCTCCAGGGGGTTTCTCGAGCGGGCCTAGTAATTGATCAGCGTCTCGTCCACCAACTGCTCTTCAACCCCCAGTGTCGAGAGAACCGTCGTCAGGTCCTTTGCAGCCGCCGTATCGTCCGAAGACTCGTTAACGACCTCCATAATCGCCTCTTCTAGATCTGCCAACCGGTCCGAAACCTTCTCCAGGTTCAGCACCCGCGGCGCCAGGCTCAGGTAGCGTTTGTCCCCGTCTCGGTAGAGATCAGAGTCGGTCATCTCGGGAAGTCGCTCGACGACGTCACGATCCCCTTCGGTGGACTCCGATCCGCCGTCTGACTCGGTCTCGACGGGCCCGAACCCGGCGACTTTGACCGGAGTTTCCATCTCTATCGACCCGGAAATGACGGCCTGGGGCAAGATGAGTTTCGCGTCGATCAGCGATGTCTCTCCCTGACTTCGGAACGTGTAGCACAACGAATCCCGAATTTCGAGGCTTCGTTCCGCGGTGACGATACCGAGCACGAGGGAGTTTTCGAGGATGATTTCTGTGCCGACAACGTTTCCCCGGACAACAGTATCTTCCAGCGTCACCCGTTTGCCGGTGACTGTCCCTTTCACGTCCGCGTTTTGAGCCTCTATCTTGCCGGGTGTGCCGACCTCACCCCGAATACTCCCGCCCGCCATCTCGATGGCATCGCTCGCCATCACCGACCCTTCGACGACGGCGTTATCGTACGTTTCGACGGTTTCACCGTATATACTCCCCATGACCGTCGCGTCCGCCCGGACCCTGACAGGACGACCGAGTTCAGCTTTTTCCGTGGGGAATATGCGGCCGTCAAAGGAATCCCCCTCCTCGACGACGGCCCGTGTTTTCTCTATGGCCGTCATCAGTCGCTCACCTCCGTCACTTCGACCTGTATCTGCTCGGATTCGGGCAGCGATTTTTCGACCCCGTCCGCAAAGGAAACGCCAACGTTCGAGGAGGTGCCGATGTCCTCGGCTGCGCGGAGGACTTTCGATCCATCTAGGGAGGCGTACCGATCGGTGGGAGGGTCCGTCGGGACACCGCCGAAGATATCCTCGGAACCCGGAATCGGAGTCAGCGTCTCGGTCCGCCACTCGTCATCCGACGAACTCAATTGTGATGGAATGACTCGAGTGCGGTGTGTCTCCCCCTCTTTCTCGTACTCTACCACGTAGTAGGGTACGTGGAGGAGTTCGATATCCTCGTCTGGCTTCGAGAGCGAGTCGATCTCCAGGCGGTGTGATCGGATCTTCTCCACCAGGGAATCCTGCCGATCGACGAATTCATTGATGCGCTGGACCGCTTCCCCGGTTGTCTCCCGGACGTGGGTTCTCCGTTCGTCGAGGACCGTATCGTTGTGCTGTTGGAGGAACTTCCAGGCTGTCGTCACCTGCTCGGTAAACGGGTCCTCAATTCCCGCTTCGAACTGTTCCTCGTCGATTTCGAAGATATGTTCCCCGAGGTTTCGGATCCGTTCGGCCGCTTTCTCGTCGAGTTCCCGCTGCCGTTCCCGGTACCGGTTATCGATGTTCTGTAGCTGGGATTCGAGCTCTTTGCGCTCGTTCTCGATCTGTTCTTTTTCGGCGTTGATTTGCGGTTTTACCGACCTGACCTCCATCAGGTGGTCCATCAATTTGAGCTCGGCCTGGGCCTGTATATTTTCGTGAATGGCGTCCCGAAGCGTGTTGGTCGCCTCCCTGATCGACTCGGGGATCTTTTTCACCTCTCCGATCAGCGTTTGCACGTCCTCCCGTAATTTGGCAATCGTTTGATTGATTGCCTTGAGTGGTTTGAGGAGGTCTTCGTTCGCCATCAGTTCTCACCCTCGTATTTGGTGCCGCCGCCGATAATTGGAACGTCCTTCTTCCACTGTCGGAAGTTGTTTATCGTGTCGATCGAGGAGAACTCCCCCTCCGTTTCGAGGAGTTCCTGTTTCTGAATACTGTCCGCCTGTAATTCCATCTCCGCTTCGTGACGCCGTTCCTCCATCGCCTGTTCTGCGGCGAATTTTTCGATGTCCCTGCGCAGTTTCTCCTCGTGCATCATCTCTGCCTTCTCTTTTGCCTCCTTCTGGGCCTGTTCGATCCGTTCCTGTTCTTCGTTCCGTGTTTCCTCGAGGATCCGTTCGGTTTCTTTGTCGATCTCGGCGAAGGACTCCTCGACGTCTTGCTGGAACTGTTCTTTCCGTTCCTCGTTGAGCCGGTCGTATTTCACCATGAGATCGCCGATTTCCTCGACTTTGCCCTCCGCAGCCTTCGCCTGGGTCTGGAGGTCACGGATCTTCGACCGGATGTCCTTGATCCGATCGGTGGCAGTCCGAATTTCCTCACGCCGCTGTTCGAATTCGCGCTCCTGCAGTTCGCTTTTCTGGTCCTCGATGTTTTCGTAGATTTCGCGGCGCTGATCGTCCTTTTCGATCCATAGCTGGTCCCATACGGGATTGACGACGTCGTCTTTGATTTTATGACGCGGGATCAATTCCCCCGTCTCGAGGTGCGACCGGCAGGTCGAACAGAACCAATCACCGCTCTGGGGATCCGTGAGTTCGACGGCCGTCTCGATGTCATCCGACATGCAGTCGGGACAGTAGAAATTGTAGCTGACGACTCCAAAGGCGTCTGCCGCCTCGAATAGATGGTCGTTGAGGATATCAATTGCCATCTCTTGGGTCCCCGAAAGCTCACCGACCAGTTGCCGACTCCGCCCGGAGAGCTGTTCCAGCGAGGCGTCGTCCTCTTCGAGGGCCATCTTCTCCAGGTCCGTCAACGCGTTCACGTCCGCCGCTGCCTCGACTGGCGGCGTCGATACGGTTTCAGGTGCACGACTCCCACCGTCCTGCGTTGCCCGTTCGGCGAAAAATTCGAGCGCTTCGGCGCCGGGTTCGTCGGCCGAGACGATCGGCGCCTCGACCATCTCCTGATCCGCGTTTTCGATCTCCGCTTGGACTGTTTCTAACGCGTTCGTGAATGTGTGTTCGAGCGGCTCGTCCCGGGACATCACGACGGGGAATTCCTGGAGGTCTTCGATCGTTTCTTTCGCGTCCGTGACAGTCTCGTCGTCTTTGAGGCGCTCGAGATTGAACGTCGTCTCTCCGATCGAGTTCGTCGCATCGTAAACGACAACCCCATCGTCGTCCGGTATCGCGTATCCCGTCCAGTAGCCTTTTTTAATCCCGTTGACCGTCACCCCAGGCTCTGTTCGCTCGGTGTAGAGATACCCGCCGACACCACCCAGGAGTCCCAACACAAGCGGAACGGCTGCTATCCCACCGAGGTTCGCGAAGAATGCAGCGACAGCCAGAACGAGTCCGCCGACCCCGGCACCGAGACTGTAGAGTCGGAGGGAATTGATTCGATCGAGATGGGCACTGACCTCATCACCGATGGCCTCCGTGACTGCCATCGCACGGGCTCTTTCTTCCTCGAGCGGTTCGCCGTTCTCGAATACCGAGTGCGGGACTTTCATGACTGGAAATCGCGGTGTGGTCTTTGTGAACTGTTCGTTTGCTCGCTTCTCCGTTTTGCACGTCTATCGCTCATCATCCCTCAAGTTTCCGGAGCGCTTTGGTTGCGGCCTTGCTGACTTCAGTGTCAGTATCCAGCCGGTACTCCTTGAGGCGGTCACTGACCTCCTCCGCCTCAAGCGTTCCCAGGGCTTCGATGGCGGCCACCCGTACAGACGTGGGCCACTTCGATTCAGTCAGAGATGTGAGCACTTTCGTTGCCGTTTCCATGCTGACTGACCCCGACTCGGCCGCCTGCGTGAGGTTCTCAATTCCGGAGATACGTTCCGCCGGATCCTCGTGTGAGAGCTGATCCCTCAGCGGTTCATCGAGAGCACTCACCACGTCGGCGAGCGACCTGTCCGCGGGCTTCTCACGCGAGCCCCCGGTCTCGGCTCCCCTCGACTGGTCGCCTGATTCATCCGATTCCCCGCCTTCGGGCCCCCGATCGGACTGCAGGGATGAACCGGGTGTTACATCAGTGATATCTCTCCCATCGGTTGAGGGGTCTGGCGCCCCCGTTCTCGCATCGGGCGCGGGTTCGATATCGCTCTCCGCGGTGGCGGCGCCCGCGTCCGGGCCAGTTTCAGTACCGGAAACTGCCTCGTCGCCGGCACGATCGCCACCGTCGCTTGTTCCCCGCCACGCGAGCAGCACTCCCCCGCCGAGTGCGAGGAGAATCAACCCGCCGGCCCCACCAAGAAGACCGAGGTGAGAACCGATGAATCCCACCCGGTCCCGATATACTTTCTCAGGGGGGTCAAATGCGGTCGCGGGTGTGGCGGTCGAGGGGGAGTCAGCAAGTGATGTCGTCGTAGTCATCGGCGAGGGAGTCGGTGTCGGGGTGGCGGTAGGGGTGGCGATGGGGGTGGACGACTGAAGCTGGAAATCCTCCTCCACGTACCGCCCGATCAGTTGGTACTCCGCTATTGGTACGTCACACTGGTTATACCATTCGGGTGCGGTCCGCTCGGTAATGCGGAGTTCGACTTTCGTCGCCACGAACGGGTCCTCCGAGAAGTTATGTCGCACCTGCGGGGTCCGGTCTTTCGTGATCGACCCATCAAATTCCTTGACCATGGTCCAGGAATCCGTCGGCCCGTTTTTCGCCCAGATCTCGTAATGTGAGACGTCCCGGGAGTCGGTCACGTACCCTTCCTTGTTCTCGCCGCCGATGTGAAGAAAATCCCCATAAATCACGGCCTTCCGCTGGAACACGAATCGGACGGTGAGAACCTCGGGATTCTCCAGGGAGGTCCAGGTTTGTTTGATTGCGCCGTCGGCGATGACTTCCGGATCTCCCCGCTGTGCGTCCGCCATGACGACGATCTCGGTGTTCCGATGGACGTTGACTGGATACAATTCGGTTGCCGCCGCGATCCCGGCGAACGGAAGGAGAACGCCTAGTAGCACAAATCCGGTGACGAGAAGCGTCCGGTATCTTCTCGAGTGATCCGAATCCGCTTGCCGTGACATATCGCGGCATAGACGCAGAAGAATATAAAAACTACTGGAGGGGGTGTCGTATCGGCATTCGACGGGCCAGTCAGCCGGCCAGCGCCGAGACGGCGAATCCCGCACCGGGCAGGAACCCGCGACGTGTTCGCTCGTTCATCGCTCGTCGGGACGGAGTTTCTCCCGCCGGGCCTCGAATTCCTCCTCGGAGATGTCCCCGCGGGCGTACGCGCTGCGAAGTTCCTCGAGGGCGGGGTCTCCGGTCCGGGCGAGTCCTGTCTCACCATTCCCAGCCACCGCGTGGAAGAGGAGGTACGCCCCGCCGACGAACACGGCGAGATAGAGAAGCGGCATGAGCGGTCCCAGCAGTCCCACGCCGGCACCGTAACCGCCGCCCATCATGCCATACCCACCCATCATGCCATACCCGCCCATCATGCCGCCGTACCCGCTCAACGTGCCATAGCCGCCGGTCCGGCCGACGCCGGCGATTCCGGAGAGGAGCATCGGGACGAGGAGGGCCAGTCCGAGCGCTATTACGCCGTATCCGAGGAGTTTGCCCGGGCGGTTCATCCTATCTGGCCCCCTGCCGGCGGGCGGGTGGTGGGAACGCGATACGGTCGGGTCCCCGTGTCGATTGGGAGGGCGGGACCCTGTATCGATTTGAGGAGTTGCTCGATCATTCTACCTCCCCGTAGGCCCCTCCCGCAGTTACCTGTTCTGGCCGAAAATTGAGCTCTCAGATCGAACGAGAGGTTTCATACTGGTAGATAACCGTTTTTCATTCGAGAGATCGTTCGTCGGCGGCGAAACCGACATCGAGACCGGATGTGCTCGGGCGGGCCCGCCGGGAAGGGAGGGTTTTCATAGCATCGAACCCATTTCCTCGACAGATGAAGAGCGGACGTGCGGATCGACTGGCGGCGATCGTCGTCGGGGCGATCCTCCTGCTGGGTGGCCTGTGGACCTGGGACCGCTACCGGGAGCAACAGGCCCTCGACAGTCGGATGGACGGAATGATGGGATCGATGATGGAGGGGATGGGGGCGTCCGGACCGGATCCCCTGCTCGTCGCCGTCGGGACGCTGGTCGTCGCGGGGGCACTGGCGGGGGTCTATCTCGTGTACCGGGAGGAGTGGATCGAGACTGACGACCCCGCCCCACAGCAGGGAGGGCGTTCGCCCGGGACCCCCGACGGGACCACGGCGAGGAACGAATCGGACGAGACGGGGGAAGCGGCCCCCTCGAGCACCGAACCGGTGGCGAACCTGGACTCCCCGCGAGCCCTGCTCGATCTGCTGCCCGAGGACGAGCGCCGAATCCTCGAACCCGTCCTCGAATCGCCCGGCCTCACGCAAATCGAACTCAGGGATCGATCGGACTTCTCGAAGAGCAAGGTGAGCCAGACCGTCTCCGACCTGGAGAAGCGGGGGCTCGTGTATCGGGAGAAGCAGGGCCGGACCTATCGCGTCTATCCGGCCGAGACCCTCCCCGGCGTGGCGGAGTGACATACACACCCGACGAACGGTCTCTTCTCTCACGGACGGTCAGCGCCCCCGATAAACGGTTTAGTGGAATCTGATACGTTCGTTCGTGGCCACGGTGATAACTCCTCCCGGGTGATAGGGTCATGTGCAATGCGACGAACAACATTCACCCTCCTCGTGGGGGCGGTGCTCGCGGCCCTCGCGATCGGGGCATTCACCCCGACTGCGATCGCCGTCACGGGCACCGACACGCACGTATCGACACCGACGGATGCGGCCGAGAACGCCACCGAACTCCGCGCCCAGTACATCGCGTCCTGGATGGAAGCGCGGCTGGGCCCCGAGGGCGTTGCCGCCTTCGAGGACCGGACCGGCACGACGATCGAAACCGTCGCACGGGCGATGGCCGAATACGTGGTCCCGTGGAGCGAAACGCCGACCGGCCATTACCACGACGGCCCGGTGGGAGGGGCCCCGGAGTACGGCCCGAGCGGTGAGTACGGGCCCGGCACCGGTCCGGGTGGCTATGGTCCCCAGCCACCGTGCCACGGTGGTCACGGCCACGGAATGGGCGGCTACGGCGGCCATGGGTCGGGCTGGGGCGGCGGCTGGTAAACCAGGGCCTGCAAACGCAGTCGGGCCCCAGCAAGTATACTGACATCCACCCCGTCGTGAACGACGGGGCTTCACCGAGGCCGGGGCCGAGTCCGTCAACGGATGGAGGTCGTCCCCGCGGAACGGAGAAACGGTGTTTTCCTCGGCAGATGGGGTTTTCTCGGCAAACGGCCGACCGGACTGTCCAGGGAGTAACCTTTAGAAGCGCTTTGGCCCTAGGGCCCGTGATGAGACTGTTCCGGTCGAGGGAACTCCTGGGCATCGCCAGGGAGACCCTGTCGTTCACGCTGGAGGCCTGCGAGGAGACCCATCCCAACGAGTACATGGGCTTTCTGCGGGCCGAGGACGCCAGCAAACTCGGGCTCGACCGGACGGGCCAGGTGATCACCGACGTGCTCGTGGTCCCCGGGACCGAGTCCAGCCCCGTGAGCGCCTCGGTTCGTTCACACATGAAGCCAAACGACGTGCGGTCGGTCGGCTCGGTCCACTCACACCCAAACGGCGTCCTCCAGCCAAGCGACGCCGACCTCGCCACGTTCGGCCAGGGGCAGGTCCACCTCATCGTCGGCGCGCCCTACGGATGGGGGGACTGGAAGGCCTTCGACACCGATGGCCGACAGACGACACTCGAGGTGCTCGACGTCGAACTCCCCGAGGAACACTTCTTCGACTTCACCCAGGCGGATATCGACGCCGAACTCGCCGCCGAGGGTCGACTTGACGCGGAGCCCGAGGACTCGGAGGAGGGCCGGTTCTTCTAGTCACTGCCCGCTTTTGGTCGGGGAGACGCCGGTGGTCACCGGCCGGACCGTGATGCCGCCCTCCGGCGAGGCGACCACGAGCACGTCGCCCTCCCGCTCGAGTTGACTCGCCTCGAAGACCGACTCGTCGAGGGTGAGCTGGCCGTCGGCGTCGATGGTGTGGACGCCGATCATGGTGCGTTCTCCGGACATGGATCCCGGTTTGGGTCGGGGCCCCTAACTGGCTACCGATCAGCTCACGTGGACCAGCGCGATGTCGGCCTCGACCTCGGTGAGGTTCCGGAAGGTCGGCGGCGAGAGGATCCGTGAGGCGACCGAGCGATCCGTGCTCGACCCGACGAACACTACGTCGTAGTGGGCGGAGTTGCGTTCGAGGAAGCGTCCGACCGGTCCCCGGGCGACCCGGGTCTCCAGATCCGAGTCGTAGGAGTCGACCAGTTCCGCGAGCATCGTCTCGGCCTCACGCCGCCGTTCGGATCCGTCGATGGTGTGGGCCACGCTCACCCGTTCGGGGCTCGTCGCGATCCGGGTCGCGAAGTCGATCATCGCCCGAGCCGTCTTGCCCGGGCCGCGGACGAGAACCAGCACTCGACTCCAGCTGGTCACCTCCTCGGAGGGGTGAAACGCGATGGCGTCGATGTCATCGGAAAATATCCCGGCCAGGTAGTCCGACCGATCGGCGATGGCTCCCTCCTGCCCGGCGACGATCAGGTCACACTCCAGGGCCCTCGCGGCGGCGAGTGTCCGCTCGGGATCCGCCGGATCGCCCGTCTCGACGGCCACTTCGACGGGGACGTCGACGGTCTCCTCGATGGCGGTCCGTGCCCGATCGACCGCCGCGATGTCGGGGGTCGGCGTCCATGGTCCTTCCCCGTCTTCTGCTTCTTTCTCCCTTTCTCCCCCTTCCTCGCGAGCGACCGACTCCGGATTCTCGGCCGATTCGTCGAGACTCGCCGCGGGAATCTCCTCTCGGGGTGAGGCCCGGTACAGTACGACCCGTCCGGCCTCGTGGGCGGCCGCCAGATGCGCCCCGAACAGGGCTGTCTCCTCGTCGGCGGGGATGTCCCGGACGGGGATCAGCACGCGGTCGTCGCTTGTTGCCGTTCGGAAGAGGAACTCCCCCCGCTGTTCGTAGATCCGATCGCGCCAGACGAGGAATAACCCCGCCACCATCGAACTCGAGATCGCGATCGCGAGGACGTATGAGAGGTCGGTGCCGGCGACGAGTGCGAGCAGTGCCGCGGAAAAGGCCACGGGCACTTCCAGGTCGAGTACCCAGGTCGAGATGACGGTCAGCGCGATGGCAAAGGCCGTCGCGCCGGCGTGGACCTCCATTTCGCCCGGCGGCCCGGTGTACCAGAACGTCGAGGTGAGCCGGATGGCGACCCACCCGGAGAGCGCGCCCAGGGTCATGCCCCCCACGAATCGCTTCGGCTCGGCGTAGACGCTCTCCGGGTCGGCAAAGAGGGTGTAGGTCCCCGAGGCGAGCGGCGGGTAGATCACGAAGGGGAGGAGCGGGGCCGCATTCGAGAACCAGGTCAGCCCGGCCAGGAGCAGCGGAACGACGAGCAGGATCATCAGGTGAAGCAACATGTCGGTGCTCGTGATCCGCTGGCGGAGCGCCCTGACCAGCCGACGGGCGATCGCCCGCGTGGCGTCCTGGAACTGTTCCTCTCCCCACCGGTCCTCTGCCATTATTGGTCGATGTTGGGGAATTAAGTTCAACGCGTCGGTCTGGATACCTCCGTACCGATCGGGGCTCAGTCATCGGGGGCCCGACCGTCTCCCTGGAACCGGATCCATTTAAGCGATGGGCACGTACGGGCAGTTGATTGCTCTGAGGCCCAGAGCCAACCTCGGGGTAAGGGTACACATGACTGGTCAGGTATTCCGACTCTCCGCGTCGTTCGAACTCCCGCTTGAGGACCTCGAATCGTATCTCGAGGATCCCGATCTGCCCCCGGAGATCGACTCCCTCGAGCGGACGAGACGAAACAACATTCTGCTCATCGAGGCCGTGGCCGCCGGGGACGGCGTGGGCAAGTACACGCCGACGGCCCAACTCAAGGCGAGCATCGAAGAGAAACGAATCTACGAGGAAGAACCCCCACGGGGGAGCCGCTGGAACGCCCTCGACGACGAAGAGGAGATCCCCAGCGAACTCGTCACCATGGCGAGTTTCAGCGGCGATCGCGAGGCGGTCCTCCAGAACACCGCGTTGCAGTACGAGATGTTCACGGTGCTCCGTGACATCGCCCTGCTCGATACCGAGGGCACCCTCACCGCGATCACCGCCGAGGAGGGCACGCTCGAACCCCTGAAAATCGTGGACGGGGAGCCGACCGAGGCGTCCGTCGAGGTCGTCGAGGCGCCCGCAGAAGCAGGGGGCGACGGCGAGGACGGCGGCGTCGACTGGCGCGAGAATCCCTACATCTCGGAATAGGACCGGGACCGATGCCAACACGGTTTTCCCGCCCCCACACGAGGAGAGAGGCATGGACCTTTCGCCGACTGCGATCCCCTCGCTCGACGCCAAGCGACGAGCGGCGCTCGTCGACCGGGACGCCGGCGTCGAGGCGGAGCGGGAGACCGTCCGGGAGATAATCGAGCAGGTCCGTGAGGGCGGCGACGACGCCCTCCGGGAGCTGAGCCGTCGCTTCGATGACGTGGACCTGACGTCGATCGAGATCACCGAGCGAGCCACGGAAGCCGCCCAGGCCGTCGATCCGTCGGTTCGGGAGGCGATCGAGACGGCCGCCGCGAACATCCGTGAGTTCCATGCCGAGGAGGTCCCGACCGACTGGCGGGCCGACTTCGACGGGCGGGAACTCGGCCGTCGCTTCCGCCCCCTGGATCGGGTCGGGATCTACGCACCCGGCGGGACGGCGGCCTATCCCTCCAGCGTCCTCATGGGGGTCCTTCCCGCGAAGGTCGCCGGCGTGGAGGAGGTGGCGGTAGTGACGCCTCCGGCAGCGGAGATCCACCCGGCCACGCTCGCGGCGGCTGACGTCGCCGGCGCCGACGAGATCTACCAGATCGGCGGGGCCCAGGCCATCGCGGCACTCGCCTACGGGACCGAGTCTGTCGAGCCGGTCCAGAAGATCGCGGGGCCGGGTAACCGTTTCGTCACGGCGGCCAAGGCCGCGGTGCAGGGCGACGTCGCGATCGACTTCCTCGCGGGCCCGAGCGAGCTCCTGGTCATCGCGGACGAGACGGCCGACCCGCAGGCCGTCGCGGCCGACATGCTCGCCCAGGCCGAGCACGACCCGGACGCCTCGGTCGTGGCAGTCACGGACGACCAGGCTGTCGCCGAATCGATTCGCGAGGCGATCGACGCCCAACTGCCCGATCGATCCCGCCGGGACGTGATCGAGGACGCACTCGAGGGGGACCAGTCCGCGATCCTCGTCGCCGAGTCGCTGGCCGAGGCGGCTGTGTTCGCCGAATCCTACGCCGCCGAGCACCTCTCGATCCAGACCGCGGACGACGAGTCCGTCCTCGAGGCAATCGACAGCGCCGGGTCGGTCTTCCTCGGGCGGGACACGCCGGTCGCGGCGGGCGACTACGCGACGGGGACGAATCACGTCCTGCCGACCGGTGGACAGGCGAAGATCGTCGGCGGGCTTTCGGTCGAGACGTTTCTCCGGGCGACGACCGTCCAGCGGCTCGATAAATCGGGTCTCTCCGAACTCGGGGAGACGATCCGGACGCTCGCCAGAACGGAGGGGCTTGCGGCCCACGCGGAAAGCGTGAGCGTCCGACTCGAGGACAGTTAGGCCTCGGGCTCTTCGAGTTCGAAGGCGACTTCGAGTTCGGCCTGGTACTCCCGACCTTCGGCGGCGGCGATCTCGACGCCCATCTCGGTGACCTCCGCCCACTTCACGTTGTCAAGGGTCATCTCGGCGCGATCGATCGCGTTGTCCGCTGCCTGTTCGAAGCTCTCCTGACTCGTTCCGGTGAGGGTGATCTTCTTGTAAACCATCGGACGACAGTTCGTCTCCCTCCCCGATAAAACTACGCGCCGAGGCTGCATTTACTCCCGGTCGAGACGGGCGGCCATCGCCGTCGCGATGGCATCGAGGCGGGCGGTCCCCGCCACGCCGACGATCACGGCGCCGACCACGTCGAAGACCAGGTCGAGCATCGTATCGCCGATGCCATACTGGGTCAGGACCGGCTCGGTCCCCAGTGCGCGGGAGAGTTCGGCGAGCGCGAACTCCGCGACCTCCCAGAGCACGCCGAAGGCGACGACCAGAATGACGATCAGGATGAACTCGATCCGTGGGGGAAACTCCACGTCCTCGACGCGGTCCTGGATGGCTCGCACCGTGGCGTACCCTGCCCCGGCCACGATCGACGCCGAGAGCGCGTGTGTCAGGTGATCCCACCAGAAGATCTGCTGGTAGACGGAGGTCTCCATTCCGGGGAGTCCCACCGCCCCCAGGGTGTGGAGGAAAACCGCCGCCGTGATCCAGAGTGTCAGCCCCGCGTCCATCGGGAGCTGGAGGTCCCGCTCGATGACCGCCGGCAGCGCGGTGATCGCCAGGCCCAGCGTGGCGTTCACCACGATGCTCACGTCGGTCTCGTAGAGCCCCACGAAGAGAAAGCCCACGAGCGAGAGTTGCATGAGGCGGCTGAGCTGTGCCTGTCGTCGGGGCGTCAACCCGATCCGCTCGCGGAGTTTCATTCGATGGCCTCCGCGACGACTGGCGGAAGGCGGGTGTGGCCCCCGGCGAACTGTCTGAAGTACCGGGCGAAGATCAGGCCGCCGAGGAGACCGGCGATGGTCGCGCCGACGAAGTCCCACATGAGCGCCTCGAGGGCCGCCTTCTCGGCTGCGGGGGCGACCGGGGGCGGACGCGGATACACGAGCGTCGTTCCGAGGAACACGTCCGAAAGCCACCGGAGGACCGCCCAGATTCCGGCCGTCGCCATCGTGGTCACCACGACGAAGATCACGGCGAACCAGGTCGTCATCCGGACCGGCGTGAAGACGTCCAGGTCGACGGCGATCACGAGTGCGACCGCGGCGACCCCCAGATAGGCGGCGACGGTCCCGGCCAGCCCGCTGAACAGCCCCCTGACGAAGAGCGGGAGAACGGCGAGTGCCAGCACCTCCCAGGGCAACATCACCAGCGCGCTCCGGAACGTGATCGGCGGGAGGCCGGCGAAAACGACCACCGACGCGGCGACGATCACCCAGACCCAGTCCGCGTCGGCGGCACTCTCGATCCCGACGAGCGCGACGGCGAGGATCAGGAGCCAGGCCAGCGCGGCGTTGAGACGCGTATCCTCCATCACCGCCGCGAGTTCACCGGATCGCACCATGTGCGCTGGGTTCGTGTGGGGGGATAAGGAATGCTTCGACTGTTCAGAGTCCAGCGACCAGGTAGACGACGGCGTAGGCCGCGCCTGCCAGGGTCACTGCCGCCATCGCGGTGGCCGTCCAGGAGAGGGGCGCGAACCGATCGTGGCGGTCGAGGCCCACGAGCCCCATCGCGAGGACGCCGAAGACGAACTGGTAGGACTCCGCGAGCGTCGGGGCCGGGATGAGGAAGCCGGCCGCCGCAAAGACCGCGCCGAGTGCAGCCCGCGGCTTGATTCGGCCCGGAAGCGCCTCATTCCTGAGGTGGGCCACCGCCGCGAGCCCGAGCCAGACGGCCCCGAGTTCGAGGAAGAACGCCCCGAGCAGGTGGAGGGTGGGATCCGGAGCCAGGGTGACTCGTCCGGAGACCACCTCGAACCCGGCCGGGTAGAAAAACCAGGGCGGGTCGCCGGTAACCAGGTCCCCGAACGGGTGACTGAAAAGCGCGATACCGGCGGCCAGTCCGACCGCCGGCCCCGAGCGGGAGAGCCGGCCGGCCGCCGCGCCGAGGAGCACCGCGCCGAGCACGAACGGGAGCACGACAGCCGGGCGACCGGCCGGGAGCGACAGGAGTGCCGTCCCGAGCCCCGCGGCCAGTCCCAGCCCCGCAAGGCGGGCCCGGCCCTGCTCGGAGATGAGACCGATCGCGGCGGCGACGGGCACGGCGACAAGAAGCGAGTGGGTGAGCGATCGGTGGGCCGACGCGCTGTCCCAGAACGTCTCGACCGGGATCGGACTGGCCCCGATACCGCTCACCAGCGTCGGGAGCGCATAGAGGATGTCCACGTCCGGGAGCGTGGCCGCGGCGGCCGCGACGATTCCAAGGGCCATCGCTCGCTCCCGGGTGGCGCCCAGACGGCGGGCGCCCAGTCCGACCAGGGCGAAGGCGAGGGCGGCATGGCCGACAAACATGCGCTGCGATATGCCGTCCGGTCAGTTAAGTCCGTTTCCGTTACTTTCCCTGACTCCCGCCTCGGTGATCACCGTATCCACCAGCCGAAGCGGGGTCGCGTCGTAGGCGGGGTTCCCCACCTCGAAGCCCTCGGGCGGCTCGCGAATGACTTCGCTCGGAGGGCGAAAGTCGTTCTCGAATCGGAACCCCTCCTCGACGACCTTGACGCTGGAGCCGGTGACGGTCATTGGGACGGCCTGATCGGCCGCCGTGGCCGCGATCATGTAGGTCCCGACGCGGTTGTAGAGCCGGTCCTCGACGATGCAGTCCATGCCGACGATCACCGCATCGACCTCCGGCAGGTAGTGCCCGGCCGCGCTGTCCACGATCAGGGTGGTTTCGATCCGGTCGATCTCGCCGAGCACGCGGGCGGTCTTCCGACCCAGGTGGCGGGGCCGCGCCTCGGTGACGTAGACCTGGAGGTGGGCGCCGTCGCGGGCGGCCGCCTCGAGGGCCTCGAGCACCGTCGAGGAGTAGTCGTGGGTGAGGATCGTTGTGCCGTCCTCGATCCGGTCGGCCGTGGTCTCGGCGGCCCGGTGTTTGGCCGTCTCGATCGTCGAGACGACCTCCTCGATGGCGCCCTCGGTGCGGGCCTTGGCCGCGGGGACGCTGTCGGGATCGGCAGCCCGGACCGTCTCGACGATCTCCCGCTGGGTCGTCACCAGCGAGGCGTGGGAGGGGTTGGCCCGCCGGAGCGCCGAGCTGTTGTGTTCCAGTTCCCGCAGGTACTCCTCGACGCTTGGATACTCCCGGTCGAGCAGCGCTTCGAGGGCGTGGGCGGCCTTCGCCGCGACGACCGAGGAGCTGTGGGTGCGCATCGATCGGATCTCCTCGGCGGTCTCGTCGATCATACCGTCTCTGTGGGCCCCGATCGGGCAAAAAGGTCCCCCTCTCAGCCCTTGATGTTCAACACCGGGAAGGTCCGGGCGACCGGGTCGCCGATTCCGAGTTCCTCTGAGACCCGGATGACCTCGTCGATGTCCTTGTAGACGCCGGGTGCCTCCTCGGCGATGGTGGCCCCGCTCTCGGCCCGCACGTAGATGTGATCCCGGGCTTCGAGTTCGTCCTGAACGTCCTCCCCCCAGTACTCCTGTTTGGCCTGCGTGCGGCTCATCAGCCGTCCCGCGCCGTGGGCCGTCGAGCCGAACGAACGCTCCAGGGACTGCTCGCCGCCCCGGAGCACGTAGCTCCCCGCGCCCATCGACCCGGGGATGATGACCGGCTGGCCCACGTCGCGGTAGGCCACGGGCACGTCCGGGTGGCCGGGGGGGAACGCCCGGGTGGCGCCCTTCCGGTGGACGTAGAACTCCGCCTCTTCGCCGTCGACCTCGTGGGTTTCCTTCTTGGCGATGTTGTGGGCGACGTCATAGAGCAGCTCCATCCCGAGGTCCTGCCAGTCGGTCTCGAACACCGACGCGAAGGTCTGTCGGGTCTGGTAGGTGATGAGCTGGCGGTTTACCCAGGCGAAGTTGATCGCGGCGTTCATCGCGCCGTAGTACTCCGCGGCGAGGGGACTTCCCGCCGGCGCGGCGGCCAGCTCCCGATCCGGCAGGGACGCAAGGAGGTCGCCGTGACGCGCTTCGATCTTCCGGAGGTAGTCCGTACAGACCTGGTGGCCCAGTCCCCGACTGCCACAGTGGATCAGGACCACGATCTGGTCCGGTTCGAGCCCGAACGCCGCCGCGACGGATTCGTCATAGATGTCCGTGACCTCCTGGACCTCGAGGAAGTGGTTCCCGCTGCCCAGGCTCCCGATCTGCGTGCGCCCCCGGTCTTTGGCCTCCCCGGAGACCATCGACGGATCGGCCGCCTCGCGGAAGCCGTTGTCCTCGCAGTGCTCCAGGTCGGCCTCGACGGCATATCCCTCCTCCAGGGCCCAGCGCATCCCGCGGTCGAGGATCTCCTCGATCGTGTTTGTGGTCCCCTGGATCACGCCGCCGGAACCCAGTCCCGCGGGGATCGCCTCGAAGAGGGCGTCGACGAGCTGTTCCTCTTTGCCCGCCAGATCCTCGCGGGTGAGGTTCGTGCGGATCATGCGGACGCCGCAGTTTATGTCGTATCCGACCCCGCCGGGACTGATGACGCCGTTTTCGGCGTCTATGGCCGCGACGCCTCCGACCGGAAAGCCATAGCCCTGATGGGCGTCGGGCATGGCCAGCGCGGGGGACTGAATCCCGGGCAGGTGGGCCACGTTTCGCAGCTGTTCGAGTGACTTGTCATCGGCGATCTCCTCGAGAAGCGACTCGCTCGCGAAGACCCGTGCCGGCACGTTCATCCCGTCTTCCGGTTCGATCTCCCAGGTGAACTGGTCGATCCGCTCGAGGGTGATGCCGTCGGCCTCGAAAGTGGGCATATCCGTACGGTGGGACTCGGGCTACTAAGCTCTGGTCAGACGTCGAGCACGACGTAGGCGTGCCACCCCCCGTTTCGCTCGCTCAGGTCCATCTCGGAGTAGGTGATTGCCTTGACCTCCCGGGCGGGGATGGTGTCGAGGGGTACGCCCCGAAAGCCGGCCGTGACCCGCCACCCCTCCTCCCGTTCCTCGACGGCGGCCTCGTTGTCGACGGGGAGGACGGTCTCCACGTCACGCAGGTAGATCAGGCGGCCCAGGTAGTCAAAGAGCAGGGCGGTCGGGCTCTCGGCGCTGACCTCGAGGTCGTACCGCGAGCCGCCCGACGCGGGCAGGTCCTCAAGGTGGGCCGCTGCCAGTCCGTCGGCGGTCGCTTCGAACACCGCCGAGAGGGTCGGGGCCGTCGCCTCGACGGCCACGTCGGCGGTGTGGGACTGCAGTTCGAACCGTCCGGTCATGGATACAGTTCGCGGGGGGCGGTGGAATTATGTTTCGGCGCCGGGTAGATCCCGGTAGTGAGCGTGACGCTCGAACGGCGGGTCGTCTCGCCAGGGGAGGACGACTACCTCCAGGACGCCTGGGACCTCAAGGAGGCCATCCGCGAGGAGGAGGGCCTCCTCAAACAGCGGTGGGGCTTCTTCGCGGACGCCTACCGCAAGGCGACCGTCCACGCCTACTTCGACGGGGAGCACCTCGCCGGCTTCGCCGCCGCCCGGGGGGACGGCTACATCCTCTTTCTGGGCATCGACCCGGACTACCGCGACCGGGGGCTCGGCGAGCGGCTCATCGCGGCCATCGCCGAGGACACCGACGGCGTGTCCTGTCACGCCCGGGTGACAAACCGGAACGCCCTGGAGTTCTACGAGCACCTGGGCTTTGAGATCGTCCGGCGCATCCAGGACTACTACGAGGACGGCGCGGACGCCTACTACCTCCGTCTGGGCGACAGCGACCGCCTCCTCGACCGACTGTCGGATCTCTTCGGTCGGTGACTCGGAAACCTCTTTACCACCCGGTCGTGTATCACCGGACCCATGGAGCAGCGCACCCGGGAGTACCTCCGGGGCCGGTTCGGGGACTTCTATCGGCGTGCGCCCCCGGCCGACCCGCCGGACGTGTCGGCCCGCGAGTGGGGGTACATCCCCTTCGAGGCGGGCCCGAGCACGACGATGGTCCGTCACCGCTCGGTCCACGACCTGGGCTCGCTCGAGGCCTTCCTGGTGCGCGAACGCCCGCGACACGTATACTTCTCCGCCGGTCACTACGCGGATCCCAGCGCCCGGACGATGGCGGAGAAGGGCTGGGAGGGCTCGGATCTGATCTTCGATCTCGACGCCGATCACCTGCCAAGCGTGGACCCGGCCCAGGACACCTACGCCGAGATGCTCGCGACCTGCAAGGACGCGCTGGTGAAACTCCTCGACCTGCTCGAGACCGACTTCGGGTTCGAGGAGCTCTCGATCACCTTCTCCGGCGGGCGGGGCTATCACGTGCACGTTCGGGACGCGTCGGTCCAGGAACTCGATCGCAAGCAGCGACGGGAGATCGTGGAGTACGTGCGGGGAAGCGGGCTCTCCCTCGAGTCGCTCCTGACCGAGCGGCCGGTGGCCGGCCGGGGACGGAAGACCCCGGCGACACAGCGCTCGCTCCCCACCGAGGGGGGCTGGGGACGACGGGTCGTCTCACAGATCCGCACGCTCACCGACGAACTCCGCGCCCTGGATCGGGACGCCGCGATCGACCGTCTCACCGACTTCGAGGGTGTCGGCGAGAAGAGCGCCGAGGCCGTGCTCTCGGTCATCGAGGAGAACACGGCGGCGGTCAAGGCCGGAAACGTCGACGTCCATCCGGCCTTCCTTCCCGTCGCGCGGGCGATGGTCCAACGGGCGGTCGCGGCCGACGCCTCGCCCATCGACGAGCCGGTCACGACGGACACCCACCGATTGATCCGGCTGCCCGGATCGCTCCACGGCGGGAGCGGGCTCCGGGTCGTCCCCCTCGACCGGGACGAAATCGCGGACTTCGACCCGCTCAGCGACGCCGTCCCCCGGACCTTCCGCGGGCACGAGATCGGGATCGAGGTGACCGAGCCGGCGACCCTGACCTTCGACGGGGAAAGCCTTAGTGTGAGCCAGGGCTACACTCGCGTACCCGAATACGCGGGCATCTTCCTCATGGCCCGCGGCCAGGCGGAAAAGGCACCGGAGTAACATGGATCTATCCGAGCTACACCGCGTCCAACGGCAGGAGCGTTCGACCGACAGCCTCCAGGAGCTGCGGGAGTCCTTCTACGCGGACGTGGCCGCCTACATCGATTCGCTTCGCGAGAAGCGGGCCGACGCCGCCGATGCGGCGGCCGATCCGTTCCGGTCGAGCCGGGTGAGCGAGCTCACCGACGAAATCGAGACTGCAGAGCACGTCGCCGAGGCGATCTACCAGCGGCGGATCGGGAAGCTGGTCGAGGAGGCCACGCTCGCGGCGACCGGCAACGGCAGGGGCATCGACGGGCTGACCGCCGAGGAGCGGGCCCTCTATGAGGACCTCGTCGAGCGCATTCAGGAGAACCGACAGGCGGTGCTCGAGACCGTCGCCGGCGACCGCACACCGGCCACCGAAAGTGACGACGCCGACCCATCCGGGACGGCGACCGATCGGGACTCCGGGACGGCACCCGACCCGGATGCGCCGGCGTCGGCGGGAACGGGGACGGAAACAGAGTCGAGCTCTGAGGACTCCGCCGAGGGACCCTCCGCGGAGCCGTCCACAGATGCCGCCCCGACCCCCGCCGAGGCCATGGGCCCCGAGTCCGAGACGGACGCCACGGACGAGGATGAGGCGGGAGCCGTCCCGGATGAGGGAGTCGATCGAACGACGGTTCGAATCACGGCGGACGTGGGAGAGATCTTCGGCGTGGACGCCGAGGACTACGAGCTTCACGCGGACGACGTCGTCGACCTCCCCCGGGAAAACGCCGACCCGCTGGTTGACCGCGACGCGGCAGAACGAGTGGAGTGAGACCCGCTACTGGAAGGTCCGGCCCAACTGCTCCTCGCCGGTCTCCGGTTCGGTGCTGGCCTTGGAGAACTTCTCTTCGAGTTCCTCGTACTGGCGCTTGATCTCCTCGTCGATGGAGGGTGAGACCTCCGAGAGGGCGTGCTCGAAGTGCTCGGCGGTCACCCGGACGTTCTGTGCGCCCTTCGTGGCCTCCTCGTGAGATACGCTGTTGATGAACTCGCGGGTGGCCTGCATCGTGGCCTCGCGGCAGACCGCCTCGATGTCCGCGCCGACGTAATTCTCGGTCCTGGCCGCCAGCTCGTCGAGGTCGACGTCGTCGGCGAGGGGCTTCTCGCGGGTGTGCACCTCGAAGATCGCCCGTCGGGCCGCTTCGTCGGGGATCGGGACGTGGACGTGTCGGTCGAGCCGCCCGGGCCGCAGCAGGGCGTCGTCGATCAGGTCAGGGCGGTTGCTGGTCGCGATGACCACCACGTCCTCGAGGGCCTCGATGCCGTCGAGTTCGCTCAACAGCTGGGAGACGACACGCTCGCCGACGCCCGAGTCGCCCATCCGGCGGCCCCGTTCACCGGCGATGGCGTCGATCTCGTCGAAGAAGATCACCGTCGGGGCGTTCTGGCGGGCCTTCTCGAATATCTCCCGCACTCCCTTCTCGGACTCGCCGACGTACTTGTTGAGGAGTTCGGGTCCCTTCACCGAGATGAAGTTGTTCTTGGCCTCGTTGGCCACCGCCTTCGCGAGCAGGGTCTTGCCCGTGCCGGGCGGGCCATAGAGCAGGATCCCCCGGGGCGTGTCCAGGTCCATCTCCTCGAAGACCTCGGGGTACTCGAGGGGCCACTGGACGGTCTCGCGCATGCGTTCTTTGGTCTCCTCGAGGCCGCCGACCTGCTCCCAGGAGACGTCTGGCACCTCGACGAAGACCTCCCGGAGCCCGGACGGGGTGATCCCCTTCATGGCCTCCGAGAAGTCCTCCTCGGTGACCTGTAACTCCTCGAGGATCTCGGCGTCGATCTCGTCGGCCTCCAGGTCGATCTGTGGCCGGATGCGACGCAAGGCGTTCATCGCGGCCTCCTTGGCGAGCTGTTCGATGTCCGCGCCGACGTAGCCGTGGGTGTTCTCGGCGTACTCCTCGAGGTCGACGCTGTCGGCGAGGGGCATCCCACGCGTGTGCACCTGCAGGATCTCCTCGCGGCCGTCCTTGTCGGGGACCCCGATCTCGATCTCGCGGTCGAAGCGGCCGCCGCGTCGGAGCGCGGGGTCGATGGCGTCCACGCGGTTCGACGCCGCGATCACGACCACGTCACCCCGCTCCTCGAGGCCGTCCATCAGGGAGAGCAACTGGGCGACGACCCGGCGTTCGACGTCGCCGGCAGTCTCATCACGCTTTGGTGCGATGGAGTCGATCTCGTCGATGAAGATGACCGCGGGGGCCTTCTCCTCGGCCTCCTCGAAGACCTCCCGGAGCTGCTCTTCGGACTCGCCGTAGTACTTGGACATGATCTCCGGGCCGGAGATCGTCTGGAAGTGGGCGTCGATCTCGCTGGCCACGGCCTTCGCGATGAGGGTCTTGCCCGTGCCCGGCGGCCCGTGGAGCAACACCCCCTTGGGCGGCTCGATGCCGAGCTGCTGGAAGAGTTCGGGGTGGCGCATGGGCAACTCGATCATCTCCCGGACCTGTTCGAGCTCGTCGTCCAGGCCCCCGATGTCCTCGTAGGTGACCGAAGGGGTCTGCGTGTCGGCGGCCTCACCCTCGGCAGCGATCTCCTCGGCCGGCTGTTCGCTGATGCGAACCTCCGTCGAGTCGGTCACGACCACGGTTCCGTCCGGATCGGTGTCGGCGATCTTGAGCGGGATCTGCTGGCCCGAAACGCTCGCGATCCCGCCGAAACCCAGGGAGACCGGAACGGTCTGTCCGGTCGTGACCGGCCGGCCCGAGAGCTTCTCCCGGATCATGGGTTCGATGTTCCCCCGGATCCGGAGGTTCTGCGGGAGCGCGATGGTCACCGCGGTCGCGGGCTTGATGTCGGCTTTCGTGATCTCGACCTGGTCGTCGATGCCGACGTTGGCCTCCTGGCGGAGGCGCCCGTCGATCCGGATGACGTTCGCGCCCTCGTCCTCGGGGTACCCCGGCCAGACGCGGGCGACCGCCCGGCCCTGGTTCGGGCCCTCGATGACGATGTAGTCGCCGTTTTCGAGTCCCAGTTCCTCCATCGCCCGTCGGTCGATGGCCGCCAGTCCCCTGCCGGCGTCCTTCTGCTTCAGGGGCTTGACCACTAGTTTGCGCCCGTCGCTCATTGTTCGTTCACCTCGATTGTGAGGACGCCGTTCGTGATAAACGTGTCCGCCACGTCCTCCCCGGGGAGCTCGATCTCGTATTGCTGATCCCCGTCTTCCGTGGGCAGGACCACGAGCGCGAGGTCATCGAGGACCTCGACGCTCGCCTCGGTCGCCGCCGCACCGAAGTCGGCGACGATCTCTGTCTTCTCGTCGTAGTGGTATCGCCGCACCGGTACGTCCGACCGAATCTGCGCGTTTGATTCCATTGCTAACTCGATGTAACCTTTACTTCTATAAAAAACTTTCCCTCACGAACCCACAGAAAGCGTCGGGTTTAGAAAATGGGGGACGAATTGCGGTCCCACCGTCTGCAGGGGCCGTGGGTCCGGTTCCGATTGCAGCGGGATCCGCCGGGCTACCGGCTCGTTGCTCGTGCCTCGAGAAACTCCCGAACCGTCTCGGCGTCGGCGGACAGCCCGCCGCCCTGGGCGAAGGTGGGGCCACCGCCACCGCCGCCGCCGAACTCCTCGGTCACGGCCTCGACGACTGCGGCAGCGTCTTCCGTTCCGTCTGTGGCCACGACGACGAACGGGCGCCCCTCGCCTCCGGTCACCGCCATGACGGGGGCCGTCTCGCCGACGAGGTCCTGCATGCGGTCGCCGACGGCGTTGGCCTCGTGCCCTTCGATCACGCCGATCTGCCAGTCGCCGACCCGGTCCATCCCCTGCAGCTCGCGATCGAGGGCGGCGTCTCTCAGCTCCGCGAGCTCTGATTCGAGGGCGTCGATCTCCGATTCGAGCCGGGCGACCTCCTCGGGGAGGGCCCCGACGTTCGTCCCGATCTCCCCGGCGGCCCGCAGCGCGGCCCGGTGTTCCTCGGCCCGCCGCCTGATGGCCGCCGGCCCGACTGCGAACTCGACGCGGGTGAGACCCTCGCCCGGGTTCGACCGGTCGAGCACCGAGACCGTCCCGATCTCGCGGGTGTTCGGGACGTGGGTGCCGCCACAGGCCCCCACGTCCCAGTCCTCGACGGTCACGACCCGGATGGTGTCGGCCCCGTCCATGGCTCCCTCCTCGGTCGCGGTATTGAACGCGATGTCATCGAGTTCCAGGGCTTCCTCGCGGGGCAGTTCTGCCCAGGTGACCGACCGGGAGTCCCAGATCGCCCGATTGGTCAACCGCTCCAGTTCGACCAGCGTGTCGTCGTCGATCTCCGTCGCGGTCTCGAAGTCGACCCGGACCTTCTCCTCGGTGATCCCGAAGCCGCCATAGCCGATGTCCTCGAAGACACGCCGCCCGGCCCCGTAGAGGACGTGACTCGCGGTGTGTGCCCGCATCGCGTAGGTTCGGAACTCGTCGTCGATGACCCCGCTGACGGCGTCCCCGACCGCGAAGTCGGGCTCGCGTTCGAGCGTGTGGACGACCTCGCCGTCACCGGTCTGGACGTCGGCGACCGGGATCCCTTCGATGGTGCCCCTGTCGGCCGGCTGACCCCCTCCCTCGGGGTAGAAGTAGGTCTCCTCGAGGACCACCTCGGTTCCCTCGATCGACGCGGCGGTCGATTCGAACTGCCTGACCTCCGGGTTGTCCGGTCCCAGCGACAATGACATGACTGGAGGAAGCCCGCGTTGCGTGAAAAACGGGTCGGTCGCGGGTTACTCCTCGACCAGTTCGACGTCCAGTTGGGCCTCGAGGGCCCGGATCACCGACCCGCCGACGGAGGCGGAGGTCGCCCGGCCCTGCTCGACGGCGAGCAGGTCGTTCTCGTCGATGTCCATCTCCGCGGCCAGTTCCTCGCGCTGGTAGCCCGCCTCCTGACGCGCCCTGAGGACCCGTTCGCCGTAATCGCTTCGCAGGTAGGGCAGTCGGTCCCCCTCGTAGTTGGTGCCCTCTTCCTCCCAGTGGGTGGAGTCGCCCGAGGCCGCATCGAGGGCCCGGGCCGTGTTCTGGGCCGCCCGCTTGCTGCGGTCGGTCTCCCGCGAGTCCTCCTGCGTGTCGGCGACCGGCCCGCCCTTCGTCTCGCCCAGCGAGGCACAGTCCGAACAGACAGAGAGCGTCGCGCCCTCGACGGTCACCGTGAGCAGGTCCTTCGTGGCGGTCCCACACAGCTCACAGGTTCCGCCGTCGCCACCGTCGCCGGTGCCGCCGGTGGAGTATTTTGGCATATTGCCACATACTGTGCCCGGATATTTGAATAACCCGTTTGGCAGCGGTCCTACGTATCGCCGCTGCCGTCAGTCGCGAGCGATTGCCACTCCATCGAATCGGCCGCCGGATCCGGTTCCTGTGCGGCCGTCGGTCCGGTTGCGGACTGGAGGTCGCCGTCCATCTCCCCCCGGACCTCGAACTTCGAGAGCCGGGAGGCCAGATTCTCGGCGTTCTCGGCCAGGTCCGTGGCGTTCTCGGCCACGCTGTTCAGGGTGGCGGCCTGCTCCTCGGCGGCGGCCGAGACGGACTCGGATTCGGCGGCGGTCTGGTCGCTGATGGACGCGATGTCCTCGATCATCGCCACCACGTCCTGCATCGATTCGGCCTGCTCGGCGGTCGCGTCGTTGACCTCCTTGATGGAGGTGTTGATCTCCGAGACGTTCTCGGCCATCTCCTCGAAGGCGTCGGTCGCGGTCTCGACGGTTTCGGCCCCGCTCTCGACTCGATCTGTCATCTCGTCGATCTCCGCGACGGTCTGTTCTGACTGCTGCTGGACCTCGTCGATGAGCCCCTCGATCTCCTCGGCGGATTCTTTTGTCTCCTGGGCCAGGGACTTGACCTCCTCGGCCACGACCGCGAAGCCGTCGCCACCGGACTCCGCCCGAGCGGCCTCGATGTTGGCGTTGAGCGCCAGGATGTTGGTCTGATCCGCGATGTCCAGGATGACGTCCGTGATCTCGCCGATCTCCTCGAGGGTCTCGTTGAGCGTCACGACCGCGTCGGTGACTGACTGGCTCCGTTCCCGGAGTGCGGCCATCTCGTCCTCGGCGTCCTGGGCGGCTTCCCGACCCGTCTCGCCCACTTCGGCGGTCTGTTCGGTGAGCGTGGCCACGTTGTCCGAGGAGGCCGTGATCTCCTGGATCGTCGCCGAGAGGTTCTCCGTCTCGTTGGAGGCCTCATCGAGGCGGCGGCTCTCCTGTTCCACACCCGCAGAGATCTCCTGGACGGATTCGCTGATGTCCTCGCTTGCGTCCTTGACCTCGGCGGCGTTGGTCTCGAGGGCCTTGCTCTCATCGGCCACCGTCCCGGCGAACCCGAGGAGTTCCTCGAGCATCTCCTCCCACTCGGCCACCATCTGATTGAACGACCGGGCCACCCCGGCCATCGCCTCGTGGTCCGTGTCGGCGTCGAGTCGGCAGGTCAGGTCGCCGTCGGCCACCTGTCCGATCGTCTGCTGGTAGGCCGCCGCCGTCTCGGTCAGTTCGGCGTTGCGCTCCTCGATGGTCTCTCGCTTTGCCTCCAGGTCTGCGATTCGCTCCTGGAGGGTGGTTTCCATCCGATCGAGTGCGGCCCCGAATCCCCCCGGGACGTCCGCTTCGAGGACCTCGGCGTCGAACTCCTCCCGGCTGAGGGCGTCAGCCTGTGCGCTGACCGTCGTGAGGTACCCGTGCATGCGGTCGAAGGAGCGCACGAGTTCGCCGATCTCGTCGCGCTGGTCGGATTCGGGAACCCCCTCGTCGAGTTCGCCCTCGGCGATGGCCGCCGCGGCCGTCTTCATCTCCTCGACGGGCGTGACGAAATCGCGCTTGAGGATGAGGATCGTGTTCAGAAGCGCTCCGACGGCGAGGACGAAGACGGCGCCGAAGACAGCGATTTCGGCCGTCGTGAAGATGGCCTGGAACCGCTGGACGCCGAGCAGCGCGACCCCGAGCACGAAGATGGTGACGATCGCCCCGAACTGGAGCAACGTGGCCATCAGCATCTTCCGCTGAACCGTGTCGGTCACGCCGAGGGCGTCCATGACGCCCCAGAGGAACCGTTCGTAGTGGTGCATTAGTCCACCGGCGTTCTTGCTGAGCATGGTGGCACTAGGTGTGTAGGCTGTCACGTGGGTCGTATAAAGAGCTATGGGCCGATTTCACCACGGTGGGTTTGACCCGAGGACCCCGACGAATAACCGGCATTCCGGATGAATAGTGCGTGGGACCGGATTCGAACCGGAGGAAATCTCCCCGCGGTCGATTTCCAGGGCCCGAATCCGGTGGCCACCCTCACGACCGCGATCTCACGGCTCGGTTCGGCCGGCCACCCCGCCGGTGAGAATTTTGGGAAGTGCGTGGGACCGGATTCGAACCGGCGAACCCCTACGGGACAGCGCCCTCAACGC
>JBDGTI010000004.1:0-26905 GCA_042216995.1 Halodesulfurarchaeum sp.
CGGTTCGACGCGTTTTCGCCCTCGAGAACGGTGACGCCCGGGGAGAGTGTTAGGTTTGCCTCCTCGATTCCGCCGATGTTCTCGACGTGGATTTCCGAGGGTTCGCTATCAGACCTCGACATTGTCCTTTTTTCGACTTCTCGGGTGATGAATCTGCTGGTTTCGGGGTCCGTTGAAAATATCGTTACGAATGTACATCTGTGACGGAATGTCAGGTGGACGTCCGGAACTCGTTCTCGTCGACGGTTTCGGCGATCTCGGTGGAGAGGTCGATGTTGAGCTTCCCGATCTTGTACCGGAGCGTCTCGATGATTTCATCGAGCCGGTCGTCGGTGAATCGAAGGGTGGGGCCCGCCACGACGACGGCCCCGTAGAACGTGTTCTGGTTGTCCATCACGGGAGCGGCGACCGTGGTGACGTTCTTGACGATGGTCTCGGTCCCGTGGGCGACCCCCGCCTCGCGGATCGACTCCAGTTCGGCTCTGAACGCCGCCCGTCCGACCGTATTGTCGATGGGGAACTCGATCCGATCGATGAGCTCCGATCGCCGGGGTTCCGGGAGGTGGGCCAGGACCAGCTTTCCCTCGGGGGTGGAGTGGAGGTCAGTTCGGTACCCGATGTCGACTTCGGTCCGAATCCCCTCCCGTCCCGAGTGGACGGCGACGAAGACGAGTTGACCCTGGGATTCGACGACGTAATTGACGGTTTCGCCCACCTCCGCGCCGATTTCGGCCAGCAGCGGCTCGACGACGTCGTAAATCGTTCGCTGACGCCGAACAGATCCGCCCAGGGTGAGGAACTGCAGACTCAGGTGGTACTGGTTCTGGTCGTCCTGCACCAGATACCCGCGCTGTTTGAGGGTCGCGAGGTGTCCGTGGACGGTACTCTTCGGCATGTCCAGTTCCGCAGCGAGTTCCGAGACACCGGCCCCGTCCCGCACCTGAATGGCTTCGACGATATCGAACAGTCGGTCGACCGCCCCGATCGGTGCCTGGGCCATACCTCCTATCGGGTTTGGCGGCTTGAAAAGCGTTGTTCTTCCAATATCTTGACGGCGGGGAGGGACACTCGTGGCGGGATCCGGTGAACGACGCCCGATTCTCGTTTGCTGTAGTCGAACGGACTCAGGGATGCTGGGGGCCAGTCCGGAAGCCCGCCTCCTCCGGGACGGGAACGCCGGGTTCCACGGTAACGACCTTCGGGACCGCCGTCGGCGCCCGCAGAATCGCCTCGAGGTGTTCGGCCGTCCCCTCCTCGACGGTCAGGGACACGTCTCGGGGCTCTGCTTCGGGCCCGATGGTCGCCAGGAACTCCCGGAATGACTCCGCGTACTCGTGATGAAAGGGGGTGAGACGTCCCGTGTCGACCAGCACCACGTGCCGGTAGCCGCCGATCACCTTCCGGAGCAACTTCGCTGGATCGGCGGACATCGTCTCACTGCGGGCGGCGGCCTGCTGGATCTTCTCGGCCTCGGGCCAGGAAACTCGCATGTCCGGATGCTCGCGTTTGGCATCCTCGAACCGAGCGATGAGTCCGTCGAGCGTTCCCGCGTACGCGTTGTACACCTTGTAGGAGTCGACGGCCGCGTCGATCCAGCCGCGGGTCAGGTAGTAGGTCCCCTCCTGCTTTCGTTCGCCACCCGGAGCACTGGGCTCCTCGCGCAGGTGCAACTCGATGCAGTCCCGGCCCCGGTAGACGTGGAGAGGGACCGAATCAGTCGTGAGTCCCGTTAGCGCCACCGGATCGTGGTAGATCACGATCACCTGTTCGACGCCCCTGGCCTCGAGTTCGTCGATGCGCTCCTGGAGGAGCTCGCGTGCCGTCTCGGATTCCGGCGTGTGAATGGGATACTCGTGATACCACTGGGGAACGTAGGTCACCGCGGCGTCCGGGTCGATGTGGGGGAGCTCCGGATACAGCGTCTCGCAGGCGACGACACCGTTCATACCCCTCCTTTGCCGTCTCGCGTAGTAAAGGCTCCGCACCGATTGGCGCTCGGTCGAACCGTCTCCCGGATGTCGATGTCGACCGTTATGCCTCGATGTCGAGCCACTCTTTGGCCAGGCGGACCCCGCTGGGGGCGTCGGTTTCGTAGCCGTCGGCGCGGGCGTAGGTCCGCACGTCCTCGGTGATCTGACCGCCGCCGATCATGATCTTTCTGCCATCCCGGAGGCCGTCTTCCTCGAATTCCTCGACCAGGCCCGCCTCTTCGAGCGCCTCGACGGTCTCCTTCATGGAGTCGAAGGCGGCGGTGAGGAAGCCGCTGAGCGCGATGATCTCGGGGTCGTTCTCCTCGACGGCCTCGACGAACTCCTCGGGCGGGACGTCGACGCCGAGGTCGATCACGTCGAATCCGTTGAGATCGAACATGAAGAAGACCAGGTCCTTGCCGATGTCGTGGATGTCGTCCTGGACGGTGCCCAGAACGATCGTTCCAAGCATCTCCCCCTCTTCCTCTTCCATCTCCTCCTGGAGGAGATCGGAGATCTGGTCGATGATGTCCCCGGCGTACATCAGGTCCGGGATGAAGTACTCCTCCTCGTCGTACCGATCGCCGACGATGGCCATGCCCTTCTTGAGGTCGTCGAGGACGTCCATCGGGTCCTCGCCGGCATCTAGGCGCTCTTCGGCCATCTCAATCGCTCGGTCCTCCTCGAGATCCGCCAGTGCTTGTACGAATTCCTCGTCGGACATCGGTAACCCGATCGAGAATTGGGAGGGTCGTTGCTTAAAGATTGTGGGGGTACTGCCTCTCTTCCCCCAAATTGTGCATTTTGAGTTGTTCTATTGAAATTCAATTTTATACCGGATCGGGAGGGTCCGCTGACCGGTATCAGCCCATGGAGCACAATCCTTTTAGCGGCTGGTTGAGTGGGTTCACGCGGACAGCATGTCACTCCAGACGACAGTCGAGGGTGCCGGTTCGTCGCTGCGGATCGACCGATCCGAACAGGTCCGGATCATCGGCGAGCGCATCAACCCTCGCCCCGACTCCGACCTGGCCGAAGCGTTCAGGAACGAGAACGTGGAGCCGGTCCGCCGCCTCGCGGTCGAACAGGTCGAGAACGGCGCCGATCTGATCGACGTCAACGTCGACGCCGACGGTGTCGAGAAGGACACCGTCCTGCCGATGGCCGTGGAGGCCGTGGCCGAGGAAGTGGACGTTCCGGTCGTCATCGACACGAACTACGACGACGCCGAGGCCCTCGAGGCGGCACTCGAGGTCGCCCCCGGCAAGCCTGTCATCAACTCCGTCAGCATGGAGGAACCCTCCCGCGAGGCGATCCTTCCGCTGGTCGCCGAATATGACACGGCGGTTATCGGGCTCACGATGGACGAGGCGGGCCCGCCGGACGACGCGGCGTCCCGGGTGGACCTGGCCGAGGCCCTCCTTGAGGCGGCCGAGGAGTACGACATTCCCCGCGAGGACGTCATCATCGATCCGATCGCGTTGCCGCTGTCCTCGGACTCGGACATCGGCTATGAGATCCTCCAGGCCATGAAACAGATTCGGGACGAGTTCGGAAACAACATCACGCTCGGACTGAGCAACATCTCCTTCGAGATGCCCGAGCGCGAGAAGATCAACGACCTCTATCTCGCGATGGCGATCCAGTCCGGGCTGAGCGTCCCGATCGTCAATCCCGGTGAGACCCGCGAGACGATTCTCCTCGCTGACCTGATGATGGGCCGGGACGACTTCGCAAAGCGCTTCCTCGAGTACTACCGGTCGAAGTGACCCACATTTTCCCGGTTTCCCGACCGAAGTGAAAACGGCGAGAGGCGATCAGTCGGTGAGTTCGGGGAGCGTGAAGAAGATTCCGAGGATCCCCTGGAAGGAGAAGATGATCATCGCGACGAGGAACCCGATCGTGTACCCCTTCGCGGCGATCACCGGGCCGACGATGAACGGGAGCCCGATGAACCCGCCGAGGGTCATCATCGCGGTCATCAGACCGGAGGCGCCGCCGACGTGCTGGGCCTCGACGGGGTCGCTGTCGACTCGCGGCAGCCACGTCGGGACTTCCATGATGATCGGCAGGGCGCCGCCGGCCAGATAGCCGGCTATGGCCGTGCCGATGAACAGGAGCGTCGTGTTCCCGGTCAACCAGACGGGGAACTCGACGACGCCGAACCCGACTGCAGCCGCGACGAGAACGGCCTTCCGGCGGTCGAGTTTCGTCGCGATCGAGGGGATCGTCAGCGAGCCGACAATGCCACCGTACGTGATCAGCGATGCGATCTGTCCCCCCGTCGCCGGGCTGATCCCATACACGTGGTGGAGTGCGAGTGGTAACTCGCCCTGGATGGAGACCATCCCGGCGAGACCGGCGAACACGGCAAAGGCCGCGACCCAGGTGTTCTTGCTCCGGACGGCACGCTGGAGCCCTTCGATGAGGGCCGTCGGCGGGAGTTCCTTTCCGGGCGGGGCGTCACGGACCACGAGATAGAACGCGATCGTGAAACCGATGACGATCGCTCCAAGGAGGAGATTTCCCAGTCCCCACCCCGGCAGGAACGGCGCGAGGACCATGCCCGTCGAGATCCCGCCCATCAGTCCCGTGTTGTAGATGCCCGTCGCGAGGCCCGTTTCGTCAGGGGGGAACCACACGCTGACCAGTTTCGGGAGGTTCGGCATGACCATACCCAGCCCGACCCCGACCAGGGACATCGATCCCAGGAGCACCGCGAACCCGCCAGTCTGTGACCGGAGCAGGAAACCGACACCGGAGATCAGCATTCCCATGGTGGCGGCCTGACGGATCCCGAGTCGGTCGGCCAGTATCCCCCCGGGGATGCAAAGCAAGGCGGCGATCCCGAACGGCAGCGTCAACGCGAGCTGGAACTGGCCGCCGGTGATGCCATAGAGTTCCAGGATCTTCGATTGGAGAGTCGGCATGACGTACCACGCCATCGAGACCGAGAAGAAGACGGCCCACGCCAGTCCGAGAATCGCCCACCGTTTCCTGGGGTAGTCCTCGCTCATCGTCGGGACCCCCCACGGCGGGCCTGGTCTGCTGGCTGTACCGCTGCGTAGACGACAGGTTGGGCACCGTACATTTCGATCCCGGTCCCGGATTCTCCTCCCTGCGGCAAAAAGGTACCGGCAGAAATGGCGGGTTCCCACCCGGATTAGGCGTTCTTGGCCGCGTCGATGATCGCCTGCAGATTCTCCTCGGGGCCGCGGTAGACCGTCGCGCCGGGGGTCAGCAGGAACCCGTCCGGACCGGCGATCTCGATCTGCTCCTCGCAGTACTCCCTGACCGTTTCGGGGTCGCTGGTCTTGATGAGCGCAGTCGGCACGTTGCCGGCGATGGTCGCCACGTCGCCGATCTTCTCCTTTGCGAGTCCGAGGTCGGTCTGGTCGAAGTGCCAGACCACCTTCCCGTCGGGCTGGTCCTCGGCGATCAGGTCCAGGCGATCCTCGTAACTCCCCTCGGCGAACATCCAGGGGACGATCCCCTCGTCAATGACCGCCTCCATGACCTGCTTGAGGGTCGGCCAGTAGAACTCCCGGTAGTCCGCCTCGGACATGAAGCTGTCCGCCCCCTTGTGGAGGACGAACATCGTGAACGGGACGCCGGACTGTTTCGGCCCCTCGATGGCCATCTGGGCCATCTCCGGCACGAGCGCCTCGGCGGCGGCTTTGACCTGTTCCGGGCGCTTTCGCATGTCGATCATGATGTCTCTGGTGCCTCTGAGCGTGTCACCGACCACGTCGAAGGGCGCTTTCCCCATCCCGCCCGCCGTGGAGGGATAGCCTCGCATGTTCCCCTCCATTTGCACGGCCCCGACGCTTTGCTGCCACTGCAGGATGGACTCGCCGGCCTCCTTGAGCGCGTCGAGTGCCTCCTGCATCGGCTCGGTCCCGAACACGCCCATGCCGAAGGGCAGCAGGGTCAACTCGGTGGCGTAGGTCGTGAGCGGGAACTGCTCGAAGGCCTCGAGGGACTCGAAGGCTCGCGGGTACCACTTCCGCAGCATGAACTTCGTCGGGTCCTCGATCAGTTCCTCGTACTCGTCCTCTCTCATGTACTCCCCCTCGTTGGCCTGGAAGGCGTGATCGGGTCCGAGCCCGTCGCCGGGCCAGTCGTAAACCGTGTACCCGAGAACGTCACCCATCCGTCCCGGGGCGACGGGGAAGACCGGATTGAAGTCCGGATCGAACCGATCGAGGAACTGGCGGTAGGCGTCCGCGGACTTCTCCGGGTCGTACATCATCTCCTCGAAGGAGACGTCGGCGAAGTGTCCGGCCAGGAAGTCCGCGAGGATGTGTACCGGCGTCCGATCGGGCGCGTCCCGTTCGAGCACCGTCAGCATCCGATCCGCCCGCTCTCTGTACTGTGCCTCCGCGTCCCCGTCGACGAAGTCGATGCCCTCACCGCTGGCCCAGGATTCGAGACTCACCATATCCACGTAGTATACGTTACCATGTCACCATAATTATTTCTACAAGCTAACTTGTTCGATTGAAGGTCGATTTGTATCGGACCGACTCCGGTCCGGGAGGGGCCGGTAAGCGGGTACCCACGGGAATATCGACCTCCGGCCACGGGGGCGGAAATGCCGTCTTGGTCAAGAATGACGGCTGGCGATTACTTCGGCGCGTCGATCATCGCCCTGACGTTTTCGGGTTCGGCCTCGTCGAGGGCGACACCGGGGGCGAGGATGAAGCCATCGGGGCCCACGTCATCGATCAACTCCTCACAGTACTCGGCGACGTCCTCGGGCGTCTCGGTGTTGAGCAGGGAACTGTGAACGTTCCCTGAGATGGCGGCCTCGCCCTCGAGTTTCTCCTTGGCCTCGACCATGTCGGTCCGGTCGAACTGCCAGACGATGTCCCCGTCGGGCTGGTCGCTGATGACGTCGAGCCGGGAGTTGTACCCTCCCTCCGCGAACAGCCACGGGACGAGATCCTCGTCGGTGAGCCCGTCGATGACCTCCCGGAGCGGGCCCCAGTAGAACTCCTTGAACTCCTCTTCGGACATGAACCCGTCCGCGCCCTTGTGCAGGGGCATGAACACGAGCGGGTTGCCGGCGCCCATGGCCGATCGAACGCCCATGTCGATCATCTTCGGGACGAGCGATTCGGTCGCCTCGAGCAGTTTCTCGGGCTGGCGCTTGAGGTCCATCGAGGCCCCCTGGGTGCCACGGATCGTGTCCGCGATCACGTCGTAGGGCGCCTTCGAGAACCCGCCGAACGAGCGTGGATACCCCTGTTCGATGATGTGCTGTGCGCGCCCCTCGACGATCTCCTGCCACCGAAGGGCCTCCTCGCCCGCCTCCATCAGCGTCTCCAGTGACTCCTGGACCTCCGGGAGCCCGAACATCATCGCCATGAGGTGGATGTTCGGGATCTCGACGAGGTCGGTGAAGTGGGGCAGCTGGCGGAACCCCTCCAGTTCGCCGACGATCTCCGGGATGTACTCCCGGAGCCAGAAGTCAGTCGGGTCCTGGATGAGGTGATCGTACTGGTTCGCGTCCATGTAGTCGTCCTCGAGGGCCTGATAGCCCGTCGTCGGCGAGGCCCCGTCGCCCGGCCAGGCGTAGAGCCCGTAATCGAGCATGTCGAGCATCTCGGCGGACGGGATCAGCGAGGCCGTGGTCTGCTGGCCGTCCGGTTCGAGGTCGGTGATCGTCTGCTCGAGGGCGTCCGCGAGTGCCTCGGCGTCGTTCATCGCCGTCTCGGGGGTGATCCCGGCGTGGAAGACTGGATAGAACGTCGAGCTCAACACGGTCGGAACGCGGTCCGGCGTGCCCCCGCGGATCGCGGTCGCGATCCGTCCGGCCCGCTCCTGGTAGGCTTCGCGTGCCTCTTCGTCGACGAAGTCGATACCGACGCCTTTCTCCCAGTTCTCCAGGGTTACGTCCGTTTCGTCTGTCATGTGTGGTAGGTGGGTCGGTTTCTTGCCGATGAGTCCCCGTCACGCTGTGACGGGTGACTCCCGTGCCAGATCCCACTCGACGCGTTCGACCGAAACGCACTTATAATTTTGTAGTCCCCAGGCGTCTCTCGCCGGGACGAAAATCGAGGGGGATGGCACGGCGTGCGACCCGATTTCGATCACCGTTCGAATCTGATTTCGTCCACCTTTCAATTTCGGACATAGTAACTGAAGTTGAGGGGTTCGATCTCAACTGGGTCTTGTGGTAATTCTTCCCGTAATGGGGGCAGAAATACGACGTACAACCATTGTTGAGTCTATATGACATACGTTCGCCTGATTTCGATGCCGGGACTGCGGTGACTGAACGGTCTCCGGGATCCATGCGAAACGTGTCGACGAAATGCCGTCTTCCGCTCAATCACGCTATATCTCTGTGAGACAGGCGTCAATTGAGCGGCGACCGTTCGGACGATGGCACCGGTATCCGAACGCTGTAACTACATATTTTAGAAGACAACTCTATCGAATACCTGGTTCAGTGATAGGTTCGATCACCGGTTTCATACCCCCAGCGTCGTGATCACAGTCCATCGATACCGCCGAATTCGACACGGTACGCGGTGGGTCACAGCCCGTCGGTGGCGCCTCGGATCTCCTCGATTCGCTCCCGGACCGACGGATACCGCTCCCACTCCTGGTGGGGGAGGTACATCGACCGGGCGAAGGCGTCGTGAAACCCCTCCCAGGCCGCGAGTTCGACGTACTCCACCTCCTCGACGATGCGCTCTGCCTCGGCCTTGGCGTCGTGATTGAGCAGCGCGTACATCGCGCCGTAGCCGGCCGCGTTGCCGAGGAACTCCACGTCCTCCGGGCCGACCTCCGGGTACAGGCCGAGGAGCTTCGCCGATTCGGGGTCGATGTAGTTCCCGAACCCGCCGGCCATCACGAGCGTATCGACCGTCTCGATGCCGGCGTTCTCGAGCAGCACGGAGATGCCGGTCTGGATCGCGGCCTTCGCGTTCTGTATGTCCCGGATGTCCGACTGTGAAACCACGATGTCTTCCTCGATACCCGCCTCCGCCGCGTCCAGGAGGACGAACTCGCGGCTGTCCTCGGTCTCCCGAACCCGTCCTCGCCCGTTCTCGGGATCGACCAGTCGGCCCCGCCGATTGATCGCGCCGACGAGGAACAGCTGGGCGACCACGTCGATGATGCCGGAGCCACAGATCCCGATCGGCGTCTGGTCGTCGATGACCGCGAGTTCGGGCTCCCAGGTGTCGGGGTCGAGGCTGACCGCCTCGATCGCACCCGGCTTCGCCCGGACGCCGTTCTCGATCTCGGCCCCTTCGAGGGCCGGCCCCGCCGGCGCCGAGGCCACGTAGGTCTGCTCGGGGCCCGAAACCGCGATCTCCCCGTTGGTTCCGATGTCGATGGCGGCGACCGTCTCCTCGCGGTCCAGCATCCCCGCGACGAGGAGGTCCGCGACGAAGTCCGGGCCGACCCACCCGCCGATGATCGGGAGCCAGGAGACCTCTCCCGAGGGATTCATCTCGAGGTCGAGTTCCCGGGCCTTCGTCTGCAGGATCGACCGGTTGGCCGGAACGTAGGGGGAGGCCGCTACCGGTCCCGCATCGATTCCCAGGAAGAGGTGGTGCATCGCGGTGTTGCCGACGAAGACGGCCTCGTAGATCTCCGTCGGTTCGATCCCGGCTTCGGCCGTGACCGCCTCGATGCTGTCGTTAATGCCCCCGACGATCTCCTCCTGGAGCTCGGCTTTGCCGCCGTCCGACCGGGTGCTGTACTGGACGCGGCTGATGATGTCCCCGCCGTGGGAGCTCTGGGGGTTGATCTTCGAGTTCACCGCCTCGATGTCGCCGGTCCGCAGGTCGAGGAGATAGATCGCCAGGGTGGTCGTTCCGACGTCGATCGCCAACCCGTAGGCCGGACCGGCCCCCCAGGGCTCGATTCCGAGGAGTTTCCGATCGTTGTAGACCGTCGCGGTGGCCCGGAGTGTGCCGTCCCGTTCGTCCTCGCGGATGTCGGTCGGGAGAGTGGTGAGCACCCGACGGTCGACCGATTCGACGGCCACGTCGTACTCCGATTCGAGGGCGGAGAGGATCCGCTCGCGATCGGGGAGCGTGTCTTCGAGTGTCGGACCGGGAAATTCGATCTGATAGCGCCTGACTGCGGGCCGGCGCTCGAAGTCGATCTCCTGGCCCTCGGTCATCACGATTTCGCCCTCGCTGCGCGAGGCGGCGGGGACGAAGACCGAGACGTCCCCCTCGACTTTCGCCCGACAACCCAGTCGATAGCCGGATTCGAGTTCGTCGGCGTCGAGAACCGATTCCTCGTCCGGATCGATCGAGGTGAGCGGTGGATTGGAATCCTCGACCTGCACGGCGCAGGTTCCGCACAGTCCGTTGCCGCCACAGAGGGCTTCGATTCCCACCTCGCCCGCCTCTGCCGCGTCGAGAATTGTCGTTCCCGGTTCGACTTCGACGTCGATCCCCCAGGGCGCAAAGGAGACTGTCGGGTTACGTGCCATGCACCCCTGTTCGGGGGATTCGTTGATAGGGATTGTGCCGATTCGGCCGCCCGCCGACTGGCGGGCCGCCACTGCCAACCGTTATCTGCCCGGCGGGACGAATCCGGATATGCAACCGGTCACCTACCGGCCCATCGGCGTGGTCGAATCGCCGTTCGAGGATCCCACGGACGTTCCACGGCCGGGATCGTCGCCGGTCGAGGCCTCGGGGACGATCGCCCTCGAGGAGGAGTACGAACCGGGGCTCACCGGATTGGATGACTTCTCCCACGTCATCGTGCTCTCCCACCTTCACGAGGTCACGGACGTCCGTCTCCAGGTGCGTGCGATGGGCGAGGAACCGGTCGGTATCTTTGCCACCTCGGGCCCGCCGCGCCCGAACCCGATCGGACACTCGGTCCTGGGACTGGAGGGCATCGACGGGGCCCGTCTCTCGGTCTCGAACCTGGATCTGATCGACGGGACGCCCGTCCTCGATATCAAGCCCTACGCCCCGAAGGGACCGGCGATGGACGAGATCGAGATCGGCTGGATGGCCGACCTCTGATTCGTGCACGACCGACGGCGAAGACAGACGGCGTGGGACCCGCTTGTCTCCCCCGGCCGATCACGATCCGGCCGGTTGGGCGGCACTGCGGGCGTCGACAGTCGTCCCGGTGGGACCCTCGCGGGGACAGTCCCGGTGAGATATCCGGGGACCCGTTGGACAGCAAGAAACCGTTCTCCGACCATCAAGGTAATACGCGCTAATCACGATGTCCCGACCATGGACGCAGATCACGTCCCGGACGAACGCTCGGCCCCCGTTCGCACCGACGGCGGGCGCCCCACGCCGGGGATCCCGTCCGACGAAGCGGATCCGACGGGGGAGAGCGAGCCAGAACCGGACGCCTCGACGGACACGTCCGGTACCGCGGAATCCTCGGGCGGGGGCTCACGGATGCCGGGCGTGCCGGACTCCCGGGGTCCGGAGCCTGCAGCCTCGTCGAACGAGGGCGGCACCTGTGGTGCCCCGACGGAGGACCAGGAAGACAGCCAGTCGCATGACCTGACGACGGTGTTCACGCTCAACGCGCTCGCCAGCACCGCGCATCCAGCCGACGTGGTGGCGGACGCGCGGAACTGGTCTGACTGGGTCGGCGTGGTGGGCACGGTCGATCAGCCCACGTTGAACACGTTCCTCCGCCGGAACGGGGTCGACGTCGACTTCTTCAACGGCATCAACGATCCCGGCGAACGGCTAGCACGAGTCGCCGCTTCGGGCTCGGCGTTTCACTCGGAGCGTCTCGTGCTCGTCGGCGTCGAGGGCGAGGAGGGGTTTGTCCCCGGCGCGGACTGGGAGTTCGAACTCCTCGAACCGACGGCCGAGAAGGCCGACTGGGAACTCCAGTGAGCCGCCGGTCGAATTCGGGTCCAGTGCTGGTGACTCACTTGGAAGTGATCCACTTTGGTCCGTCCACTTGGGAGCGCCAAAACGGTTATCCCGATCGAACCGCTACGTCGAGACATGACCCGAAAGCGAACACGCGGCGCCTCGACGGCCGGCACCGGAAAATCGCGTGGCTGTCGGTGCCGACAGGCCGACGACGCGCCGCGGGGGGCGGGCGACCGGACCCGCCGACGGGACGAGCACGGGCAGTACGTCGAGCGCATGACCGAGTCCGGGATCCTCGAGCTCTTCGAGCGGGTCCCGGGCCCGGTCATCGCCACCACCGACGTGGCCGAGCACTTCGACAGCACGACCGAGGGCGCCCGGCGGAAACTCAACGAAATGTGCGACGCGGGTCGCCTCGACCGTCGCAAAGTCGGGGGAACCAGGGTCTACTGGCGGACGGACATCGGGAACGGATAGATGTCACGAAGTGATCATCCGGATCCGGTCGCGGACCTCCCCAACCGGAACGCCGGCCGGTACCTCCGGACCATCCTGGGAGCGATCGAGGGGCCCGACGAGGAGGTTCGTCCCACGCACATCGCGAACCGCCTGGACGTGAGTCCGGCCAGCGTCACCGAGATGACTCGCCGCCTCGAGGCCGAGGGGTACGTCGATCACGAACCCTACGGCGGGATATCCCTCACCCGGAAGGGGGAGGCCATGGCCCGGCACCTCCAGTGGCGACAGTGTGTCCTCACCCGGTTCTTCGAGGACTCCCTCTCGGTCTCGCTGCCCGAGACCGCCAGTTACGAGGCGGGTTTCGCGCTGCCCGCGGAGGTCCTCGATGCGGCCCGCGAACACGTCGGGGTGGACTGCGAGGATCGGTGTGACGAGCGGGTCTGGGGGCAGAACTGCCTGAGCGGGGCCGACATCCGGGCCTCACTGGACGAGCACGGGTCGGTCTCGGATGGCGGGGAATCCTGATCGGTCACCGGTATTCGTCGATTGTCGTATTACGTCTGAACGTGGATACATCAGAATTCGTCCCATTCTCCCGTTCCCCACATATTGGCTGAATGGTCGTTTTCATCCGTAAATCACGCAGATATTCGGGACAGTTCTTCGATCACGGACGTTACTATACTTTTTCTGATTGTTCGATGGGGTCAGCTTGTTCTCCACTCACTTCGTTTTATAGTCCCGTATATCGTTCTATCGTCCCTGTACGGTGCCGAAGACGCGTATCCATCCGATACCGTTTGCTGTGATCTCCGTCGGCCCGATCGACATGGGGTAGGGACGGGTGATATCTCCCGTTTCGACGGATCCACCGCCGAACCCCGAACTGATTTCGGTTTTGTCTGTGCGCCGTTGGTTCGTCATTTGTCGAATGGCCCTGTCAGTCGTCAGGGGGTCCTGTCGATCCGGTCGCCGTGATCCGGACTCAGGTGGAACCTATTCGATGTGGAGTCCCGCCAGGTCCGTGGTCCCCGGATCGAGGACGGCCCACTTGTTCAGGCCGACCTCGTGCAGTCGGGCCTCGGACCGGCCGGCCGCGATCTCGGTCCGGAGTCGGTCGACGTCCTCGACGCTGGCCCCGCCGACGAGGTCGACCCCCGCCTCGAACAGTGGGTCCGGGGTGAACGACGCGCTCGCGCCCACGACCACGACGGTCTGGTCCGGGCGGGCCGCGTCCAGGTAGCCGCCGAGGCCGCCATAGACCAGGGTCGACCCGGTGACGAAGAGCACGGGCGATTCGGGGACGATCTCGGCTGCATCCCCGGGCGGGTGTATGGCGACTTCGATGTCGTTCGGCAGATCCGCGGGGGGTGCCATCGACTCGGGGTCCCGCTCGAAGACGTCCACGTGGCCCGCGTTCAGGTGGGAGAGCACCGGGCCGAACAGCCCGACCATCGCCACCCGCTCGACCGCCGGATCGAGGCTCCGGAAGGGATCGAGCCCCGGGCGAACGGTTTCGGGGGCGTCGATGGCGTTGAGGGCGGCGATCCCGAGGGCCCGCTCGGGCGGGGCCACACTCTCGACGCCCCGACGGGCGACGGCGAGTGCCGACTCGCCGGCGACGTCGGGGACGGACCCCTCTGGGAGAGTTCCAACCCCGGCCCGGCCGTCCTCGAGCACGACCATGGTGAGTTCGTCGCCGGTCGCGACCCCCTCGATGGCCGGAGCCTCCTGAACGGCGTCGATCCGCGACTGGAGGATCCGGCTTGCGGTGGGTGTCTCTTGCATGGATCGCACAATTCACTCCGGCCGGGAAAACCAATCGGAGCCGGGCCTCATGCCGGACCCGCGTTCGCGGCCGTCGTCGATGCGACGCCCATCATCGACGCCGGGGCGACCGACTGATCCGGCCTCGAATCGGGCCGACCCATTATTGGGATCGCCCTCACAGGCCTACACATGGACCTCGACATCGACGGCAACGCTGCACTGGTCACTGCCTCATCGAGCGGACTCGGCAAGGCGGCCGCGACGGCGCTGGCCCGGGAGGGCGTCGACGTGGCGATCAACGGCCGCGATCCCGACCGGCTCTCCTCGGCGAAGGCCGAGATCGACTCGGTCGGATCGGGAGCGGTGTGCACCGTGCAGGCCGACCTCACCGACCCGGACGAGGTGGACGCGCTGGTCGAGACCGCCGTCGCGGAGTTCGGCGGCCTCGATCACCTGGTCACCAGTGCCGGCGGCCCGCCATCCGGACGGTTCCTGGAGACCGAGGAGGCCGACTGGTACGAGGCCTTCGAGCTGCTCGTGATGAGCGTGGTTCGCCTCGTGCGGGCCGCCGAACCCCATCTCCGCCGCGGCGAGGGGACGATCGTCACCATCACCTCCCGGAGCGTGAAGGAGGCCCTGGACTCGCTGGTCCTCTCGAACTCGGTTCGCATGGGCGTGATCGGTCTGGAGAAGACCCTCTCCCGGGAGCTCGCACCGGCGATCCGGGCCAACGCGGTGCTGCCCGGCCCGCACGAGACCGCCCGCATTCGCTCCCTGGTCGAGCAGGCGGTGGACCGGGGCGAGGTCGAATCCTACGAGGCGGGGCTCGCGGAGTGGGCCGACAACCCGATGGACCGCATCGGGGATCCCATGGAACTCGGGGACCTGGTCGCCTTCCTCTCCTCGCCGCGGTCGGACTTCATCAACGGGGTCGCCGTCCCCATCGACGGCGGCGCGACCCGTTCGAACCTCTGAGTCGGGGAGTCCGAGCGGTGGAGCTCCCTGACGTGGATGGCACCCAGTCTCGCCGGGATCGGTCGTCCCTTACCGCGAGCCCGCCAACTGGGGGGTATGCATCTCGGACTCCTCATCGAGACCAAGGACCCGGGCGACGTCTGGAACGGGTTCAGGCTGGGCACCACCGCCCTGGAGGCGGGCCACGACGTCACGGCCTACCTCCTCGGGGACGGCGTCGAGGCGCCCGACCAGCCGGCCGGCGACGACGTCAATCCCCACGGGGCCATGCGGAAGTTCCAGCTGGAGGGCGGCGAACTGCTTGCCTGTGATCGCTGTCTGGACCACCGCGACATGGAGGGGGACGACCTCCGGCCGCCTGCGGGTATGGACGAACTGCTGGCGCTCATCGAGGGCGCCGACGAGACGGTGACGATCGGGTGATCAGAACGTCCGGTTCGACCCCGGGTCGTCGTCGGCGATGGCGGGGTCCTGCTGGTCCTCGAGGGCCCCCGTGAATACGGATTCCACGTCTCCGACCATCTCCTCGCCCTCTTCGGTCTGATAGGCGGACAGCCCGAGGCTCAACAGTTCCTCGACGGCCTGATCCCAGTTCAGGAACTCCCCCGACTCGACGAAGCGCTCGATGTCGCTGGTGACGCGGTCCGGTAGCGTCACTTCCGTCTCCGGCATGGTCAGCCATGAGTGACCCGGTGGGATGAATCCTCCGGTCGGATCACCGACATTCTGAAACCAGGGGGTACATGAATTTCCGGCCCCTGGGAGTAGCCATGCAGGCGACAGAATCCGTCAAGGTGCCCGATGGGAAACTCGTACGTGTCGCGGTGACATACGACGACGTCATCGAGGACGTCGAGATCACGGGTGACTTCTTCCTCCAGCCCCCCGATGCGCTCTCGGCCCTGGAGGAGGCGCTCGTCGGTCACCCGACCGACGCGACCGTCGAGGACCTGGCCGAGGCGGTCCGGACCGTCGACGCGGAGTGCATCGGATTCGACGCCGAGGACCTGGCCCGGACGACGGTGGAGGCACTGGAATGACCGTCCGCGTGATCGACGAGGGCGTCTACAGCGAGCCGATGCACCACGCCCTCGATCAGGTGCTCCTGGACCGCCTCGACGCCGGCGAAATCGAGCCGACGGTCCGGTTCTGGTACCGCGAGCGGCCGGCGGTGCCCCTCGGTCGGTTCCAGGCTCACGCCGACGAGGTCGCCATGGACTACATCGAGGACAACGGGATCGATCTCGTCCGGCGGATCACGGGCGGCGGCGCGATGTACGTCGAGCCGGGGGACGTCATCACCTACTCGCTTTACCTTCCCGAGTCGGCGGTCCCGGGCGACGTGGCCGAGAGTTACGAGGTCCTCGACGAGTGGGTCCTCGAGGGCCTCCAGGACCTCGGATTGGACGTTCACCACGAACCGCTCAACGACATCAGCCACCCGGCGGGGAAGATCGGCGGGTCGGCCCAGCTGCGCTCCGGGGACGCGGTCCTTCACCATACGACCATGAGCTACGACCTCGATACCGAGGCCATGCTCAAGGCCCTCCGGATCGGGAAGGAGAAGGTCTCGGACAAGGCCGTGAAGTCGGCCGAGAAGCGGGTCGCCCGTATCGCCGATCACGTCGGGGAGTCCCGCGAGACGGTCATCGACTCCCTCACGGCGGCCATCGATGAGGCGTTTGGCTCCAGGCCCGGCTCGTTCGACCAGGAGACCCTGGACGCCGCCCGTGAACTCGCCGAGACGAAGTTCTCCACGGACGCGTGGAACCGGAAGCTGTGAGCCCGCCGGCGTCTCCCGAACGGTCGGCCGAAGTCTTTTGCGTGGGTCTCCCCAGCACAATCACGGGCTGACGTGATTGGGATGGCACACTCGATACACGACGGTTTCCGGCGACGGCGGCGCCGAGGAAGCGATCCGGGCGGTCAGGGGCGGGGGCAGCGATGACGCCAGCACCCGACGGCGGGCGCGGGGATCACGACCTCGCCGGGATCCGGGTCACACTCGACCCGGCCGATCATCTCGTGGGTCCGCCGACCGAGGAGACCCACCACGGCCTCCAGGTCCGCGAACCGGGGCCCCAGCAGGTGCCGGACGTGCGGACCGCCTACCATCCCACCGCCATGACCGAGGATCGGGACGCCGAGCAGGTCATCGCCCGGGCGCTGGGCGAGATGGACAAACCGGTGCTCCTGGAGGGCGAGGCCGGCACGGGGAAGAACACGGCCGTGTTGACTCTCGCCGGACGGACCAACCGCCCCGTCACCCGGATGAACTTCGGCGCGGACACCACCATCTTCGACCTCATCGGCGAGAAGGACCTCGTGGGCGGGGATACCGTCTACGTCCTGGGCGAGCTGGCCAAGGCGGCGCTGTTCGGCTGGATCTTCGTGGCCGACGAGATCAACATGGCCGAGGGCGACATCACCTCCCACCTGCACGCCATCTGTGAGGAGGTCGGCCGCCGCCGGCTCACGCTTCGGGGGACCGGCCGCACGCTGACCGACCTGCCGCCGGACGTCGAGTGGGACCCCGAGAAACACCTCGGCCGATACATCCACCCGGCCTTCCGATTCGTCGGAACGGCCAATCCACTCTCCTATGCCGGCACCAGCGAGATGAACGACGCCTTCCGCTCTCGATTCGTCGTGCTGCCGGTCGAGTACCTCCCGCCGGAGGAGGAGGCCGCGTTGCTGATCGAGGAGACGGGGGTGGAGGAGGAGACCGCGAGGGAGCTCACCGCCGTCGCCGAACGGCTCCGGGAGGCCCACCGACGGGACGAACTGGAGACCCCGATCAGCCACCGCGAGCTCCTGAAGGTGGTCGAGATGGCCGGTCCCGAGGAACAGTTCATGTCGATCGGGGAGGCGGCCCGGCTGGTCCTGGTCGGCCACGCCACGCTCAAGCTCGATGAGGCCACCATCCGGGACATCATCACCGCGGAACTCTGAGATGCGCCTGACTCCCGAGACGGACCCCGAGTCGGTGAAAGAACGCCTCAAAGCCGCCCGCTCCCCCCGCCGACTCAGTGAGGCCCGGGCCGATCGCCTCCAGCGGGACGCCCGCATTCGAACCGGCCGGTGGGACCTCGCGGTCCGCGTCGAGGCCGACCATCCCCCGGCCGCGCTCCGCGGGACCGATTCGGGCCCGGAGATCGTCGTCTCCGGGGATCCGGTTCCCCAGCCGGTGACCGACTACGGCACCGGCGAGTGGCACCTGCTCGTCCAGCGGGTCCGAGTCGCCCACGAGGTGGGCCACCTGACCTATAGCGATCCGGCGGACTTCGAAGACCGGCTTGCGGGGGTCGACTCGGGATTCCGGCCGGTCGCCCGGGCGATCTGGAACGCCCTGGAGGACGTGGCCGTCGAGGCGGCGATCCGGGACCGCTGGGCGAACTCCGCGGCCTGGTTCGGGGCGGTCCGGGCCAACCTCCTCGCGGGAGTGGGACCGGGCATCGACGACCCATCTGGGGGTTTTGTCTATCCCCTGGTCCACGCCGCCGTCGTCGCGATCCTGGACGGCCGGGCCGTCGAGACCGACACGCTGTCTCGGCTCCTCGACCCGGCCGAGGCGACCCACCACTTCCACTCGCGGTCCGATCGCGAGCGCTTCGTCACACAGGTGGTGGGCCCGGTCACGGAGGCGGCGACCGCGGTCGGGGACCTCGCCGAGCCGGCGGCCCGCAACCGGCTGGCGATCGAGTGCTTCGAATCGATCCGCCCCGCGGTGGCCAACGCGGCGGCCGACGGTCGCGGCCAGGTCGCCGCCCGACCGGACGTCTGGGGGATGCCCGACGACACCGACCGGGGCCGGCCGGCCGCGGATGCCGACCCGCTCGAACTGGAACACTCGCCGGACCGGGAGCATGCGCCACCGTCCCCCGCTGCCGACGGCCAGACGTCGATTTCGGCGGCCGGGGACGGTCCCGAGGTGGTGGGGACACCCCCCGCCGAGGACCCGGAAGAGCAGGAGACCGCTCCCGAGGCGGACTCCGAGGAGGGCCGGCTCGAGGACCTCGCGGCGGAACTCGCCGCCGGGGACCGGCCGAACCCCTCGATCGAGGACCGGGCCGAGACCCTTCAGAACCTCCAGGCGGCTGTTTCGGCGGCCGAGACGGAACTCGAGAGCGAGGAGGTGGTGGTTCCGTCCGACGACCCCTCCCCCCACGAACCGACTGCGCGGGCCGCCCGCGAGGACGGCACCCGGCTGGCCCGGGTGCTCCGCAACCGCTTCCAGACGGAGCGAAAGCGCTCGTTCCGACGAACCCAGCGCCGCGGGCGGCTCGACCCGGCGGCGCTCCACCGGGCGGCGACCGGCGACCGCCGGGTGAAACAGCGCCGCGAGCGTCCGGAGGAGACCGATCACCGCTGTCTGTTCGTCCTGGACCGCTCGGGGAGCATGCGCCAGCACGTCCGGGTCGCCGAGCGGGCGATGGGGATGCTCGCGGTCGCCCTGGAGGCCGTCGACGTCGAGGTCTCGGTCCTGGAGCTGCTCGACAAGGCGGTCCGGCTGGCCAAGCCGGCCGACCGATCGGTCGAGCGGGCCGCCGGACGGCTCTATCACGGGGACGCCGGCGGCGGCACGCCGCTGACCGACACGCTGCACATCGCCCGCGAGTACCTGAAATACGCCTCGGGATCCCCGTTCGTGATCGTGGTGACCGACGGCAGACCGGCCGAACCGGACCGGTATCGCGAGGCGCTGCACCGCTTTACGGTCCCCGTGCTGGGCGTGAACCTCACGACCGAGCAGGCCGCCGGCGAGAGCGAGTTCCACCGGCAGGTGACCGTCCCGCCCGAGACACGCGACCTCCGGCGCGCGCTCCGACAGCTCGTCCAGGAGGTGCTGTTCGAGTGAGCCCGCCGGTCTATGAGTGCCCGGTCTGCGGGACCCGCCAGCCGGTCCGGGACGTCGATCCCGAAGATCCCCCGGCGCGGCTCGGGAACACCCAGTGTCGGGGAGCCTACGGCGGCTGTCTCCGGATCACGACCCTCGAACACGTGCCGGAGGCCACCTGGAACCCGGGCGAGTGGGAACTGTCCTGTCCGCGCTGTGGCTACGAGACCGTGGCCTGGGGGGAGATGGGGTTTGGCCCGACCGATCGCTGGACGTGTCCGGACTGCGAGCGTCGGCTCCTCGTGGCGTCGGTCGGACAGCGGTGAGCCCAAGAGTCATGGTGGCTCGCCATCACGTGGGGGTGATGGACACGCTCTCCGCTGCGGCCACAGAACGCCTGCACGAACACGCCCTCACGCTCCTCGCCGAGACCGGTATGCAGGTCGAACACGAGGAGGCCCGCCAGGTACTCGACGAGGCGGGTGGGACTGTCAGGGACGAGGTGGTCACGCTCCCGGCCGATCTGGTCGAGCGGGCGATCGAGGACGCCCCGGCGAGCTTTCGGTGGACGGCCCGCGATCCCGAGAAGAGCGTCACCGTCGGGGCGGGCGACCCGGTGGTCACGCCGATCCGCGGTCCGCGATACGTCACGCGGCCGGGGGAGGACCGCCACCGGGCCACCATGGCGGACTTCGAACAGCTGGTCGCGCTGGCCCACCAGGAGCCGGCCGTCGACGCCGTGGGATATGACATCTGCAGTCCCGAGGGCTACTCGCTCGCGGGCAATCCCGGCGGGTTCGACCAGGTCGATCCCGGGTACGACCTCCTCGAAACGCTGTTCACGGGCTCTGACAAGCCGATCGTCGCGACCGCCCGGAGCGGTCCGGAGGCCGAGGCCTCCCTGGAGATGGCCCGCATCGCCTTCGACGATCGGGATCCCGACCTCTCGGAGCACGTCGTCCTCGGCATCCTCCACGTCCGTTCCCCTCGTGTGCTTAACGAGCCGATGGTGTCGGGGCTCCTGGCCTTCGCCCGCGCCGGCCAGCCGCTCGTGATCGCCTCCGGGGCGATCCCGGGGGCCTCCGCCCCCGGATCGCTCTCCGAGGCCGCCGTTCAGATCATCGCGGAGGCGCTGTTCGGCCTGACGCTGGCCCAGGTCGTGAATCCGGGCACGCCGGTCGTCTTCGGCCGCGCCGGCCTGGTCTACGACAGGCAGGCGGAGGCCGTCACCGGCGGCAGCGAGCACGGGACCGCCCTCCAGGCGGTCACCATCGAAATGGCGTCCCGCTATGACCTCCCGGTCCGGGGACACGGCGGGGTCACCGACGCGAAGCGGATCGACCACCAGAGCGGGGCCGAGTCCGCGGCCCACCTCGACCGGGCGCTCCGATCCGACGCGGACCTCCTGGTCTGTGCGGCCGGCGGGCTCGACACCCAGGGCGTCGCCTCTCCCGAGAAGCTCGTCCTGGACGCAGCCCGGATCAGGGAGATCCGGGCGCGCCGCCGCGAATCCGCGGCGCTTGCCGCCGCGCTCGAGTCCGGGCCCTCCCTCTCGACGATCCAGGCGGGTGATCCCGGTCAGGCCTTCCTCGACGATCGCCCCCCCGAGTCGCTCCCTGACGCGCCGACGTTCGACGACCTCGCCGTTCGCGGCTCCCACGAGGACTGGACCGAGACCGGCTCGCCCTCGATCACCGACCTGGCGACCGAGCGGGTCGAGGAACTCCTGGCGGCGTACGAACAGCCGCCGATCGACCCGGCGATCGAAGCGAGCCTCGAACGGGCCGGTTCAGACTGATTCGCCCTTTTCGATCGCCGCGTCGACGGCCTCCAGGACGTTCCGTGACTCGACGGTTTCGGCCCGGGTCCGGAGGGATTCGTAGAGTTCCTCGCCGCGAACCCCGGCGTAGTTGCGGTCCTCGAAGGGCCGTTCCTCGACGAGGATCAGCTCCCGGGCGTTCGCGGCTGCCCGGAGGTTCGGCAGGTTCCCGTTGCCGACTGCCAGGTCCGGGACGACCGTGACCGCCGCGGACTCGACCTGCGCCGTGACCTCTTCGGCCGTCCCCTCGTCGATCGGGGCGTATGGCTCCACTGTCACCGCATCGATCCCGAGCATTCTCGCGGTTTCTAGGTCGGCGTCGCCCTCGTTGAGCGCGCCGGTCGTGACCTGATAGCCGCTGGCCGCAAGCAGGTAGAGCAGCCTGGCCGCCGAGCCGCCGCCCCCGATGACGTGGACGTGAGGGCCGTCCCGGTCCCGGGCCCCCTCCGGGAGCGCCATGACGTACACCGATCCCGTGACCGGGTTGTTCGTCACCACGGCGTCGGTCCCGAAGGCCGCTTCCAGGTTCGACTCGGTCAGCACTTCCTCGGGGGTGCCAAGCGCGGTCCGCTCGCCGTCGGCGAGCAGGAGCAGCCGGTCGCAGTAGTGGGCCGCGAGGTTGAGGTCATGAATCGGGGCCAGGATCGTCTTGCCCCCCTCGGCCAGGGACGTGACCAGTTCGAGCGTCCGGATCTGGTGGTTGATGTCCAGGCTCGCGGTGGGTTCGTCCAGGAGCATGACCGGCGTGTCCTGGGCGAGGGCCCGGGCCAGGAGCACCCGCTGGCGCTCGCCGCCGGAGACCTCGCCGATGTCACGGTCCGCAAACTGGACGGTCCGGGTCCGTTCGAGTGCCCGTTCGACGGCTTCGTCCTCGCCCGCCGACTCCAGGCTCATCCGGCTCCGGTAGGGCGTGCGTCCCATCTCGACGATCTCCCGGACGTCGAAGTCAAAGGCCAGGTTCGTCTCCTGGGGAACGGTCGCGACGAGCCGGCTGCTCTCCTTCGAGGGGAGGTCGGTGACGTCGTGGCCCTCGATGGTGACCGACCCGGCGGTCGGTTCCAGGACGCCGCTGATGGTTCGCAAGAGCGTGGTCTTTCCCGCGCCGTTCGGGCCGATGACCCCCATGAACTCCCCGCGATCGACCGACAGGGAGACCGAATCCAGGGCCCGGACCGAGCCCAGCCTCACCGAGAGCTCACTGACCTCGACGATCGGTCCGTCGGGGTCGGCCGGTTCGAGGTCCCGCTCGGCCGTGCCCGTGATCCCGTCGAGGAGCGAGGTGAGTGCGCTCAAAGCGAATGCACCTCCCGGCGACGGAGGAGAAAGAGGAAAAACGGCGCGCCGAGCGCCGCGGTCACGATGCCGACCGGGATCTCTCCGGCCCCGGCCCTGGCGATGGTGTCGGTGGCGACCAGGAAGGCCGCCCCGGCGAGGGCACTCGTGGGAAGCAGGATCCGGTGATCGGGCCCGACGAGCAGCCGCATCATGTGCGGGACGATCAGGCCGACGAACCCGATGACCCCGGCGACGGCGACGGCCGCGGCGGTGATGAGACTGGAGACGCCGAGCAGCACCCGCTTGGTTCGTTCGACCTCGATGCCCAGGGTCGCCGCGTCCTCCTCCCCGAGCAGCAACACGTTCAGGTCGCGGCTGTACCAGGCCAGGACGACGAAGAGCGCGGGGATGACGAGGAGGGCGAAGCCGACCTCCTCCCAGGTCGCGTTGTGGAGGTGGCCCATCAGCCAGTAGATGGCCTGTTCGAGACTCTGCCCGCTCATCGTGAGCAGGAAGGAGATGACCGCGCCCAGGAAGGTCTGGACGGCCACGCCGGCCAGGAGCAGCGTCGCGACCGGGGTGCGCCCGTCCTCGGTCGCGATGAGGTAGACGCCAAAGGCCGAGGCGAGTCCGGTCACAAAGGCCGCCCAGCGCAGCCCGATCGGGATGGGGAGGACGATCGTGGCCACCGCGCCGACGGCGGCCCCCGAGGAGACACCGATGATCGAGGGATCGGCCATCGGATTCCGAAAGAACCCCTGCATGACGCCGCCGGCGACCGAGAGCGCGAAGCCCACGAGCGCGCCCAGGGCGATCCGGGGCATGCGCACCGTCCAGACGATCGTCGCGTAGGTCTGGGCGACCTCGAAGTCGAAGAGCCGCGTGAATCCGACCGCGGGCACCGGAATCGAGAGCGGCCCCGGGGGCAGGGAGATCGGCGTGAGCGAGAGCGAGGTGGGGACGGCGATCCGGTTCAGGAGGACCTCGAGAACCGTCACCGGGGGGATCGACACCGGACCGATGCCGGCGCTTGCGGTCACGGTCAGAAGGAGAACGACCGAAAGCACCGTGATCCAACTCAGCGTCCGCGTCCGGAGTCCCATGTGCACAACTCAGGTTGAACGAGACAAGTATGTGTTGAACTCAGCGGTGGGTCTCGAAGTACTCGACGGCGAAGTCCACCAGCTCACGCTGGTCACACAGGCGGCTCTGGGCCGCGCCGACGGCCCCCTGCTCACAGCCGCCCGTCGAATCGAAGGCGGCACCCACCTCCTCGAAGTCGGACACGTCGAGTTCGATGTCCCGGTACTCGACCTCGACTCGCTCCCCCGCCCGGCGGACCGGGGCGGTGCGGGTCCGTTCGGGGGTGTCGACGGCCGCGAGGTACTCCGCGAGGTGAAGGGAGGTGTTCGTGTCGTGGCCGGTCCCGAGGAGGAGGACCTGCCCGTCGAGCTCGTAGATCGCGCCCAGGGGCGAATCCGCGCCGAGCCCGTGATCGAGTGGATGATCGCCCGCGACCCGCTCGGCGTCCGCCCCCCAGGCGGCGAAGGAGTAGAGCGGATGAGTGCTCCGGATGGCGCCGGGGACGGTGCGGAAGGTCTCAGGAATGCGTCCGACGCCGCGACTCGGGGTCACCGCGGGATGGAACGGTGGCCGGGACCCTCGAATCTCCTCCTGCCAGTCCTCGGGCACCGGCGGGTCCTCCCAGTCGGCGGGGTCGCTGTACTGGCCCGTGTGGGTCGGCATGACGAGCGTGCCGTCCTCGGTCACCGCCGCCTGGAGCGCCTCGATGACCGCCTGCGCCCCGCCGCTGACCCAGCCGATGGCACTCAGCGAAGCGTGGACGAGGACGGTATCCCCCGCCCCGATTCCCAGGTCTCGAAGATCAGCGCGCAATCCCGAGACGGTGACCGGATCCTCCACCCGATCGATGGCCGCTCGTTCGCCCATACGGTCTCAGCGGGCTCCCAGGGGCTAAGCCCTTCCCTCCTCGGTGAGCAGCTGGCGGAGGACGTAGTGGAGGATGCCGCCGTGCTCGACATACCGGACGGCCGCCGGGGTCCCGACCTGGGCGGTGACCGGGAACTCCACGGTCGAGCCGTCCTCGCGCTCGGCGGTCACCTGGAGGTCGGCGTTCACCGAGAGGCCGTCCTCCAGGCCGGAGATGGTGTAGTACTCGCTGCCGTCAAGCCCCAGGGACTCCCAGGAGTCGCCGTCCTGGAACTGCAGGGGCAGGACGCCCATCCCGATCAGGTTGTCCCGATAGATGCGCTCGTAGCTCTCCGCGATGGTCGCCCGGATGCCGAGCAGGTCGGTGCCCTTGGCGGCCCAGTCGCGGCTCGAACCGGTCCCGAACTCGGTGCCGGCCATCACGATCAGCGGCGTGTCCTCCTCGCGGTAGCGCTGGCTGGCCTCGAAGACGGTGGTCACCTCGTCGGTGGGGTGGTGGATGGTGTACCCGCCTTCCGTGTCCTCGAGCATCTGGTTCTCGATGCGGACGTTCGCGAAGGTGCCCCGCATCATGACCTCGTGGTTCCCCCGGCGGGCGCCGTAGGTGTTGAACTCACCCGGGTCGACGCCCTGCTCCGCGAGCCACTCGCCGGCCGGAACCTCCGTGCTGAACGGCCCGGCCGGACTGATGTGGTCGGTCGTGACGGTGTCGCCGAGGGTCATGAGACAGCGGGCGTCCTCGACGTTCTCGACCCCCGGTTTCTCAAGCGGGAAGTCTTTGAAGAACGGCGGCTCGCGGATGTAGGTGGAGTCCTCGTCCCACTCGTAGACCTCGCCGGTCGGGGCGTCCAGGGCCTCCCAGTTCTCGTCGCCCTCGTGGACGGCGTCGTATTTCTCCTCGAACATCTCGCGGTGGACGCTGTCGGTCATGACCTGATGGATCTCGTCCTGATCGGGCCAGATGTCCTCGAGGTAGACCGGGTCGCCGTTGGGGTCATGGCCGAGTGGGTCCTCCTCGAGGTCGATGTCCATCCGGCCGGCCAGGCCGTAGGCCACCACCAGCGGCGGGCTCCCGAGGTAGTTCGTGCGTATCTTCGGGTGGATGCGCGCCTCGAAGTTGCGGTTGCCCGAGAGCACGCTGCTCGCCCAGAGGTCGTGCTCGTCGATGGCCGCCTCGACGGGGTCCGGCAGCGGGCCCGCGTTCCCGATGCAGGTCGTACAGCCATAGCCGACGACGTGGTACCCAAGCGCCTCCAGGTCATCGAGCAGGCCGGACTCCGCCAGGTACTCGGTGACGACCTGGCTGCCGGGGGCGAGGCTGGTCTTCACGTGTGGCGGCACGTCGATGCCCGCCTCGACGGCGTTCCGGGCCAGCAGCCCCGCGGCGATCATGACCGAGGGGTTCGAGGTGTTCGTACAGGACGTGATGGCGCTGACCACGACGCTGCCGTGGCCGATCTCGGTGGTCCGGCCGTTTGGCATCTCGATCTCGTATTTCTCGTTGAGGTCCCCCACCGGGAGCTCGTCCTCCTCGACCTCGCCGACTGGTTGCTCGGCCGCGTCGGTGGCCTGTGCGGCGCCGCCGTTGTCGAGCCACCGGTTGAGGGCCTCGGGGTCGACCTCGCCGTAGTCGGTCTCTTCCTCGACCAGTTCCCGCAAGTGGGATTTCATCTCGCCCATCGGGATGCGCTGGTCGGGCTCGCTCGGACCGGCCAGGCTCGGTTCGATGCTCGAGAGGTCGACCTCCACGGACTCGGTGTACTCGGGGTTCTGTTCGCCGAACAGACCCTGCTCTTTGAGGTACCGCTCGACGAGTTCGATGTGCTCGGGGTCGCGTCCGGTCAGTTCGAGGTAGTCAAGCGTGGCCTCGTCGACCGGGAACATGCTGATGGTCGACCCCTGCTCGGGGGCCATGTTCGAGATGGTCGCCCGGTCGGCGACGGTCAGCTCGGAGACGCCCGGCCCGTAGAACTCGACGAAGCGGTCGACGACCCCGACCTGCCGGAGCGTC
>JBDGTI010000004.1:26915-32545 GCA_042216995.1 Halodesulfurarchaeum sp.
AAGCACCAGGTCGGTCGCCGTGGCCCCCTCGGGGAGTTCGCCGGTCAGTTCGACGCCGACGACCTCCGGGAGGGTCATCGTGATCGGCTGGCCCAGGAGCGCGGCCTCGGCCTCGATGCCGCCGACGCCCCACCCCACGACGCCGATGCCGCCGATCATCGGGGTGTGACTGTCCGTGCCCACGAGGGTGTCGGGGAACAGCCAGTCCTCGCCGTTCTCCTCGCGCTCGTGGACGACCTGTCCGAGGTACTCCAGGTTCACCTGGTGGACGATACCGGTCCCCGGCGGGACCACGCTGAAGTCCTCGAAGGCCTGGTTGGCCCACTTGATCGCCTTGTAGCGCTCCTCGTTGCGCTCGTACTCGATCTCGACGTTCTTCTCGAAGGCGCTCTCGGTGCCGTAGTAATCGACCTGGACGCTGTGATCGATCACCAGGTCCGCGGGTACCTCCGGCTCGACGATGGACGGATCACGGCCCTTGCGGTCGGCCGCGGAGCGGAGCGCGGCGAGGTCGACGACCGCGGGCACGCCGGTCAGGTCCTGGAGGACGACCCGCGAGGGCGTGAAGGGCACCTCGACGTCCGGGACGTCCGGCTCCCAGGCGGCGGCGTTCCGGACGTCCTCCTCGGTGATCGAGTCCGAGTCGCCGTCGGCCTGGCGAACCACCGATTCGAGGAGGATCCGGATGCTCACCGGCAGGTCCTCGAGCTCGCACAGCCCCGCCTCCTCCAGGGCCGTGAGATCGGCCATCTTGTAGGTCTCCCCCTCGTGTTCCAGTTCGCGTATCGCCCCGAAAGGGCCTCTCTCCTGCATGGGCCGGGGTATGGGGCGGATTGACTTGAATGGTTAGCTTCCGTGACCGCGACCTGAGTCCCCGCCGGGAGACCAAGCGGTCCGGCACCGCCGAAACTCATAGAAGATCATGACAATTATTACCTCTTCCACCGTACGACGTGGTATGCGAAACGTTCTCGTGACCGGAGCTGGTGGACAGATCGGCTCGGAACTCGTTCCGACGCTGCGGGAGCGGGACGGCGTCGAGACGGTCGTCGCGACCGACATCTCCGAACTCGCGGACGTCGAGGGCCCGACCGAGGAGATCGACGTCCGGGACGCTGCGGCCCTCTCGGCGGCCATCGAGGAGTACGACGTGGACACCGTCTTCCACCTCGCCGCGATCCTCTCGGCCCGGGGCGAGGACAACCCGAATCTCGCCTTCGAGGTGAACGTCGACGGACTCTACACCGTGCTCGAGGTGGGCCGCGAACGCGATCTGGACCAGCTCGTCGTCCCCAGTTCGATCGCGGTCTTCGGGCCCGAGACGCCCCCACACCCCGGCGAGATGACCACGCTCGCTCCCCGGACGATCTATGGCATCTCGAAGGTCTTCGGCGAGCACCTGGGGAACTACTACAACTGGAATGACTACTTGGACGTCCGGGGGGTGCGGTTCCCGGGCATCATCAGCCACGAGACACTGCCGGGCGGGGGCACCACCGATTACGCGGTCGAGGCCTTCTACCACGCCATCGAGGAGGGCGAGTTCACCTACTTCGTCCGCGAGGACACCGAGCTCCCGATGATGTACATGGAAGACGCCCTTCGCGCCCTGATCGGGATCGCCACTGCCGACCGCGAGTCCCTGGAATATCCGTGCTCGTACAACGTCGGCGCGCTGAGTTTCACCCCGGCCGAACTCACCGCGGCCATCCGGGACCACCGGCCGGACTTCGAGGCCCACTACGAGCCCGACGACCGCCAGGCGATCGCCGACTCCTGGCCCGATTCGGTCGATGACTCCGCGGCCCGCGAGGACTGGGGCTGGGAGCACACCTACGACCTGGAGGCGATGACGGCGGACATGCTCGAACACCTCGAGGGGAAACTGCGCGACTAGAGCAGGCCCAGGTCCCGACCCACCTCCTCGTAGACCCGGAGGGCCTCATCGAGGTCCTCCCTGGTGTGGCCCGCGCTGAGCTGATTGCGGATCCGGGCCTCGCCGCGGGGCACCATCGGGAAGACGATCGGGAGCGCGAAGACGCCGTTCTCGAAGAGTCGCTCGCCGAGTTCCTTGGCCGTGTTGCTGTCCCCGACCATCGCCGGGACGATGGGGGTCTCGCTGCGACCGGTGTCCCAGCCCATCGACTCCAGCTCGCTGGCGAAGTACTCCCGGTTCTCCCAGAGGGCCTCCACCCGCTCGGGTTCGTCGTCGATGATCTCGAGGGCCTTCATGTTGGCCGCCGCGACGGCGGGGGGATACCCCGCGCTCAGGAGCCAGGTCCGGGCGGTGTTGTAGGCGTACTCGACGACGTGCTGGTCCCCGGCGAACATCCCCCCGAAGCCGCCGGCCGCCTTCGAGAACGTGCCCATCTGGAAGTCGATCTCGTCCTCGACGTCGAACTCGGCCGCGATGCCGTGCCCGTTCCCCAGGACCCCCTCGCCGTGGGCGTCGTCGACGTAGGTCATCGCGCCGTACTCGTTGGCCAGGGACTGGATCTCGTCCATCGGGGCGACGTCCCCGTCCATGGAGAAGACCCCGTCGGTCACGACGAGCATCCGGTTGTACTCCGCCTGGGCCTCCCGGAGGGCGTCCTCCAGGTCGGCCATGTCGGTGTGGTCGTAGATCTTCACGTCGGCCGGCGAGAGCCGTATCCCGTCGATGATGCTGCCGTGATTCAGTTCGTCGGAGAGGAACACGTCCCCGTCCTCGAGGAGCTGGGGGAGGACCCCCGCGTTCACGGCGAATCCGGTCTGAAAGGAGACCCCGGCCTCGGTGTTCTTGAAGTCCGCGATGGCCCGGTTGAGTTCGTCCTGTATCTCCGTGTAGCCCGCGATCGACCAGTCCGAGCCCGCGCCCATGCCGTACTCCGAGATGGCCTCCTGGGCGGCCTCCCGTACCCGCGGATCGTTCGCCAGATCGAGGTAGTTGTTCGCCGCGAGGAGGATCGCCTCCTCCCCCTCGACGGTGACGTTCGGCTTCGAGGGGCCCTGGAGCTCCTTCAGCTCCCAGGTCTCCCCCCGCTCCCGCATCGTTTCGAGCTTCTCGGCCAGGTACTGGGTGTCGTCGGTGCTCATTGTTGCCAGGTGACCATTGGGGCCACCGGGGCAAAAGCGTACCCGCCCGATCCGCCCGACCAGCGCGACTGCCGGCTCGGTCGGTCGGTTTTCCCGATCCGGCCGATCACTTCCGCCCGATCAGTGCCGGATCCCCGTTCCGCGAGGTCGGGCGTGAAGCGTCTCCCGCATCGACCGCGAAGCGCCTCCCGCGTCGGCCGGCGAATCGTGAGACGTGTCCCGATCGGTCCGGGGAGAATTGAGCGGGTAGAACAATCCTTTTGAAGCTCAACGGCTAGGTGGGGACAATGACACTCACCGAGGACATCCGCGACGCCCTCTCGGAGGTCTACGATCCGGAGATCCCGGTCAACATCGTCGATCTCGGGCTGGTGTATACCATCGACGTCGAGGAGGAGACGGGATCGGCCCACATCGAGATGACCCTGACGAGCATGGGCTGTCCGATCGCGGACAGCATCAAGCGGAACGTGTCCGTCGCTGCTGAGTCCGTCGAGGGGATCTCCGACGTCGACGTCGAACTCGTCTGGGAGCCCCCCTGGAGCCCGGAGAAGGCCACGGAGTCCGGCAAGGCCAAACTCGAATCGATGGGGATCCGGGTGCCGAACTACGACGAGGAGGAAGAGGACGCCGCTGGTCCCGAGACGCCCTTCTGAGTTGGCCAGTCTCTCATTCTCCGGCTCTCACCGTTTGTCCGGATCGACCGAACCGTTTCGCCGATCCAAGGACCTATAGGCCCGCTCCCGTACAGTGTGGCAAATGGAAGCGGGCGTGCTCGTCTGTGGGGGCGAATCGACCCGGTTCGGGGAGGCCGATAAGGTCTGTGCGGACCTCGCCGGCCGCCCCCTGGTCCGACACGTGGCCGACCGAATCGAACCCCACGTCGACGAACTCGTCCTCAACTGCCGGGAGTCCCAGAGTGGGTGCATCGAATCGGCGCTCGAGGGGTACCCCAGTCCGGTGATCTACGCCTACGACGACCGCGAAGACGCCGGTCCGATGTACGGCATGCGCCGCGGCCTCGGCGCGACCGAGGCCGACTACGCGGTGGTCGTGGCCTGTGACATGCCCTTCGTGGATCCGGACTTCGTCGCGGCGCTCTTCGAGTTGGCCGCGGGCCGCGAGGGAGCCATTCCCCGCTACGGCGAGGGTGACTGGTACCAGCCCCTCCAGGCCGTCTACCGGGTCGGCCCGATGATAGAGGCCATCGACGCGGCCATCGCGGAGGGCATCGAGCGGCCGATCCGGCCCGCACTGCAACTCGACGCCGTCACCGTCACTGATGCGGAGCTCGAGGAACTCGCCAGCGAGCGAACCTTCTTCAACGTCAACACCAGGGAGGATCTGGAACGGGCCCACGAACTCCTCGAATCGAGGGTCCGCTGAGTGACCGGATAGCCCATTCCCTCGAAGGGGGACTGATCCTCGTTCGAGAAGGAGTCCCCGGGCCTCGGGGATATGGCCCGGCGATGAGACGCCAGTCCTCGTCGCGACATAGCGAGCGTGTTCGGGCCCGCTTCGACGGTCGAATCCCCCGGATAGCGGAACACCGAAGGGCGTTCGACCCGTAGTGTGTCCCGTCATGGCCCCGGGTCATACCTCGGGACGGTACCACGACTGGCGGTCGTTCCTGCGCTGTCCGGACTGTGGACGGGACGCCATCGCGCTCGAGCACTACGACGACGGCACCATGTTTCGCTGTGGCCACTGCGGGGCGGAGGCCTGGGCCGCGACCATCATCCAGCGCGAGCGGTAGTCCCGGACCGTCAGCGTTAGATGGGTCCCCCTCCCAGCCACGGCTATGGCACTCTTTCAGGACCGGTTGACGGCCGTCGGGGCGTTCGTCGGCCTCTTCGTCCTCGTCTCGGGGCTGGGCACGCTACTGGGACGGCCCTGGCAGTACGCCCCCGGTGGCGTGTTGCTCATGGGGCTCCAGATCCTCGGCGCGCTCGCGGCGGTCGGCATCGGACTCTCGCTCCTGACGGTCGATCGGTGGGACTCGATCTGAACGGAGACCGACACAGCCTAAAGCATCCCACCCCTCCCTTCACCCAGCGCAAATGGGTACCCCCGTACGGACACGCGACTTCTCGATCGCATCTTCGAGACGAGCCCGACCGGCATCGTCGTGCTGACTCCCGCGGGGGAGATCACCCGATGCAACGAACGGGCCGAACAGCTGCTCGAGCTCCCGGAGGCCGACATCGAGGGGCGCAGCTTCCTGGAATCGGAGTGGTCGTTCTTCGACGTGGACGGCTCCGACATCCTGGACTCGGAACACCCCTTCGTTCGGGTTCGGGAGTCCGGCGGGCCGATCTTCGGGCAGGTGTATCGGCTGGAGCGCCCCCACGCCGACCCGATCGAGGTGTCCGTCTCGGGGCCCCGCTCACGGCGGATGGCGAGATCGAGCGGCTGGTCTTTGCCTTCGAGGACGTCACGGACCGCCGCCAACGCGAGCGTGAGCTAGCGGTCATGACCCGGCAGCTCGAGGTGCTCAATCGCGTCGTTCGACACGACATCCGCAACGAGATGGCGGTCGTTCTGGGCTCGATCGA
>JBDGTI010000053.1:0-31391 GCA_042216995.1 Halodesulfurarchaeum sp.
TCTGGTGTGGTTTGTCGCTCATGATCGTATTCGCGCTTTATACGCGCTCTGTGGAATCCTTTCGACAGTTCGGATTAAAACCATTTCGAAAGCGTCTGACGACCGTCCCGATGCAGTCCGGTAGTTAGGTATTTCCCCCGCTTCGGGACGGGCCGGCTGCCCCCTCCGCCGAATCGATCCGGAGGCTCGATGCGTCCTCACAGCCCAGGCGATCCACGTCGGCCAGCACCGCCGAGGCGGTCTCCGGGCCGCCCGCGCCCCGGCCGCTGATGTTGAGTTGGCCGGCGTGTTCGGTGTCGAACTGGAGGATGTTCATCGTCCCCGTGACCGCGAGCGTGGCGTTCTCGGGGACCAGTCGCGGCCCGACCTGGACCCGGTCGGTCGTGACTTCGGCGATCAGGCGGATCGTCATGCCGTCCTCGGCTGCCACGTTCAACGCATTGGCGGGCAGGTCTTTGATGCCCTCGATGCGCGCATCCGCGAGTTCGTGGCCGCCGCCGTCCAGGACGTTCGCCAGAATCACGCCCTTCAGCCCGGCATCGGTCCCCTCGACGTCGAAGCTCGGGTCCGACTCGGCCACGCCCAGGTCCTGGGCCTCCGCGAGCACGTGTTCGTAGGCCAGCCCTTCGGCCTGCATGCGCGAGAGGAGGAAGTTCGCCGTGCCGTTGAGCACGCCCCGGGCCCCCTCGACGTGCTCCGGGCCGAGCCCTTCGGCGGTCGCGATCGCCGGGATCGCCCCGCCGACGGTCGCCTCGAACCGGACTGCGCCGTCGCTGTCCGCGGCCACTGCAGCCAGGTCGTCGTATCGCTCGGCGACCGGCCCCTTGTTCGCGAGCACCACGTCCCGATCCCGCTCGAGCGCCGCGGTCACGTGGCTGAATCCGGGTTCGGCGTCGCCGAGCGTCGTCGGCGTCGCCTCGATCAGCACCTCGTAATCGGTATCGAGCACGGCCGTGGGGTCCTCGGTGCCGACCGATCCCGTCTCGCGCTTTCGCGCGAGCGCGGATTCGATGTCGAGCCCGGAGTCCTTCCAGACCGCCCCGGTGGAATCGGCCAGTCCCGTCACCGTGTGTCCGTACCCATCGGCGAGGCGGGCCACCGACTGGCCCACGTCACCGGTGCCCATCACGGCGAGTTTCATCGGGACCCCTCCACGAGGGGCGCGACGAATTGCAGGTCCATGTCACGGGCGACCTCGCGGACGGCCTCGAGGGGCTCCGATGTGGTGTCGGTTTCGAGCGCGAGGCGGAACCGACCGCTCGAGATCTCCTCGGAGTCCGTCGCCCCGGACAGCGAAATGTCGATGACCGAGGCCGGGGTTTCGTTCTCGATGCGCTCGATCGTCTCGGAGAGGTCTTCCTCGAGGCGAGGGCCGATCAGGAGCACGAGCACCTCCTCGCCGTGCTTCTCGGTACCCGCCTGGATGACGTTGATACCTCGATCCCGTATCGCGTCGGTGATCGTGTCGAGCTGCGCGGGCGCACACTCGAGATCGATCTCGACGGGGATCCGTCCTCGCGGCGTGACAGAGCCCCGCTCGTGGAAGATGCTGAGCAGGTTGCCGCCGTTCTCGGCGATGGGTTCGAGCGCCCGCAGGAGCTCGCCCGGTTCGTCGACGAGTTCGAGCCGAACCGTGTGGGCGCGGGTGCTCCCGTGTTCGTCGCTCATACCTGGGTTCGAGGGCCGGTCGGTATAAGCCTCCGGCGAAAGTCCAACGCACCCGGTGGCTTTTTTAAACCCCTCCACAAAAGGGAACGTATTGAATGGCACTGAACCGCTGGGTTCGACCCCGGGGACGAGACCGGCCGATGGCATCGACCGGCGAGCAGACAGGTAGGGCCGAGACCCTCCAGACGGCCCAGCGGCCACGGAGATACACATGAGCGAGAACACCCCGACCGTCCTCATCGTCGACGATGAGGTGAACATCACCGAACTGTTCGGCGTATGGCTCGAGTCGGACTACGACGTCCGGACGGCGAATAGCGGCGAGGAGGCACTCGAGGAACTCGACGATTCCGTCGACGTGGTCCTCCTTGACCGGCGGATGCCCGGTCTCTCCGGCGACGAGGTCCTCGAGGAGATTCGCGAGGCCGGCTATGACTGTCGGGTCGCGATGGTCACCGCGGTCGACCCTGACTTCGACGTCATCGAGATGGGCTTTGATGACTACCTCACCAAGCCCATCGACCGCGAGGGGCTGGAGTCGGCCATCGAGTCGCTGCTCGGCCGCAAGGAGTACGACGACGCGATGCAGGAGTACTACGCCCTGGTCTCGAAGAAGGCCGCCCTGGAGTCCTCGAAGCCCCCCTCGGAGCTCTCCGCGAGCGATGAATACGCCGAACTGGAGGCGGATATCGAGGCCCTCGAGGACGAACTGGAGGGGTCACTTGAGACCGAGGAGGACTTCGAATCGGCGTTCCGTGACCTCGATAGCCCGGAATAGGCCCCGTCCCGGATCCCGCTCGAGGGCACATATTTCGCCCGAAACGAGCATGTCCGTCGATTTCCCGATCGGGGACGTTCGATCCGGAGTGGCTGTCAAACCTCGATCCCAGCGGTCCGTCCTACCCGAGGAACAACTTCAGGCGGGGATTCTCCTCGACGATGGACCAGGACTCGATCCACGAATCGAGTCCCAGGATGCGGCCGGCACCGAACGCCCCGAGACCGAACAGGAGAAGCACGTACACGATGTGGTCATCGATGAGAATGTGGTTCGCGAAGGGGTAGGAGGCGATCCAGTAGAACAGCATCATGATGGCGCCCCAGAACGCGCTGAAGCGGAACAGCACGCCAAACAGGAGCCCCAGTCCGACGAGTGTTAGCCCCAGCTGGTTGAGTGGGGTCAACAGCCACGCCCAGTCGTTTGCCAGCATCGTCCAAAATCCGGTAAATGGATTTGCTTTCGGGATGGCATAGAGGAGGTATCCCCGTACTGACCATCGCGGATCGAGCACCTTCGTTATCCCGGCATAGAAGAATGTCCACCCCATAACCAGGCGCAAGAGGAAGAGGGAGTAGCCCACCCACGTCTCGGAGTAGTTGAACGTCACGTCGCGACCGAATATCGTGGTTTCAAGCTGATTTACTGACATATTATACGATGGTGAACTGGTCGGTGATCGTGACTCCGTCGATATCGGCGTCCGGCTTCGGTTCGACAGTCACCTCATACCGGTAGGTCCCCGGCTCCGTGTCGGCCGATGTTTCCACAGTCCCGCCCCAACTTTCCTCCGAATGGGACTCGTGTGATCCCGACCATTCGAGTTCTTTCGACTCGATGTCCGCGTCCGGGAACGAGACAGTCACCGAGTCAACGGCGTCAGTTCCGGCAAAGGACCCGTCTTCGCTGTTGAACACGTCAATCAGCATCCCGATCTCCATCCCGGGGAGGAATTTCACACTCTGCTGGCAGGCGGTGGTCGTCGGGGCACCGCCCGTCGAATCGCCCCCTGTCCCCGGGCTCCCCGTCGTGGTGGTGTTTGCCGTCACGGTCGTATTCGTCCCCTGTCCGTCCTCCGGAGTCGTCGTCTGTTTCCCGCCGTCGTCGCCCGGCCCCGTCAGATAGTGCACACAGCCGGCGAGACTGACCGACGCCCACGTCGTGGCACCGGCGGCGAGCATCCGACGGCGCGTCATCCCCACCCCCTTGGATTGCGTATCGTCGGGATCGGAGGATTCGTCCGTCCCGTTACGGTTGTCTTCGTGCATCAATTTAGAATTGTCTCTTTTCTTTACTTAACCCTGTCTGTCGGCCCGAAGGTTCCCTGTCTTCAGTAATAGAAGGGGCATTTATTATTCTGGAAACAGAATTACAAGGGGTAGTTTACCGATGGGGAGATCGTATGCATCCCCACCAGTCGTCTACTCGGGCTTCCGGGCGATCTCCGCCCGCCACGCCGAATATCCGAACGCCGGATCTGAATACGAACTCAAGACACCGATCCTCCCATTCGGAGGAAGCGCGGATATATTCGTCGAATGTCTCGGCGAGTCGTCCCACTCGGAGCCATCCTGAGAATTGATACGGTTATTAGAATATGAGCGATTTCATTCCCGACAATGCTGTTACCTGGACAGTTATATATATCAAATTAAAGGTAGGTAGTCGGACGAGCCAAAAGGAAACTACTATTGTCAACGGGGACAGTATTTGAGGTATGGCCGACGAAACAATATCGGCGAATCTCCGCGATCGGTTGGAAGAACACCGTGACTCGGGGGGCAAGCAATCGGGGACGCTGGTTCTGAGCGACGAGGAGGGGTTGGTGGGAGAGACCATCACGATAAAGGGTCGAAACTTACCGGCCACCGAATCGCTCGAAGTCGTCTGGCACTCCGTCGACGGTGAATGGGGGGTCCTCAAGGCGAACGAACTTCTCAATCCTCAGTATCGGCCTCGAACCGATACGATTCTGGAAGTCCAAACGGACGAATCGGGGAGTTTCACTGAGGAGTGGCAGGTCCAGCAGGATTACGGGAGCGAACACAAGATCGAGGTCCGTGATGAATCCGGCACCGCACTCGCTTCGACGACGTTCGTCATCAACCCTCATTTCGAGATCGATCGCACGTCCGCTGAGATGGGCGATCGCTTCCACTTGACGGGGTATGGTCTCGGTCCCAAACGGATGACCAACAACTACCCGGTGACCTGGGACAATCGGTATATCGGCTTCATGACTGGCGTGCAGAATCGAGGGACGGCGAACGCCGAGATCCGGGCTGTTGGCCCTCCCGGCGATCACGTCATTCAGCTCTGGGAGAGTCCCGAAGGGATGCCCTACCTGCAGAATTATACGACAAATCCCTTCGGGGACCCGCTCGGTGACCAGCAGTCAAAGTGGATGGTGGAGGTCACCGAACCGAGCGAGCCACCGGCGACGGCCGAAATGGATCCGCTGCTCGATGAGGAACCCCTCGTCGCTCACCTCATCGATCCGGACGAGGAGACGGCCGCGACGATCGATATCTCCCCCACCTCAGGCCAGGCCGGTACGGATGCGATCATCACTGGGCAGGACTTCCCGCCCGAGACCGAGGTCGACCTCGTGTGGTACACCCATGCCGGCCACCGGTTCATGGACGACCCGATCAAGCCCACTCCCAGACCGTCGGAACTCCCGACAGTGCGGACCGACGAATCGGGATCGTTCCAGGTGGACGTGACGATCCCCTCGGACATCGGTGAAACCAGGCCAATTGCCGCCGTGATCGATGGGACGTCGGTCGCGACCACCGGCTTCATGCTCCAGCCGGAGATCGTCGACATGACCCCGGAGGAGGGACCGGTCGGGACGACGATCACGATCAAGATCGCCGGGATCGGCTGGGCGCTCTACGACAATAATTACAGTATTCTCTACGACAACAGCATGGCTGGCTACGTTTGCAGTCACAACCGGGAAGACAGTGATGAGGATCCCAGCCTCGTGGAGTTCACTCTCACGGCAAGCGGGGAGCCGGGGTATCACTTTATCGACGTCATTCCCACGTTTAACGACAACGACGTCGATGATTACAAGCTAGAGAACCGGCCCCATCTCTCGTATATCGACAACCATCCACTTCGGCCGCTCGCAGGAATGCGGTTCACGTTCGAAGTGACGGAGTGAAAAATCAGCCAATGTCACCGAAACTCACCACAGAGGACGGTATCGGGATGACCCGGAGCGTGATGAATCAATGAGTTCAGAAGAATCATCAGGCGGAGCCGAAAAGGAACTCAAATTCGAGAGCGTCGTCGAGATCGAGGGCGAGAAAGACGACCTGTGGGCGTTCATCTCGGATCCCGAGAACCTCGTCGAATGCATCCCCGGGGCGGAGAACGTCGAGCGCGTTTCCGAGCGCGAGTATTCTCTCCTGATCGAGCAGACAATCGGTTACTTCACGGTCACGCTGGACGGGGAGGCAGAACTCGTCGAAATGAACGAACCCGACTGGATCGTCGCCGACGGGAGCGCCTATGATCGTGGAACGGGCAGCACGTTCGACGTTGTGGCCGCGATGGAAATGTCCGCAAAAGACGAAGCCGATGGGACGATAGCGCTCGCGTACAATGCGGACGTGACCGTCACCGGCGGCATCGCGACGTACGCCGCTCAATGGATTCGGCGCATTTTCAGCTCACGTGTTGACGATTATTTCGAAAACATCAAGGCCGAATTCGAGAGTGACTCCACGGAGACTGATACGGAAACGTTCGCATAGGCCCCCAGTTCTCGCTCAACTGGCTGTCAAACTCACACAACCGTTTTCCGCACCGGCACAGGTCGGTTTTCGGCGCGGACAACGCCTCGATCTGACAGTTCCGCATGGAGACCCTGCCGGAGTGTGGATGAGACGGAACGGAATTGTGTCCGGGGAGGGGGAACGTGAACGGTGTCCGTACCGTTTTTGGATCGGGATTCGGCGGCTTCGCCACTGGGCGATGCGGGTGCCATTCGATACCCGGGAGGTGATCGAGCACGCCGATGCAGTCTGATCCGACAAATCCACCTCGGCGAATAGAGCGAGACCAGGCCCGTGTGAGTCGAATAACGCCGACTGAACCGAAACTACTATCCTCCGGCTCGACGGAGACTCAATCAGTACGATGGACGACGATTCCTCCTCGGAACTCGAAGGGCCAAGAGGGGACGATCTGGCGGCTGCCAGCACCCTCATGGTCAGCCATGACGAGGCGTTCGTGAACGACCAGATACGCGTGAAGGGATTCAACCTCCCCGCCAACCAGACGGTATCGGTATCCTGGCGGTTGATCACCGGAATGTGGGGCATGCAGCGCTCGAACAAGGTCCTGGGTCCCCAGTACACGTCACAGGAAGAAGAACTGTTCAGAGTCGAAACGGACGAATCGAGGGAATTCAAACGAAGCTGGACCGTCCCGGAGTCGTTCGGGGGTGAACACCACCTCGAACTCAAGGCAGGCGACCGGACACTCGATACGGAATCGTTCACTATCAAGCCACACTTCGAACTCGACCGGCAGGAAGCCCCGCTCGGAGAGTCGTTTCGTTTGCGGGGGTATGGGCTCGGTCGTGATCGGGTTTCCACCAACTACCAGGTGACCTGGGACAACGGGTACGTGGGGTTCATGACCGGGGTGGAAAACCGGGGGACCGCGACCGCCGACATCCGCGCCGTCGGCCCGGTGGGCGAGCACGTCATCCAGGTGTGGCGCAATTACACCGGCGTCCCGTTCCTCCAGAACAATACCCAATCGCCGGCCGACGAGATCACCGGTGGGCGGCCGTACGTCTGGAACGTCACGGTCACCGAACCGGATCGCTCCCCCCCGCTCGCCGAGATGGAGTCGATGTACGACGAGGAACCCATCCAGGAGCATATTCCACCGGTCGACGAGGAGAGCGAGGCATCGCTGACGATCCAGCCCACGTCGGGCAAACCCGGGACGTCGGCGATACTCACCGGCCGTGGGTTCCCGGCGAACACCGAAGTGGACCTCGTCTGGCACACGCACGGTGGCGAACGCGTCTCGGACGATCCGGTGCGATCAGAACCCCGGCCGGAGGTCTTGCCGACGACGGTCACGGACGAGGAGGGATCCTTTCAGGTGGACATCACGATTCCGACGGATATCGGGGCCACACGGCCGATCTTCGCCGCGGTCGACGGCCGAACGATCGCATCGACGGGGTTCATGTTGCAACCCGATATCGTGGACGTCTCCCCGACGAAGGGCCCCGTCGGCACGGCCATAACCGTTGAACTGGCCGGCCTTGGCTGGCCGCTTTACGAGAACAACTACTATGTACTATATGACAACAAGCCGATGGGATACGTCGCGAGCAACGTTGCCGAGGACGGCATCGTCCGCTTTAACGTCCGGGCGTCGGGTGAGCCGGGCTATCACTTCATCGAAGTCATCCCCACGTTCAACAACACGGAGACCGACGAGTTCGACTTCGATCACAAACCCCACCTCTCGTATCTCGACAACCATCCCGGGCGGGCGATGCCCGGGATGCACTTCGCCATCGAAGTTACCGAGTAACCCTCTATTCCGTGATCTCGAACGCGAGATGCAGCGCGGGTAACGGTCTGACGGGGTGATTATCGAGGTACGAAAGATGGGGTTTGAGTTCGAAGTCGGGGTAGTCCTCCTGCATTTCGAAGATTCCCGGATAGATATCGATGTAGTGATAGCCCGGTTCACCGGTGGCCTTGATCTGGGTCTTCGCCGGCTCGCCTGGATCATCTCCCATGGTCCCGGAGATGTATCCGAGCGGTCGGTTATCGTATACCACGTGGTAGTTGTTCTCGTATCCCGTCCATCCCAGGCCCCCGAGTTCGATTGTGATCTCCGTCCCGACGGGGCCCTCGCGGGGCGAGAACGTCTCGATGGAGGGCTGGAGGACAAATCCCGTCACGGCGACCGATGGTCCCTCGACCATGGCGACTATCGGTCTCGTCGCCCCCGTGGCCTCCGGAATCGTTATCTCGGCCTCGATCGATCCCTCAGCGTCGGAGACGACCGTTGGCAAGAGGCCCGGTCGCGGCGTGAGGCTGATGGGGATTCCTTCAACGTAACTCCCGGTGTGGTCATACCAGACGAGGTCCACCTGCGTGTGTGGCGGGAAGTTCCGTCCAGTCACGGTCGCTTCCGTGCCGACCTGTCCGGATGTCGGGGTGATCTGGAGTGACGCGTCCGTGTCCTCGGATACATCGGGGAAGTGACTGGCAATCGGTTCCTCGTCGAATAAATCGTCCACCCAGCATCTGTGGGGCTCGGTTTCCCGCTCAGTCACTTCGACGACCCAGGAGGAGGCGCGGTCACCGCCGACCGCTCCATACGGGGACTGCGTGTTATTCTGGATCTGGGGAGTGCCACGGTAATTGCGCCACACCTGAATGACGTGCTCGCCCACCGGGCCGACGGCGCGGATGTCGGCGGTCGCGGTCCCCCGGTTTTTCACCCCGGTCATGAACCCCACGTACCCGTTGTCCCAGGTCACCTGGTAATCGTTGTGCACGACGTTCGGGCCGAGGCCGTGGCCGGTGATCCGGAACCACTCCCCCGAAGTGGCCTCCCGGCGATCGATATCGAACCATGGATGAATCGCCAGCGTGACGGTCGCGAGGGTGTCCTCGGTCTCATCTCGGACTTCGATCGTGTGCTCCCCGCCGTAGTCCTGGGGGACCTCGAATTCCCAGTCGAAGGCTCCGGATTCGTCGACCGTGACGGTCTCGAGAAGATCGGTGCGGGGCCTGAACTGGGGTCCGACGACTTCCTTCGCCTGAAGCACGCCCCAGTCCCCCTCGAAGGAGTTCCAGACGAGATCGAGACGAGTATCGGATGGAAAATTGCGCCCCTTCAGCGTGATGGTATCACCGACGTGGACCTCTTCCTCGCTCAGGACCAGCGTGCCTGAGGATTCTGCCCCGCGATCGCGATCAGTACCTCCCCAGCGCGGACGGCTTGCGTCTGGATCCTCGCCCATACTACGGGATATCACCGAACGACTGATATAATTGTTTGATTTTCGAGCCGAAGTGTTCGCTGGGACTGCTGTCGATCCGACACCCCAACTGTGACCTGGAACGGACGGTCAAAACCGCGACGGGGACGATAGATCGGTTCGAACGCAGGTAGGGCGGTTTCACTGCCCAGGCCGTGGCGGTTCGAAGGGGGACAGTCGATCGAGGATTCGATAGATTTTAAGAAACGGAAAAGGTCATCTACGACATGGGTCGACTGGGGGATGTTTCGGTCGAGGCGTTGCGGGAACAATTAAAGGAGACCGAAAAGAAGATCCCCGCCCAGCGTCTCCTGGCCGCCATCGGACGGAAACAGGGCGATACGATCGCGGAGTTGGCTGATCGTCACGGCGTAACCGAGAAAACGATACAGAACTGGCTCGAGCGCTTCGAAGAACGGCCGATCGAGCGCGCCCCCTACGACGAGAAACGGTCGGGACGACCGCCGAAACTCACCGACGAGGAACGGGACGAATTCCTCGCCGATCTCCACATGTCCCCCCGGCGGTTCGGCTACGATAGCGCGACGTGGTCCCCCAAAATTGCCACAGAGCACCTCAAGGATAAATACGGCGTCGACTATTCGACCCGACACGTGCGGCGAATGATAAAACGAGCCGCGACCGAAACCGAGGACGGATTCAACTACGAGAAAGAGGGGTGAAACCGATCACAGCACAGTAAGCGTGCCGTCTCTCCTCTCGTCCCTCTCATGATGCACGCCGAATCAGGAGCGGGGGCCGTCGATCACGCCGATCCGTTCGAGTTGCGGTGTGTCGCCCTGAAAATCCGAGAGTGCTCGACTCAACGACCGATCCGGATCACGTCCGGCAATTTCGCCTTACTGCTTCTTGATGACGGTGAACTGATCGGTGGCCGCACCGACCATCCGGACGTCTTCCTTCTCGTTCACGCCCGCGATGTCGATTTCGTATTTATACGTTCCCGTCGGAAGCGTCTTCGGCTCCGACAGCGTAGCCTTCCAGTGTGGCGTCGAGTGTTCTGCTGTACCGGGCACCCACGTCATGTCGAGATCAGAGAATTTATCGGTGTTGGGGAAGCGAACGGTGACGTTCTTCACGGTGGTGTCGGATACCGCTTTGACCTTGCTGTTCTTCTCGTTCTTCGCCCCGACCAGCTTGCCGGTCTCGGTTGCGTAGATCTGGACGAAGAACGTCGGATCCATCGAGGGGAAGAACTCGCGTTCGGGCGCGCAGGTGCCGACGAACCCGTTCGTCCCCTCGGGCACGGCGTCCGGGCCGCCGTTCCAGTAGGTCTCCGTCGAGACGTAGAAGTTCGGCATTTCGTCCTTCTGAACCGTGAAGGAACCGGTGGCCTCGCCGACCGAGATGAAGTTCGCGTCCGTCTTTTTCTGCACTTCGATCGTGTACGTCCACTTCCCCGTCTTCGCGTCTTTGGGGATGTTCCAGGACCCCTCCCAGTACGGGGCCGGGTGTTCCTTGTCATCGCCCGCCCACTTGGTCGTCACCGTCGGGCCGTTGTCGATGTTGACCTTTACTGCGCTCAGGTCCTCATCAGTCAACTGTTTGCCGGTATCGGGATCGTAGACGTTGATCTCCCAGATGGCCTCCATGCCCGGCGCGAACAGTCGGGTCGGCGAACACGACGACGCGAAAGAGATGCCGAACGCTCCGCCGGTGGCCATCTCGTCGGTGACGACGTAGGTCTCCGGCTGCTTGGCCGTCGTTGTCTGCTGTGTCGTCGTATTACCACCGTTCCCGGCACACCCGGCAACGCTGGCGGTGACCCACGTGGCCGCACCAGCGGCCATCATCTTCCGACGTGAAAGTCCCCCTTTGCTCGATGAGGCGTCCCCGGTACTTTCGGCTTCAGAGTCCTTCGATATAGGTTCCCGTTGCATTCCATCTAGGGAATACCCCACGCTCCTAAAAAGGGTTGTACCACGTTCCCGGCACGTGAGAAAAACTGGTCTGCGACCATCGAATACCTGATATTGCGACGACTCCCGGTGCCGTAGTTGTCGTGTTGACGTGGATCATTAACGGAGAGAAGAATCACCGACAACGTTTCACGACGATTCCGGGTCTTCCCCGGAGCGTGACGAACGCCGTTAGCTCTCCGGTCGCATACTCCTTTTCCGGTTCCTCGACCGGAAGATCGCAGTTGGAACTATCGTTCCCGACGGCTGGGGCCTGGATGGTGTTCGAGCATCAACTCCATTCGCCGCTTCGGTTCGATGTCCGGGAGGTCGGCGTCGGCCCAGCTCTCGAGTGCGTCCTCCATGTCGTCCTTCGGCGGAATCGACATCGGCGGGAGTTCCTCGGGGAGGCTCTCCACCGTGGCGTCGACGACCAGTTTCGAGGAGTCGGACCGATTGCGTGGTTCGGTCCGGACCGCCGGGTCCTTCGCCGCGTCGAGGAAGACGTCCTCCATCACCGTCAGATCCCGGGCGGGGTTGACTCGTGCGTTGACGGCCCAGGCGACGTGGAGCGGATCCCGGATGTCGACGTCCTCGTTGACGACGGTCACCCGTTTCAACTGGGAGATGTTTGCGAGTTCGATGCCGACGTCCTTCCCCTCCGTTCGGTACGTGGGGTCCATGCTGAGGATGCCATGCCCGAGCATCCCGGAGTAGGTCCGGTCGATGGCGACGTCCGAGACCGTCTCGTATCCCCGGTCTTCCCGCAGTTGTTTGTGATAGAGCGCCGCGTTCGAGATGCTCTGGATGGTGTGGTCCTCGCTGGGTGGGACCTGGCCCATCAGGCTGTAAAATATGGGATCTGTCCGTCCGGTCACCGCGGTCACGTCGATGACCGGCTTCTCGTATACGTGTCCCATGTAGCCGGCGAACTCGCCGAACGGCCCCTCCTGCCGTCGTTCGCTCGGGTCGATCTCGCCTTCGATGACGAGTTCGGCGGACGCCGGCACCTCGAGGTCGACTGTCTCGGCCTCGACCGTCTCGAGCGGTTCCCCGAGCAGTCCGCCCGCGATCTCGGCCTCGTCGACCTCGTAATCGACGTTCGTGATGCTGCTCAGATGCACCGCGGGGGACGCCCCGATGACGATGGCCACCGGGGCGGGCTCGCCCACGTCGGCGTAGCTGCGGTAGTCCCGGAACCCGTGGCGGCCGGTCGATATGTTGATCGCGAGGGTGTCATCCTCGAGGACCTGACAGCGATAGATCGCCATGTTCCGGACCCCCGTGTCCCGGTTCTTCGTGACCACGACGGTCGTCAGGTAGGGCCCCGGGTCCTTCCGCGGTGTCCACACGGGAACCGGGAGGTCGTCGAGCGAAGCGTCGTTTCCCGCCGAAATCCGTTCTTGGACCCGGGCCGAGGACACGGATTTCGGCTCCCGCCGGTTCGCCAGTGACCGCCGCCAGTGGGCGTGAATGTCATCGGGATCGACGTCAAGCGCGTGGGCATACACCCGCCGTGAGGCACCGAGGGCGGCCGTCGTCACGGGAATGTCATACCCCTGTACGTCGTCGAAGCGAAGGGCGAACCGATCCGCCTCGTCGAAGCCGTGGTACAGCCAGCGGGCCATGCTGGCGAGTTCCCAGTCGGGATCGACGGGCTTTCTGACCCGTTCGAGCCGACCCGCAGATTCCAGCGTATCGAGGTGGTCCCGAAACGTACGCATCACGGTTATTTCCGGGCGACTGCCCATGAACGCTGCTGGAATTCCCGGCCACTGGGAACCACTGGTCGACTTCGTGATGCGGAGCCGTCTCCGGCGTCTCGGCTCGTGATCGAAGCGGATGCGGATAGCCTGCTGGGACAGACGATCTCGGTGAAACTGGTAGTGAGGGTATCCATCTCGGGATCCTGACCGAAGAGAACACTTAATAATCGGAATTCGCAAATCGGGAACGTGAACTACGAAGGGTCAGTGACCATTCCGGCCGAGCGGGGAACCGTCTGGAAAACGGTTCGGGATCCGGAGGTATTGACTGCCTGTGTCACGGGTGCAGAGGAGATCGAGCAAGTATCGGATCGGGAGTATGAGGGCGTCATCCGACAGACAGTCGCCGGTGTCAGCGTCGAAATGGACGGCAATCTCCAGATCGAGGAGTGGGATGCCCCGCGGTGGCTCCGGTTTACTGGAGTCGGATCGGATACGCACACCGGCAGTCGAATGGAGGTGGACGCTGATGTCAAGATAACCGACGGGGAAGATGGGTCGACCCTCTCGTATGACGTGGAGGTTACGTTCACCGGAAAGTTGGCCTCGCTCGGCTCCCGGGTGCTCCGCCGGCAGATCCAGTCGAACATTGACGCCTACTTCGACAACCTCGCAGACCACGTAAGCGACACCCAATGACGTCCGAAGAACCAACGAAACCGCCAGGTCACGCCGGGGATGCCGTGAATCGGACGGACGGTCGAGAAAAGATCCGGGGCGAAGCGCGGTATGCAACGGATCTCGAGCGACCGAACATGCTTTATGCGGGGGTTCGTCGGGCCCAACAACCCCACGCGGAGATCACCGCTGTCCGAACGAGCGCAGCGTCGGCGTTGGACGACATCGCGGCCGTAATTACCCGCGAGGACCTCCCTGCCGCGTTCGATAACCGCGTCCGACACTACGGGGATGTCATCGCGGCGGTGGCCGGCGAGACCAAAGAGGCAGTTGCCGAGGCGCTCGAGGCGATCGAGTACGACAGCGATCCGCTCGACTCTGTACACGATCCGCGGGAAAGCGTGCGGGACGGATCCCCCGTCGTCCAGCGCGATCCGGAATACGGACAACCGGAGCGGCATCCTCGGAACGTCCGGAACCAGGAATACGTGAAGAACGTCGACGACTATCACCGCCTCGATATCGGTGACGTGACAAGTGGGTTCGAAGCGGCGGACCATCTATTGGAGGAGCGCTATCGAACCTCCCGGGTGAATCACTGTAATCTCGACCGACACTGCTGTCTGGCCGAGTGGGACGGGGGAACACTCCGGATAACGGGCACACTCGGTAACCCCCCATCGGCCGAACGGACCCTCGAACGGCTGTTTTCCGACGTCGAGGACGGGAACGGGGACGATATCGAGGTCGAGGTCGAACTCCCCCCGACGTCGGGTTCGAGTTTCGGCGGCCGGTCGCTAGTGAAACTGACCCTCGAGCCGATCGCTGGGACACTCGCCCGGGAGACGGGACGCCCGGTTCGATTGTCCTTCGACCGCGAAGCGGAATTCACCGCCGCCGATTCCCGTCACGCGACGGACATCATCTTGAAGGCGGGCGCGACGGACGATGGAGAACTCACCGCACTGAAAGTGGACGTCGCTGCCGACACCGGTCCGTATCCCAATGGTGTCGGCCATATCGTCCTGAGCGCCTTCGAGAACCGACCCCTCGATCTCTACGAGATCGACAACTATCGGTTCGAGGGCGTTTCGGCGTTCACGAACAACATTCCTGCCGGCGAGTACCGGGGCATCGGCGTGACCCAGATCACGTGGGCACTGGTCTCCCACCTCGATGAACTAGCCCGACAGGCGGGGATAGACCCGATCGAATTCCACCGACAGAACTGGGTCGAGGAGGGGTACGAGCGACCCCACACCGGCAAGCCGGTGACCAGTTGTGGGTTACGCGAGTGTCTCGAGAGGGGCCGAGAAACGTTCGAGGCGATGCGATCGGAACCGGATCGGGACGGTGTCCTCACCGGTTCCGGCATCGGCATCGGCGGGCAAACCACGACGCCGGCATCGGAGAGAAACACCGACTACACCGAGGCACAACTGGTTTTGTCCCCCGACGGCTCGCTGGTCGTCCGCACCGGCGCCGTCGAACTGGGGCAGGGCGCAGAGACGGTGCTGGGACAGATCGCTGCCGACCGGACCGGCCTGCCATCCGAACGCGTGACAGTACGCGGATATGACTCCGACGCCGATATTGCGGACAAATACGGCTCGGTCGCGAACCGGACGACCTACCTCATGGGAAATGCGGTTATCGAGGCAGCCGAGGATCTGACCGACACGCTCCGGAAACGAGCGAGTGATCAGTTCGGCATCCCCCCGGGCGAATTTACCCTTTCCGAGGGTCGCCTCGAAGCGCCGAACAGTCGGAGTACCAGCGTGGCGTCACTTCTCACCGATCCCCTCTCTGCGACGGGGCGGGTGGAAACGAACACGGCCCCGATCAGTTACGGGGTCCACTTCGCCGCGGTGTCGGTCGATCTCGGAACGGGGGAGATAGACGTGACGGCGTTCGTTGCCGCACAGGACGTCGGATTCGCGATCAACCCGACACTGGTCGAGGGGCAACTGGAGGGGGCGATCGAACACGGCATCGAGTTTGCGCTGTTATCCGACGTGCAACTCGAGGGGGGCATCCCGGAAAATCCCACCCTTCCGGACTATCCGGTGAGTTCCCCACACGAGATGCCCGATGCCATCGCCTGTGAACTCATCGAGTCAAACGAAGAATCGGGGCCGTTCGGGGCGAAAGGCGTTGGAACCCCGTCGATGCCGCCCGTCGCGCCGGCGATTACAAACGCCATTCGTGACGCCGTTGGCACGCGGTTCACGGAATTGCCGGTCCGGGACGAGGACGTCTTCTTTGCCCTCGAGGGGGAAGCACAATGACGACCGGCAGTCGGCCCGGAGACGGACCCGACTACGTCGCGCCCGAGACCGTCGAGGAGGCCGTCCGGCGACTCGCCGAGACCGATGGCTCCGCCAAGGTTGTGGCCGGCGGCCAGACGCTGACGCTGTTACTTCGGCAGGGGTTTGCCGAACCGGATTTGCTTCTTGACGTCACCGACATCCCGTCGATGGCCGGGGTGTCACTCGACGGGGACCGGGTCCGTGTCGGGGCGACGACGACCTACGCCGATCTTTTATCCCACGAAATCAGTTCGACCGTCGGGATGTTCCAGGATGCCTGCTCCGTCATCGGGGACCGACAGGTGCGGCAGTTGGGAACTGTCGGTGGGGCAGTCTGCCACGCCGATCCGGCCCTGGACATCATCGCCCCGCTGTGCTCGCTTGATGCGACGGTCACGCTGGTGGGAGAGGAGGAGCGACGCACCGTCCCCCTCGATGAGTTTTTCGTCGGCCATATGCGGACTGCACGCGGCGAAAATGAGGTCCTGACATCGATTCAGTGGCAATTCCCTGCGACACAGCGGTGGGGGACGGCTTATGAAAAACACGCCACGGTCGAGGGCGGATGGGCGACAGCCGGGGTCGCGGCGAACGTGGCCCTGTCAGACGCGGCCATCAGCGAGGCGCGAATTGCACTGACGGCCGTTGCAGAGAGCACAGTGAGGGCTCCCGCCGCGGAGTCCGAACTGACCGGTGAACGGGTGAGCGAAGGCGTGATCGAGCGGGCCAGTCAGGCCGTCCCCGAGGACATCGATCCGATAGACGACCTCTCGGGGTCAGCAACCTACAAGGCACAGGTAGCCCAGACCCTCACGGAACGAACTCTCCGGAGGGCGATTGTACGTGCAGGAGGGACACTATGAACATCGCGTTCGAACTCAACGGCGAGCCAACGACGGTGAACGTTCGGCCGGATCGGACGGTACGATCTGTGCTCAGGGAGGAGTGCGGGGAGAAAAGCGTCAAATCGGGGTGTGATAGCGGCCGATGCGGTTCATGTACCGTTCTGGTCGACGGAGACGCTGTGAAGTCCTGTCTGGTGTTGGCTGGGAAGATCGACGGCCGGTCGGTCGTGACCGCGGCGGGCATCGGCGAGACCGATCTCGGAAACGACGTCCGGGCGGCGTTCGAGGATCACGCCGCGCTTCAGTGCGGGTACTGTACCCCCGGTTTCGTGGTGACAGTGCAGGACTTCCTCGAGGGGGCCGACTCGCCGAACCGGGCGGAGATCAAGTCAGCGATCGAGGGCAATGTCTGTCGGTGTACGGGGTACGAAAGGATACTCGACGCGGTCGAAGACCTCAGCAATCGAGACGCCAGCGGCGGGCAGTGACCGGTCAGACGGCCATTTCGGCGCGGTACCAGACCCCGTCGTACTCGGGAAATCGAGACGCAGAGGATCGCCCACCCCGAGCGCTACGTCCGCTCGATGCTGACTTCGTGGAACAGCTCGTCGACGTCGTACTCATACGGCGCCATCCCCTGATCGACGGCGTACTCCACGTACTTCTCTACCTCGGGGACGGTCCGGTCGGTTAGGCCGTACTCCCAGGCGTCACGACCGAGGATTTCGTCCTGTTCGCGTTGGGCGAAATGGTTCCACGTGAGCGTGGTCAACTTCGCGCCGGTCCGGTTTCGTTCGAGACACAGGTCCCGTGCCTCACAGAACGCCTCATAGAGGTTTACGGCCACCCAGGGATGTTCCTGGAGTATCTCATCACGGATGGCGACTGCGTGCAGGACCGGATGGATGCCGGTATCCCGGTAGTATTGCTTTTCCGTCTCGAGCGGGTCGTCGAACATCAGTTCCGCCTCATCTGATTCGACCACCGGCCAGAACATTGCGCCGGCGGGGTCCATGACCGCATCGAGTTCCCCCTCGAAGAACAGCTCGCGCATGTCCTTCGGTTCCATCAGTGCATCCCCGCTCTGCTCACCGGGGACGGGCTGGATATCGTATCGATCCGGAACGGCGGTGGGGAAGTCCTCTTTCCGACGCCGGTACCACTTGACTGACTCCAGGTCGAGTCCGTAGCGCTCGCTGGCGATGCCTCGCACCCAGACGTCCCGGGTCGTGAGCCACGCCTGGATGCCGACCTTCTTCCCCTCGAGGTCCGAGGGGTCCTCGATTCCGGCGTCCTTTCGTTTGTAGAAGAACGAGTGGGGGAATTTCTTGGCGGGGAATACTGGAATCGCCGTGTATGGGTACTCTTCGGGACGGGAACGGGAGGCGACGTACGAACCCATCGACACCTCGGCGACGTCGTATTCCCCCCGCTCGAAGAACCGCCGGAATCGCTTGGGTGGATACTCCGAGAGGACCGTCGCGTTGATCCCGTCCGGCTCGACCTCTCCAGTCAGAAGTGGCTTCGTTATGTCCCGGTGCCAGAGCGCGATCGACAGGTCTAACGACATAGTTCCACGGTTTACCACCGGATCCCATTAAACTACTGGAAACTTCGCCTGAGCGCGAAAACCGTGACAAAACTCCGCGTAGAACTCGAATCACATACCGGTACCCGGCATGGCAGAGCACCGCATTCGGAGACGAGCGAATAGAACGGACTAATGTCTCTCTCGGCGTGATCCGGATCCGACACATCCGATCGTCCGGTCGGCCGCTCTTCGAGCGGGCCGATCGAGCGTTCGAACGGTGTTCCCCTTCCTCTCAGGTCCGGGACTGGTCCCGGTCCGCCCGTCACGGAATTGCCCCGGATCGACACGGCTAATTACCCGTTGGCCGAACTCCGTTCGTGGCCATCAACGTTACGCTCGCCTGTCACGACTACGCGTGGACGAAGCCGCTGGTGGACGGGACCGTTACCCCCGAGGGCGTGAACCTGACCACGGTGGACTACCCGAACCCGGTTCGGTTCTCCCGGATGGTGCGCCACCGGGAGTTCGACGCCTGTGAGATGTCGATGGGAACCTACCTCGCAACCCGCCGGCATGGCGACCGGTTCCCATTCACCGCGATCCCGGTTTTCCCCTTTCGGAAGTTTCGCCACGCCTACATGTACACGCGAAGCGGTGCCGGAATCGAGGACCCCTCGGACCTCGAGGGGAAGAAGGTCGGCATCGTCAACTGGCAGACGACGACGGGAATCTGGCAGCGGGGCATTCTCGCTGACCGCCATGGGGTGGACCTGACCGAGATCGAGTGGGTCGCCGGTGGCTCCGAGATCGTCGACGTCGACGTTCCCGATCGATTCGACGTCACATACCTCGACCATCAGGGCAGTACCATCGGCCTCCTCGAGGATCTCATCGCGGACGGGGACATCGACGCCATCTTCCATCCGGCCGATGCAACTGTCGAGAACGCCGAGCGACTGTTCGGGGACGTGAAACGCGTCGAACGGTCCTATTACCGCAAAACCGGAATCTTCCCCATCATGCACGCCATCGTCCTCAGGGACGATCTGATCGATACGGAACCGTGGGTGGTCCAGAGTCTCTACGACGCCTTCGAGAGGGCAAAGGAGATCGGGCTCTCGGTCCTGGACCGACCCCGGGAACTCCCGCTGGTGTGGGCAGACGTCCACAGGGACGAACAGCGGGCCGCGCTTGGCGAGGATCCCTGGGAATACGGTCTCACAGACGGGAACGTGACGGCCATCGAGACGCTGGTTGGATACGCGTCCACCCAGGGACTGGCCGCCGACCGGTACGACGTCGGGGATCTCTTTTTCACCGAGACGTTGGACACCGACTACTACGGCTGACAGAAGGATCACGAGGGAGCATCCTCACGGTGGGCAGCTAGACCCGGTAAGTTCACCCAGTTGGAAAACGAAGAACCAATACACTCGGCGGTCGATGGGAGGACGAACCGATCCCTCAGTCGATCAGTCGAGAATACGCGGGAGATCCAATACAACAATGGCCTCAGAGACAGAGCATATGTCCGTCGAGGACACGGATTCGGAGACCCAACTGTCCGTTCGGGGACTGGTGAAACGCTTCGGTTCGGATTTCGAGATCTCGGCGGTCGATCTAGAGGTGGGGACCAACGAGATCGTCGCGCTACTGGGTCCAAGTGGCTGTGGCAAGACGACTATACTCCGGTGTGTCGCTGGAGTCGAGTCCCCCTCCCGTGGTGAAATCGTCATCGGCGACGATCAGGTCTACGGCCCGGGAACGTCCAAACCACCCGAGAAGCGCGACGTCGGAATGGTCTATCAAAACTACGCCATCTGGCCCCACAAGACCGTCTACGAGAACGTCGTTTTCCCGCTCCAGCATGGATATCACGACATCCCGGAATCCGAATACGAGCAGCGCGTCGAGAACGTGCTCGACCTCGTCGAGATCGGCGAACTGAAGAATTCGCCCGCGACCGACCTCAGCGGCGGCCAGCAACAGCGCACTGCGCTTGCTCGTTCGCTCGTCTACGATCCCAGCCTGCTGTTGATGGACGAGCCGCTGAGCAACCTCGACCGGGGACTGCGCAAGAACATGCGCTACGAGCTAAAGCGCCTCCACCACGAACTCGATTTGAGCATGCTTTATGTCACGCACAACCAGGAGGAGGCGTTCTACCTCGCCGATAGGGTCCTCATCATGAAGGACGGCAACATCGTCGAGCGGGGCCGCCCGCGGGAACTCTACCAGCGGCCCACCTCTCCGTTCACCCGCCGATTCATCGGCGAACGCAACCGCTTTCACGGGACCATCGACGAAACTGACGATGGGACGCACATGGTCCGGACGCCGCTGGTCGACTTCCCGCTTGAAAACGCCGATTACATCGCTGCCGACGGGAGCGAAAACGGGGCTGTCGGCACGTCGGTCGTTTGTTTCATCCGGCCATCGGACATCTCGATCGGTCGATTTGGTCACGACGGCCCCGGTGTGCTACAGTTGACCGGATCGGTGCTCGCAGAGGGGGTCCTCGGGGAGCGCTATGAAGTCACGGTCACCTTCGGGGACGCTCAACTCATCGTCCACACGGAGAGCGACCGACAGTTCGACCGTGACGATGAGATCTCGCTTTACTTCCCGCCCGGATCGATTCAGGTGTACGCCCAGGACCACTGATACAGGGCCGGTCAGTGTTGCTGTCCGAGTTCGTAGAAGGTGATCCCGGAAAGCCGCAGCAGAACCACCCCGACAACGGTCAAGCCGATGAAGATGCAGGAGATGGCCGAAATGAGCGCCATCGCCGGCTGGGAGATGTAAAGCTGGAAGAGTTTTACCGGGATCACGACGGTGTCCGAGGTGTAGGTCATCCATGGGATGGAGAGCAACTGGAAGATGTGAATGGCGAGGAAGAACCAGAGGATGATCGTCGTGTTCTTCGTCAGCGGGAGGAAGACGTTCCGCATCTGCTGGAGCCACGTTGCGCCCTCGATGCGGGCGGCCTCCTCCAGATAGGAGTGGATCTGGACGGTGTTACCGATAGCGATCCGGGAAGCGACCGGGAGGTAGACGATGACCGACCCAATAATGATGATGAGGAGGGTTCCATACAGGTTCACCACGGGAAGTTTGCCCACCCACAGGCTCATGAAGATGAGGGAGGTGCCGGTGATGATCCCGGGGACTGCAAGCGGCGTGAGCGAGAGGAAATCCACGAGGCCCCGGAAGGGCGCGTCCGTTCGCTCGGTGTAATAGGCCAGTCCCATCGCGAGTGCGGTCCCGAGTGTGGCGGCCCCGCCGGAGACGAGCAGGCTGTTTACGAACGCGTCTTGAATCGTGGGACTCGTGACCGCTCTGATGTAATTGGCAAGTGTGAACTGCGCGGGCCGGATGACTCCGGTCCAGGTCCCGTGAAGTGATGCGGTGAAGAGACCGAGGATCGGCAGGATCCAGATGAGGCCCATGACGATCCACAGCACCCCGGCAATCGGCCACCGCCACGCGCCGAGGTCCCAGGTCTGTCGGAGCGCGTTCTGTCCAGTCAGCGTCATGTATTCCTGTTTCCGGCTCGTGACCCGCCTGTAGTAGTAAACGAAGACCCCCGTCATGAGCAACAGGCTGATCGACAGGGCGGCTGCCTCGCTGTACGCCGGTGGAAACCGGATCCTGGTCGCCTGACTGATCGTCGTCGAGTAGACGTCGAACCCCCGGCGCGCCCCCAGTATGGAGACCGTCGCGAACTCTCCCATCCCGTAGAGGAAAATCGAGAGTGCCGCGGAGAGCGTGGCTGGTTTGATCAACGGCAGCGTGATTGATCGGATGGTTTCGGACAGACTCGCGCCGTGAATCCGGCTCACCTCCTCGTAGGCTGGACCCAGGTCCTGGAGCGCGGGCACGGCGATGAGGTAACTGGTCGAAATCACGTTCACTCCGGCGATAAACCCGATCCCCCACGGGCTGAATACGCTGATCGGGATCGACTCGATGCCGAGCGCGCTCGCGATGATCCCGGTGAAGATCCCCTCGTCTGGCCTGTAGGCGATGATGTACATGATGCCGAAGATGTACCCCGGTATCGCCTGACCGGAGAGTAACACCAGTTCCATCGCGCCCTTCGTCGGGAGGTTCGTTTCCACGAACAGCCACGCGAAGGTCAGGCCGAATATCAGCCCCGTCAGCGTCATCATCACCGCGATAAAGAGGGAGTGGACGAAAATCATCGGAACGTTGAAAAATCCCTCGAGGTAGACCGAAATGTAGGGCTGGAGGGTGAACGACGCGCCGGCCTCCCCCGGATAGCCGGTCCAGACGCTCGTCCATGCCAGGAAAAGTAGTGGAACCAGAGTGAGCCCCGAGATAGCGATCGCGATCGTGCCGAGCGTAATCCGTTTGACGGGCCGATCCGCGAATCTACCAACGTCGTCCTTGGCTGCATCCACCCCCCTCGAAACCGCTCTCTGGGCACGTTTGAGGAATCTCATATATCGACGAGTTCGATCACCGTTTCACTCAGTGGGTTGATAGCGTGATCGGATTCGATCGGACCGCGGGTGCTCTTCGGGATCTGTGACACCGTGTGTGGGCGCGCAACTCGTCTCCGATTCGACGTGCCGCGAGAGCCGGTATAATTCCTTTGAACGACCGATCCGCTCTCCTCGTGAGTCGACGAGCCGTGATCGATTTTCCGGATCAGGGTTCCCGGTTCGGACCTCCGTGGGACGTCTGGCTATCCTACACTTTGAAGACGCCGGTGTCTATGGCGTTTTGCCCGACCTGGTTGTACGCGGCCGACTCCCAGAAGCCGATACGGAACAGGTTGGCGTTGAACCGTCGTTTGGTGTAGGGGTGGAGATCGAACTGCGAGAGGTCGATGTCGTCGATACGAACCGGCACGGCGTCGCGGACATCCGTGAGCATCCGGCGCTGCACCGCTAACTCGAGGGACGCGCTCAGGAAAAAGCGGGCGAGCCAGGGGTTGGGCGCCTTCTTGTTGATGTAAAGGGCTCCCTCCGTGGCGTTGCGCTTCACCGGGTCGGTGAACACTCCGCTGGCCGCGAGTTTCTCGTTTTTGATGAACGGCGCGGCGGCCCACGGCCAGTTGTAGAGCATCATCGCGATGTTGCCCTTCCCCAGGTCCCGCATCGTGCTCGAGTAGGACCCGTACCCGACCAGCTCGAACCGGCTCATCAGCTTCTTGATCCACTCCATGTTGCTCATGTCCGTCCGCTTGGCGTGATACCGGGTGATCCAGCCGGTCATGCCCGGACTCACGTAGTTCGGCATCCCGACGGTGAGTCCCTTGTACTGGTCCTGGAAGAGGTCGTTGTAGGTGGTGGGGACGTCGAGGCCCTTCGCCTCCCAGACCTCGTCGCTGATCGGCAGGACGAGCCCGGCGCCGCCGTTCCGACTCGAGACCAGGAACGGCATCACGAGTTTGTCCGGAAGGACCTCCGTGAACCAGAAGTTTTGGTCGATGTCCCATTCGAACCACTGTCTGGCGTATTCTATTGCCTTCTCCTTGCTTTTGTTTGCCGCTATCTTCTTGATGCGGTCCCGCAGATCCGAGATGGTGCTCAGGACGTCCACTTTGTCCTCCCCGGCCTGTCGCTCCTGGATGAACCGCTGGGAGACGGCGGAACCGTTACTGGCAAATACGTTTCCGGTGAGGTTTGTGCCGTACTCGTCGTTGATCACCTCGATGAGATCGTGCCACTGCTGTGCGTCTCCGGTGCCGGCGTAGATGGTGATCGTGGCGTCAGAATCGATGTACTCGGCCAACTCCTGGGTCGTCCAGGGTTTTTCGGGCGCCTGTTTCTGCGTGGTCTTGTTACTACCGCCACTCCCGAGACAACCCGCGACCGTCGCCGTTGAGAGGGCTGCTCCTGTAGCCAGAAACGTCCGGCGACCGATTTTACTTTTGTCGGAAAACTCGGTTTCTCCCACATCTTTCCCGGATCGACGATCTTCCTCTCCGGTCATGGTCACACGTTTTCTGCACACGGACATTAGTGTTTCCATTTCAGCTCCCGATACTATACGGACGATCGCCGGTCGAGCAGCGGTCCGTCGAAGTCAGTTCACGTCGATTCGGAGGCCGTTCCACTCGTCGAAAGGCACCTCGACATCGAGGTGGGTGAGGGCCTTGGCCACCGATTGGGAAACCATCTCCTCGATCGACTCGGGGCGGTGATAGAAGGAGGGAAACGGCGGGTATACGACCCCACCCGCATCGGTGACCGATAGCATATTCTCCAGATGGATGCGATTGAACGGGGCTTCTCTGGGCATGAGCACGAGGGGGCGGCGTTCTTTGAGGGTGACGTCAGCCGCTCGCGTGATGAGATTTTCGGCGAATCCATTGGCAATGGCGGCGAGGGTCTTCATCGAACAGGGCGCGATGAGCATCCCGTCTGTGGGGAATGATCCGCTCGCCGGGGAGGCACCGACGTTCTCGATGTCATAGACGGCGTCGCCGAGGGCGATCACGTCCTGCATTCGGTGGTCGGTCTCCTGTTTCAGGTTGAGTTTTGCCCCGTCCGAGATAACGAGATGTGCCTCGGCGTCCGTCTCCTCGAGCAGCTGGAGGGCGGTGATACCGTATATCTGCCCGGTCGCGCCCGTCATAGCCACGACGATTCGTTGGCTCATTGATGAAGGCCTTTGGGCCCGGATATATGTCATTTCCGGGTGCTGGCCCGCCGTCGACTGCCGTGAGACTGACCTCGAGATGCCCGCTCGGGCCGGTCATTCGAAGGCTCCCCCCGACCTCGGCACCCGGGAGTCTCCGGCCGTATCTTGTCTCCGTGACATCACCGGCTCTCCAGCACCGATCGACAGAACGACACGACGCGCCCGTGGTCGAAGTCGGGCCCGATCCGATCGTCTTTGACCAGTAGCGTCGCTCTGACGTCTCCGCCGCGGGTTTCGATTCGATCGACGAGGGTCTCCGCGTATCGCCGTTCGTCGAACCCCCCGTAGGTAACGAACACGCCGATCGGGACGACGTCGATCCTCGCCCGGTCGAGGAACTCGTTGACGGGCGGACAGGAGACCGTCCACTTTGGCGTGCCGAGGAACAGCGCGGACGCGTCGCGAAAATCGGTCGGCATCGGCTCGATATCCACCGTCGATCCGGGGACGAACGAACGGAGGAGCCAGCTCCAGTACGGCCGCCGGCTGCGGGGACGGATCCGCTCGACCTGGTCCGGGTCGATGAGCGATGCGATCTCGGTCGAGAGCGCGTGGGTGTGTCCGGTTCGCGAGTAGTAGACGACAGCGGCCCCCTCTCGGCCGGTCGAGTCGGTGGATTGGCTGGATCCCGCCTCTCCGGACGAACCCTCCATGGCTTTGCTCACGGCGGGGGCGGTGAAAGTCTTTCACCCCCGGCCGGGACACGTCGGGGACTGCACCGTCAGTTGACACAGCAAGCGACCAGTTTGCTGTGAAACGATTCCCCACCCGGCCTAAAGGCCGGGGTTCCCTCGCTGATTAACGATGGCAGCGACAAGGCCGAGACCGATACTGATACCGAGAATACCCATCAAGACGCCCATTCCCGGGGTCTGTGTCGGTGTCGGCGAAGCGGTCCCGGCGGTTTGTGTCATCGTCACGCTGAACGCGTCCAATTCGGTGTGTGCGTTCCACACGCGGGTGCCTTCCGACGGCGCTCGATCAGCCGGTGGGGTGGCCGATTCGATCACGTACCCGTCAGGCGCGACGAGTTTCACGGGCCCGTCGAACGTGAAGCCGCTCGAAAACGGGCGTGTGACGACCAGCGTATTCTCGCCCGTTTGTTTCGCGAGATTCGATATCTCGGCCGCCAACACCACTTCTCCGGTCGTCCCTGACCGAGTGAACGAAACGCTGGTGTTCGTCACGGTTACCGTTCTCTCTGTCGCGTTCGTGATCGCCGAGGCGACCGCGTTCATCCGGGTCGTGAACCGGGTTTCCAGCGCACGAACGAGGGTTTCGTCCGTCGATACCGCGGTGAACGCCTCACGTTGTGTCGGCGACGTCAAATTGTACTGTAATCGAATGGTTATGGTCGCGTCCCCGTTTTCATGGACGTGGGTCGTTATCGTCGTTTGCGATGTCGTGGTCGGCTGTTGTGCTGCGGCGACGGAACCTGAGACGACGAGGAGGACGGCGACACCCACCACGAGTACCGACGCCGCTCGTTTTCCCTGTTGGAGACCAGGAGGTATGCGAGTCATCGATTACTGTCCGGCGGTCGTCCCTGTGGTGGTCGTGGTGGCACCGCCTCCGGTTGGTGAGGGGAGATCTTGTGAGGGGGATTCGTGGGCGGTCGGGGTGGGCGTCGGGGGGCGTGAGTCACCGGCACCACGGTCGCCGGTGGTCCCGGGGGGTCCCATGTTGGATCCTCCGGTCTCCGGTCCACCGGCGTTCGTTTCGTTTCCGTGGGCGCCCGGTGGCCCGCGTGGATGGGCGCCCCACGGCGGACCCATCGGAACGGATACCGGCGGTCCGAACGCGTGACCGGCTCCGTGGCCTGCGATCCGGCGCGCTATCTCGGACACCTGCTCGCCGGTCATGTTTCGAGCGTGGGAGCGGAGCTGCTGAATCGCGGTGACATTCACACCGTGTGACTGGAGTACGTCACGCGGCATTGCTCGTGCAACGCTCGCCGTTGTGTTCGCGAGTTCGCGGACGTTTTCTATTCGCGTGAGGACCCGACTCATCTCGATGTTGTACTGTGTTTCCGTGATTTCGCCAGCGGCCAGTGACTCGTTTAGCTCCCGTTTTCGTTCCGCGAGGGCGTCGAGCCGTTCGCTGAGTTGCTCGTGGGTGTGGTTGAGTATTCGGGCGCGTGAGCTGTTGTTCGCGGCGTTCGAGATCTGGAGTCCGAACGCACGGTGATGGACCGCACCCTGGATCTCCTCGTATTGCACGGCGATGCTTCCGGCGAGCATCACACCAGCGGGAATCGACTGGTTTGTTTGGTTGGCCTGTGTCTGGTTGCGGTCGATCGTGGTGGTTTGTTCGATGGTGGTTTGTTCGACCGTGGATTGGGCCGGGGCAGTGAACGCGACTGCGGACCCAGTCACTGATACCATCACCATGAGAACGGTGATGAGTACCGGGATCGCTTTTCGCATTGCATGTGAGGGGAGGGGTTCCATGATGATATAAAGTCAAGATCGTTGACTCGAATTCAGTCGAATTATACTGAATTTCACTGGGTTTGACCGAGTTATTTTGGATTTTCGTCGATGGTGAAGCAAAAGTTCACACCCGTTTACGGGGCGATCCGGGGTTTGGCGCTCTTCGGGATAGTTTTCTCCGGTCTCAATACGAAAATCGTTGTCCACCCCGAGAATCCCGCGGTCGAGGGTCCCGACGAGCGCGTTCGGTTCGCCGTCGGATCCGTCAGCCTCTTCGAGGAACCCGCTGCCCTCGCAGTACGGCGATGGGACCGCTTGTCGATCGGGGTTGCCCACTGCGGACCACCTAATTCAGCAGGGGAGTCCCGCCGTTCAGGGCGTTCACCGGTGCAGTCTCCGACCCACTTCACCTCAATCGGGAAGAATTGCTGGAATTTCCTCTCGAGACGGTCACGGACGACTTCGAGTGCATCGAGGGGTGGACCGCGGAGGACCTTTCGTGGCGGGGGATACGTATCGGTTCCATCCTGGACCATGCCGAGTCCGGGACCGATGCCGATTACGTACTCGTCCATTCGATGGGCGGCGAGTACGCCTGCTCGTTCCCGATCGACCGCGTGGTCGACGCACTTCTCGCCGTCGAACTCGATGAGCAGTTGCTTCCGGTGGCACACGGCGGGCCGGCTCGTGCCAACTACCACCGACGCCGATTGTTGGGAGAGCGTCAAGTGGGAAATGGCACTGGACGCTCGTGATTCGGAGCCAGTTGCCGGCGATACTGCCGAGACCATCGCGACGAATAGGCTGGAGTGATCCTCCACGATCACGCGGGCGAGTGTCACACTGTTCTCGTTCCCCCGTGCCCGACTATGTACTCTGAGACCGCTTCTTTGGCCTGGTTTGCCCGCTTTTTGGCTACGGTCTTTCGATGGCTCGATTGTACCGGATCGACGACGCTTCCGAGACCGCCACCACTACTTCGGTACTCCATTCTCGTCCCTCTCGAACCCGTCTCTACTTCTAGTGAAGCAGTTTCTATCCGCTCAGTTTTCAAATTGTGATCATGTAAGGCTGCGACATCATACTCGTGCTGGCTCGTTCGAATCCCGATCAAATCCTTGCTTTCGATAGAAGTGGCGTAAACATCATCGACCTTTTTGCATATGATATCTCGAGCTTTTTCTTTCGGGATTGATAGATATATCGTCGTTGCCTTCATGTGAGGGATATGACTCACACCGTATAAAATCCATTCAGGGGGATAATTCGTGGTACGAAGCGTCGGCGGGAGGTATCCGAGTGACCTCCATCTCTCCCACGAATCACCTCACTCGTACCATCCGACAAATTGTTCTCCACATTCTGAGCAGGCAACAGCGGTGCCGGCCGCTGAGCGCGGTATCTCGCTCTTGTCTCGAAGAACTCCGTAATCCGAGATATCACCGGTGACAGTCATTGCGGTCGTCCCGCCACAATATGGACAGGCGACTTTCTTCACGACCATGATTCGCTGTTCCGAACGGAGTCAATTATAGCTTCGGATCACGAACGCGACGCGGTATCGGCCTGGAGTCGAGACTGGTCGTCCCTCTCGAGGTGGAGCCACCGTCAAATGACCGCCTTCTTCGGCTTCCAAGGCCGATCGCACAGCCTCCTAGCCAGCCGTCGTTTCACGGCGTCGGGATCGGAATCCGACGTATCCGCTTTATTCTCCCGTCGGCGACAACGTCGCCGAGTTGGGGTGTCGAGGGGGCGACACATTCAGCGGCCGCGTGTCTTAACTGATCTCCGTCCGAAACCGGCCCATGCTCGAACTCTATCAGGCGGAAAACTGCCCGTACTGTGAGGACATTCGGGAGAAGCTCACGGAACTCGGCCTCTCGTATGTCATCCACAATCCCCGCACCGCCGGCGGACGGACACGGAATCAGCAGACGCTCGATGAGATGAAATCACTCGGCGGGCAAGACCAGATCCCGTTCCTGGTCGATCATCAGCACGGCGTCGAACGCTACGAGAGCGAGGACATCATCGAACACCTCGAAGAGCACTACGCCTGAAACACGCGGGTCAGATGAATTCGGAGTTCTGCGGACCGTTCGTAATGTGGACCTCGAACGGCTGTGTACTGACAGTATCCCGTTCGACGAGGTGCCAGTAGGTTTCGGCCATCTCCTCGGGGTCGAGGAAGGTTTCGTCCTCACGGTCGGGGAACTGGTCACGGACGCCCGGCGTGTCGATCTGCCCGTCGATGACGACGTGGGCGACGTGAATCCCCTCGGGGCCGAACTCCTGGGCCATGTCCATCGCCATCCCGCGGGCGGCGAACTTCGCGGCCGTGAATCCGATCGCTCCGCCGCGGCTCCGTACTGCAGAGGTCGCGCCTGTAAAGATGACCGTTCCGCTGCCCGTCTCGAGCATGTCGCCGACAGCTTCCTGCGAGCAGACGAACGCACCTCGTCCGTTGACCGCCCATGCCTGTTCGAATTCCTCGACGTCCACGTCCATGAGCCCCTTCCATGGAGCGGCACTGGCGTGGTTCACCAGGACATCGACCGGCCCGAATGCCTCGCGAACCGCCTCGAACCCGTCTCGGATCTGATCCACGTCGGCGAGGTCAGTCCGGACGGCAAGTCCCACGCCAGGATCCGGGAGATCGGCCGCGAGTTCCTCGAGATAGTCCGCCGAGCGAGCGAAGAGTGCGATCTCACACCCCTCGGCTGCGAATTTCCGTGCAAGCGATTCACCGAGTCCCGGACCGACACCTGCGATGACCGCTGTCCGCGTCATGTGTCGACCGATACACCGGACGGACAAAGCCGTGGCGACGGCTCACTGTTCGTTCGTGTCCCTCCGAAACGCACCCGGGGGGTGCCAAGTGGCCAAACTCGACCGGACTCGGGGACTGGATCGCCCTCGGGGCCGGAGATCCCCCCAGAGCCCGGCCTGGCCGGGGCCCCTGGAAGTTCTACAGGCGGGGCAGCCGAGTGCCTCGGGGTCGTCCGAAACGGCGGAGGTTTCGTGATGGGGTGAGTCGCTCTCTCGAACCCTTGACCCGAGACGGTTGACGAATCCCCTCAGTCGTCGGCGGAGGCAGGCACATCGCCCGGAAGGACGACATCCGACGTGTCGGTCCCCAGTTCGTCGAGGGCAACCTGTGCGGCACGCTTACCCGAGAGCAGCATCGCGCCGAAGGTCGGGCCCATCCGCGTGAGGCCGTGAGTCGTCGCCGTCGAGAGCCCCGCGGTGAGGACTCCCTCGTGGATCTTCCCGGTCTTCTTGACCACCCTGTCCTCGCTGTCCTCGGCCCACATCGAGTCGTGACCGGGCGAGTCATGTCCGGGCGCGCCGTACGTGTCATCATCGGTCGTGTCCATCCCCGTCGCGTGGGTCTCGGCGTGCTCGATCCCCGGGGCGTCGATCGCGCCCCGCTCCTGTAGCTTGGAGACGACGACCGCCTCGTGGCCCGTCGCGTCGACGACGAGGTCGGACTCGACGGCGATCGGGTCGACACAACTCAATTCCCGGGGCAGCGAGTGGACCGGCGACCAGTTCATCACGATCCCCGCCACGCGGTGGCCGTCCCGGACGACGACGTCCGTGAATTCCGTCATGTTCTGGATCTTCGCACCCGCATCGCAGGCGGCCTGGATGAGCGCGGAACACGCATGCGGCCCGTCCGCAAGGTGGAGACCTTCGGTGTCGGACTCCTCGTGGGGAACGCCGAGTTCGTCGAGGACCTCGTCGGCGGGCTCACGGACGGTGAGCTTGTTCATCAGGAAGCCGCCGAGCCAGAAGCCGCCGCCGAGGT
>JBDGTI010000072.1:0-30628 GCA_042216995.1 Halodesulfurarchaeum sp.
GCCACTCGATGCCCATCGCCAGCGAGTCGAAGATGACCTGGGAGGCCGGGAAGTCCACCCCGGCGGCCAGGGCCGCGGTCGTCACGACCGCCGCGAGGTCCTGGTCGGCGAACGCCTGCTCGACCGACGTGCGCTTGCTGTAGTCCAGGCCCGCATGATAGGGCGCGGACGAATAATCGAGCCGGCGGCTGATCTCGTGACAGCGCCGCCGGGAGTTCGTGAAGATGATCGTCTGGCCGTGGTAGCCCTTCGAGGAGGTGTGATCGAACTCCCGGCGGACGAGCGTGTTCTCGATGCGGGGCTTCTCCTGCCCGTCGGCGAAGGTGACGTGGCGCTCGATCGGAACCGGCCGCTCCTCGAACTCGATGGGGGTGGCCGAGAGCACCTCGCCCAGCTGGCCCACGTTCCCGACCGTCGCCGAGAGGTAGATCCACTGGGTGTCGCCGTTCGATCGGGTCTCCGTGGCGTATTTCAGCCGCGAGATGAGCCCATCCAGGCGGTGGCCCCGATCGGGATCCTGGAGGGTGTGGACCTCGTCGATGACGACCGTCCCGATCTCGCCCAGGTCCCGCCCGGTCCGGAGGGCGTGATCGATCCCCTCGTAGGTCCCGACGATGATGTCCGCGTCGGGCTCGAAGGCCACGCCGTCCTCGCGGATGCGGCTGGCACCCACCCGGATGGTCACGTCGGCGAGGTGGCCATACTGCTCCCGGAAGTCCTGTGCTTTCTGGTTCGCCAGGGCCACCAGGGGCACCAGGAAGAGCAGTTTGCCCTCCCCCTGCAGCAGTCGCTCTATCCCGGCCAGCTCGCCGACCAGGGTCTTTCCCGTCGCTGTCGCCGAGACCACGAGCTGGTCGTCCCCCTCGAGCAGCCCGTGCTCGACGGCCAGGCTCTGGACGGGCAGCAGCGTCTCGAAGCGGTCCTCCATGAGGGCCATGAGGTCGGGATGGAGGTCGAGGTCCGAAACCGCGATGTCATCGATCTCCGACGTGGTCGCGGAGATCTCGTCGAACTTCGTCAGGTCGGGGTCGAGTTCGCCCTGGAGCAGGTCCACGACCCGATCGAGGTCGCCCACCTCGAAGAGCAACTCCTCGAGGCGCTCCTCGGCCGCCCCGGAGAACCCGCCGGCGAAGGCGAGTTCCCGTTCGAGTTCCCGAACCGCACACTTCCGGCAGATGTACTCGTTGCCGGACTCGATCGCGGTCTCGGTGGTGAGCGGGGAGTACTGCCACCGGTTGGCACAGAGCCGGCAGGTCCGCACGGCCGCGGCCTCGAGCTGGTAGCCATCGAGCATCGCCGCCAGCTCCTCCCGGCCGCGGCGACTGGTCTGCTGACTGATCCGGATGCGCTCGGCCCGGCGGGCGATCTCGACGAACTCCTCGGGGGGACGGGGGTCCTCGTCGTGGTCCTCCTTGATCCGGAACTTGCCGGGTCGGGGACCCGCCCCGGTCTCCTTCAGCTCGAGGACGGCCCGGAACAGCCGCTCGCCGTCCCGCTGGGCGAGGACCAGGTAGTCGTCCTGGCGTTCGTGGAGGAACAGCGTCTCGACCCGCGATGCCTGCCGTGACACGGCCGTGCCTACGGAGTCGGGGGTATTTCAGCGCCTCGGCTCTATTCGGCGAGTTCGATCTCGTCCGCCCCGTCGGGGACCACACAGATGAACGCGGCCTCGGCGTCGCCGGTGTTGCGGTACCAGTGGACGGTCCCGGCGGGGATGAAAAGCGAGTCCCCCGGCTCGACATCGTACTCGGTGTCGGTGCCGTCCTCGCCCAGCCCCACGACGTACTCGCCCTCGAGGACGTACTGCGCGTGCGCGACCGCGTTGGTGTGTTTCGGCACGGTCTCGCCCGATTCGAGCCTGAACCGGCGCATCCGGAAGTTCGGCGCGCCCTGAGCTTCGCCGACGAGGACCCCCTTCTTCAGCCCCTCGGCGGCGGACTGTGACTCGTACTCGATCTCCTCGGGGTGCCGGATGACGGGCTCTGCCATGCGGTCGGATTTGGCGGCGAGGCCTATACCAGCATTGATGTTTATCCATGGGCGCCTGCAACTAGGGGACATGCGAAGCTTCCGCGTCGGGAGTGCCTTTGGCATCCCGATCAAGTTGAACGTCACCTTCCTCCTCGTATTGCCGCTTTTCGGGTGGCTCATCGGCTCGCAGGTCGGGCAGCTGGTCACCGTGCTCAACCAGGTCTGGGGGCTCGGCCTCGACGCGGCGGCGCTCACGGCCGGTCCGACCCCGATCGTCGTGGGGTCGATCGCCGCGATCGGGCTCTTTGCCGGCGTGCTCCTCCACGAGTTCGGGCACGCCCTGGTGGCCATGCACTACGGGTTCCCCATCGAGTCGATCACGCTCTGGTTCCTGGGCGGGATCGCCCAGCTCACCGACCAGCCCGAGGACTGGCGGCAGGAGCTGTTGATCGCCATCGCCGGGCCGGTGGTGAGCGTCGGCCTGGGGGTCCTCCTCTGGCTCGCGCTCGCGCTTTTCCCCGCCGGGCCCGACGTGCTTCTCTTCCTCCTTGGCTACCTGGCGCTCATCAACGTCGCGCTGGCCGCGTTCAACATGCTCCCCGGCTTCCCGATGGACGGCGGTCGGGTCCTCCGGGCGCTCCTGGCCCGCAATCGCTCCTTCGCCCAGGCGACCCGCATCGCCGCGGAGGTCGGGAAGGTCGTGGCCCTCCTCATGGGCATCGCGGGGCTGTTCGGGGGCAACCTCATCCTCATCGGCGTCGCGTTCTTCATCTACATCGGGGCGGCCGGCGAGTCCCAGCAGACCACGCTCAGGGCCGCCTTCGAGGGAGTCAGCGTCGGGGACATCATGACGCCGGCCGAGTCGATCTCGACGGTGGCCCCCGATCGGAGCGTCGCTGATCTCATCGAGGCGATGTTCCGCGAGCGCCACACCGGCTTCCCCGTCGAGCGGGACGGCGAGGTCGTGGGAATGGTGACCCTCGCGGACGCGAGGGAGGTCGAGGCGGTCGAGCGGGAGGCCTACCGGGTCGAGGACATCATGTCGACCGACCTCGAGACCATCGGCCGGCGGGCCGACGCCGCCACGGCCCTCGAACGCATGCAGCAGGCGAGCATCGGGCGACTGCTCGTGGTCGACGACGAGGGGGACCTCGCGGGACTCATCTCGCGGACCGACCTGATGACGGCCTTCGAGATCATCACCTCGAGCGGAATGCAACCGAGCGACGGAATCACGACCGGCCGGCGACTCGCGGATTCCGGGCCGGACACGCCCCGCTGGTGACTCTCGGGCGCCCATCGACCGCCAACGCCACCGAAAACAGCGGGAAACGGGACGACCCGTGAGAATGCCCGTTTCGTCGTCCCGGGGAGGTCCGGGTGCGAGAATTGAACCCGCGTCTCAGCCTCCACAAGGCTGAAGGATAGTCCACTACCCTAACCCGGACACGGTCGAAGGCAGGGGGGTCTCGCCCAAATACGTTTCGACCTATCGGTCGCCCCCGACACGCTTTTGTCCCGCTCCTGGCTACGACAGACCACGCGTGGCCATCACGGACAAGATCTACGTGAAGAACCATCGACAGCTGGCCTCCCAGCTCGAGGTCTCCTTCCCCAAGTCGGCCTTCTCGGGGGCCACCCTCGACCTGCTCTTCCAGGGCGACCTGGAGAAGCTCGACGAGGCCGCCCGCGAGCGGGTTCTTGACTTCAACGAGGACTTCCTCGACTGCACCTGTGACTCGAATCCCTACTGTGGACACCCCGAGCGCAAGTTCATCCGGTACCTCCTCGACCTCCGGGCCGGGGGGCTCGATCCGGAATCGATCGTCGACGTCATGTCCGAGGAGTACCTGCTGTATGCGTATCCCGGGGACGTCTACTCGTTTCTCGACGACGCGGTCCGCACGCTCGAGGCCGTCGAGGACGTCGCGTCCGTCGACGGTCGAGCGGAGGCCGCCAGCCGGGCGGGACAGCGAAAGCGCGAGCTCCTCTGATCAGCCGATCTGATACCGATCGGTCTCGTGGGAGGACCCGTTCTCCTCGTCGAGGTCCTCCAGTTGTACCACTTCCTCGACCTCCTCGTCCTCCTCGACGTGCTGCTGGAGATGGGTGATGTACTCCTTGTGCTCCTGGAGCTGGTCGCGCAGGTGCTGGGCCTCCAGTTCCAGGCGCTCGTGCTCGCGCACGAAGCTCTTCGGGACCTCCACCCGCGGGGGGAACTCCTCGGTGTCCGACTCCTGGACCTCGTTTTCGGGCACGACCCGGACTTTCCCCTCGTGGGCGACGAGCTGATCCACGTAGTCCCGAAAGACCGCAGAGAGGGAGATGTCACGCTCCTCGGCGATGTCCCGGAGCGCCTCGAAGGCCTCCTCGCTGACCCGGAAGGAGATGGTCTTGTTCTTCTTTCCCATGGTCTGTGTTCTCTCGGCGGAGTCCTTAAACGTTCGTCAGACGACTGGCCGGTTCACGCCGGTTCGCTCTCGGATTCCAGGCTCTCGACGGCTTCGACGACGGCCGAGCGGTAGAACTCGGCGTCGAGGTCGTACTCCTCGTGGGCCCGGACGCCGTACTCGTTGGCCTCCGAGTCCAGTTCCGCCAGCCGGTCGAGGGTGCGCTCGGCGGTCTCCAGGACCCAGCGGTCCCGGGTCGCCTCGTCGACGGCCGTGATCGACTCCGGCCGGATCGAGACGTTGATCGACCCGTCGTCGGTCTCGTAGGTCCGGGGTTTGCCGACCACGGCCACGTAGGTCGGCGTCTCGAGTTTCCGCAGCGCCCCGGCGGCCTCGGGCTGGTACTGGCCGGCGTAGACGAAGGCCGTCCCGGTCGGGTCGACGACCCGTCCCTGCCAGTACTCCTGGTCGCCGCCGACGTCCTCGGTCTCGGTCAGCGTGCCGACGACGAAGATCCGGTTGGCCGGCTGGCCGGTCGGGAGCAGCACGTAGACCGGCGCCCGCTCGTCCTCGCTCTCCTTGAACGTGAACGTCGCGTCGTTGAGCTCCGTCGCGAAGACCCGTCGGGCCGTCTCCCGCGTGGGAACCGAACTCTCGGCCATCTACATCGACCTCGCACGGATGAGGACCTCGTCGGGATCGACCGGTTCCTCGACGGATTCGACCTCGTTCGCGAGGAGGTACCGTCCCATGATCGGGCCGGTCACCCGGTAGTACCGTCCGAGCAGTCGCTGTTGCATCTCGTCGGCGACGACGGAGGTGTCCAGGGCGTCCTGGGCCATCTGCTTTGCCTCCGCCAGGTCGATATCCGTGAGTTCCGCGGTCATCTCGCGGTCGAAGATGACGTCCTGGACGGACTTCCCGTCGTCGAGGACTCCCTTGATACGCAGGTCGAACTCGCCCTCGACGTCGCCGTGCTCGGAACACCGGCCGTTCTGGAGCACGCGGGTGCAGTCCTCGACGGGGCAGCGCTTGATCAGGCCGCTGCCGGACTGAATGTCCACGAGCGCCCCCTCGACGGTCGTGTCGTTGTCGCCGACCTCGATGTCCTCCTCGTCCAGGTGGGTGATCTCGGTCGTGCTGTTGAGTTTGACCGAGTAGCGGCCCTGGTACTCGTCGGTGACGACGTTCTCCAGGCGGTAGACCTCGCCCTCCTCGAGGGTCGGGAGGTCTGACTTGGCCCAGGCGGTGAACTTGATGGTGCCGCTCTCGTCGCCCAGGAGCCCCACCTGGCCCACGGCGTCGCTTCGTGGCTCCCAGAGTTCGACGACCTGTACGGTCAGGGAGATCCACTGTTCGGGCTGGTCGATGTCGGCCACCGAGACGTCCTCGTCGGCGCTGCCGGTGAGGTCCTGGCGGTCGAGGTCTGCCTCCTCGAGGTAGTGGTTCTCGACGCTCCGCCGGGCCTCGGCGAGCGGGACTTTGTACTCCGTGACGAGCCGATCCAGGCGGTTCGTGACGTCTTCGAGGTCGACGTCGAGGTGATCTGAGAACTCCTCGTGGATCTCCTCGGCCGTGGTCTGTATGTCGCTCATGATGGATCCGTCCCCGGGCAACGGGTGACAGGAGAAGATACTCCGCGTTCGTTCATAAACCTGGGCCTGGCTGGGTCACTCCGCGGGCTGCACGCGAACCCGCATCGTCCCGTCGCTGGTGACCCCGACCAGGATCTGCTGTTTCACCTCGCGGCCGGAGACGACGTCCCCGGCCGACTCGCTGACCAGTTTCATGACCTCCGGGGCCGAATAGGGGACTTTCACGCCGGCGGCGTCACAGCCGTCATAGACCAGGTCCGGCACCTCATAGAGGTCGGTCCCGGGCTCGACCTCGACCTGAACCGGCGCCTGCAGGGTCTCGGCGAAGGCCACGGTCTCCCTGGCCTTGGCGATGTTGTCCCGGGCGCTTGCCTCGACCTTCGAGACGTTCGCCCGGGAGGTGCCGAGTTCCTCGGCGATGGTGGCCTGGGGGAGTCCCCGCTCGCGGAGCGCCAGCACCTCGGCCTGTCGGCGGGTCAATACGTTCTCCGCGGGGTCGAATCCGGTCCTGGCAAGGATCGCCGAGGCGTCTGGAACCTCCTCGCTCATTGGGAACGTATTGCGGGTCCGTGCCGAAAAATCAACCGGGTCCCGGCGGTTAGCTGCCCCAGAAGTTCTCGCGACTGCCCAGTCGCGGATCCTCCTCGCGTTCGCTTCCCGATCCCTCGCCCGACTCGGCCGCCGCCTCCGATTCGCTCTCGGACCCCTCGGCCTCCGGTTCCGCCGCGCTCTCCGGCGGCTCGTCGAGTTTTCGGTCCAGCGTGGCCTGGGCGTAATTTGACTTCACGGTCTCCACCGTCGCTTCGACCCAGGCTTCGGGGAGGACCCCCTCGACCATGATGACGAAGCCGCTCTCCTGGTGGTGGCCCACGCCGGCCCCGCTCTCGTGCATGTCGGTGACCTCCACGACGACCGTCTCGCCGGGGACGACGGGTGCGGTCTTCAGCTCCTCGATCGGCTGATTGTAGTGTTTACACCACTCCATGCCGCCCCGGTCTCCGTAGTGCTGACACCCCATTCCGTCGATCTGCTCGGAGAAGTGCGGGCAGTCGTCCGCGAGTGGGCAGGTCGCCATCAGGAGGACCTACCGGTTCAGTCCATTAAACTCCACCGTCCGGGGTCGCCTGGCCCACGGGCGGGCCCGGCATGCGTTCCAGACGCCGAAATCGGGCGGTGCGTAACGGTTTTGAGCGTTTATCGGCAACGTGTACACGATGAGTCAGAACCCCGACGACGACCGCCTCGAGGAGCTCCGCGAGCAGAAACTCCAGGAACTGCAGGAAAGCAAGGGCGGCGAGCAGTCACGCGAGGAGGCCATGGAGGCCCAGCGCGAGCAGGCCGAGGCCCAGAAGAAGGCAGTCCTCCGCCAGCACCTGACCGACGGGGCCCGCAAGCGGCTCAACACGGTGAAGATGAGCCGGGAGGACTTCGGCGAGCAGGTCGAACAGCAACTCGTCGCGCTGGCCCAGTCCGGTCGACTGCGCGAGAAGATCGACGAGGAGAAGATGAAAGAGCTCCTCAGCGAGATGAAACCCGACTCGAAGAGCTTCGACATCTCCCGCCGGTAGGCCGCCCGGTCGGGGAGATCGCGGCGGATGGACAGGTACAAGCGCCGGGTGGTCCAAGACGGATCCATGTACGACCGGCTGAAGGGATTTCGAGACTTCTACCCCGATGAGATGGCCGCCCGCCGGGAGCTGATCGACACGCTTGAGGCCACCGCCCGGCGGTACGGGTTCCGCGAGGTGGGCACGCCGGCCCTGGAGCGGTCCCAGATGTACGTCGATAAGAGCGGCGAGGAGATACTCGAGGAGCTGTATGCCTTCACCGACGACGGCGGCCGGGAGGTGGCCCTCACTCCGGAACTCACCCCGACGGTCGCCCGGATGGTCGTGGCCAGACAGCAGGAACTCACGAAGCCAATCAAGTGGTTTTCCACCCGACCCTTCTGGCGCTACGAGGAGCCCCAGCAGGGCCGATTCCGCGAGTTCTACCAGCTCAACGCCGACATATTTGGCTCGGCCGAGCCGACCGCCGACGCCGAGGTCCTGGCCTATGCCGCCGACGCGCTGACCGCGCTTGGCCTCACCGCCGAGGACTTCGAGTTCCGGCTCTCCCACCGGGACATCCTGGGCGGGCTGCTGGAGTCGATGGGGGCGGACATCGACATCCGGGCCGCGATCCGAGCCGTGGACAAAAGCGAGAAGATCGAACGCGCCGAGTACCACGACCTCCTGGTCGAGGCGGGTCTCTCGCGGGACCAGGCCGTCGAGTTCGAGGAACTCCTCCGGACCGATGAGCTAGAGGACCTCATCGAGTTCGCGGGGACCGACCGGGTCGAATCGGCCGTCGAGAACGTGCGGGCGGTCCTCGCGGCGACCGAGGACTTCGGGGTCCGCGAGTACGTCACCCTCTCCCTGGAGACGGCCCGGGGGCTTGACTACTACACGGGGGTGGTCTTCGAGTGCTTTGACTCCACGGGGGAGGTTTCCCGTGCGGTCTTCGGCGGCGGCCGCTATGACGACCTGATCGAGAGCGTCGGCGGGGAGCCCACGCCGGCCGTGGGCGTCGCGCCCGGTCTCGCCCCCCTCTCTTTGCTCCTCCAGCGCGCCGGCGTCTGGCCCGAGGAGGATCTGGCCACCGACTACTACGTCCTCCAGATCGGCGACACCCGATCCGCGGCCGCCCGGATCGTCCGCGAGCTCCGGGAGGCGGACAACGTCGTCGAGACCGACGTCTCGGGGCGCTCTTTCGGCGGTCAACTGGACTACGCGGACTCGATCAACGCCGAGACGGTCGTCATCGTCGGCGAACGGGACCTCTCGGAGGGGATGGTCACGGTCAAGGACATGGGCTCGGGCGAGCAGACACAGGTCCCCGTCGAGGCGTTCCCCGGCGATCACGACGAGCCCCGACTCGCGGACTTCGAGTAGCGCCATGCGGGCCTATCGGGTGGCCTACGACGGGCGGGCCTCCCGCGGCTTCCAGCGTCAGCCGGACGTGCCGACCGTCGAGGACACGCTCTTCGCGGCGCTTTCGGAGCTCGGGCTGGGCGACGCGGACGGGCCGCCGGGCTACACCGCGGCCGGCCGGACCGACGCCGGCGTCTCGGCCCTGGCCCAGACGGTTGCCTTCGAGGCCCCCGACTGGCTCTCGCCGCGGGCGTTCACGGCCCACCTCCCCGATGACGTCCACGTCTGGGCCAGCGCGTCCGTCCCCGGGGACTTTCATGCCACCCACGACGCCCGCGCCAGGGAGTACACCTACTTCCTCCAGGTCCCGCCGGCCGACCCCGAACTGATCGCCGACCTCGAGGCCCGGCTCGCCGGCGAACACGACCTCCACAATCTCACGCCCGACGAGACGGGGACGGTGCGGGAGCTCTCGATTGCGAGCTCGCGTGACGGCCCCTTCCGGGTGGTCCGTGTTCGGGCCGACGGCTTTCCCCGGCAACTGGTCCGGCGGCTGGTGGCCCTCTACGGCCGCGTGGTGCGGGGCGAACGGCCCCTCTCTTTCGTCGACCGGGTGCTCGGTCCGGCGCCGCTTTCGGGCCCGGAGGGGTTCCCGCCGGCCCCGCCGACCCCGCTCGTACTCACCGACGTGAGCTATCCCCGGACCTTCGAGGTCGATCCGGACGCCGTCCGGATGGCCACCGGATCGGTCGCCGAGCGCCGCCGCCGCGATCGGGCCCGGGCCCGGGTGGGCCGGGCCATCCAGGCCGGGATGGATTCCGCCGGCGATAACCCTTAACCGCTCGCGGGCGCCACGCCGGGTATGGACACCGTTCCCGAGCGATCGGAGTTGCCGATCGAGTACACCTGGGACCTCTCGGATCTCTTCGAGGGGCCCGAGGAGTGGGAGGCCGCCTTCGAGTCGGCCGGGGAGCTGATCGAGGCGGTCCGCGAGTACGAGGGCCGACTGGGCGAGGACGGCGGGACGCTGCTGGCGGCCCTCGAGACCCGGGATGAACTCTCCCGGACGGTCGAGCAGGTCGTCGCCTACGCCCGGATGCGCTCGGACGAGGACACCCGGGACCAGGCGGCCCAGGCCCGACTGTCCCGCGCTCGGACCCGCTCCGCGGAGGCAGACAGCGCCACGTCGTTCATCGAGCCCGAGATCCAGCGTCTCCCCGAGGATCGTATCGCGGCCATGCGGGCGTCGACGCCCGGCCTGGAGACCTACGACCACTACCTCGAGGACGTCCTCCGGCTCGCCCCCCACACCCGCTCGGCCGAGGTCGAGGAGGTGCTCTCGGACCTGAGCGAGGTGCTCTCGGCCCCCTCGGAGGCCTACGGCAAGCTGACCAACGCCGACCTGACCTTCCCGTCCGTCGAGGGGCCGGACGGCGGGGACGTCGAGATCACCCAGTCGAACGTCACCTCGCTGCTCCAGCGCTCCGATCGAGCGTTCCGCGAGCGGGTCTATCGGGCCTTCTTCGAGGAGTTGAACACGGTCCGGAACACGCTCGGGTCCACGCTTTCCAACCAGGTGCGAAAGCACGTCACTGAGGCGGATATCCGCCGCTATGACTCCGCCCGGGCGGCCGCTCTGGACGGCTCGAACGTCCCGGTCTCGGTCTATGACACGCTCGTGGACACCGTCGAGGACAACCTGGCGACCCTCCACGCCCACCTCGACCTCAAGGCCGACGCGCTCGGGGTCGAGGACCTTTCGATGTGGGACGTCTACGCCCCCGCGGCCCCCGGGGAGGGCCCCGAGATCGAGTACGAGGAGGCGACCGAACTGGTCGTCGAGGCCCTGGCGCCGCTTGGCGAGGACTACCAGGAGCGGGTCGCGGCGGGCATCGACTCCCGCTGGATCGACGTCCACGAGAACCGCGGCAAGCGGTCGGGTGCCTACTCCGGCGGGACCTATGACACCCAGCCCTACATACTCATGAACTGGCAGGGGGACGTCGCCTCGCTGTACACGCTGGCCCACGAACTCGGGCACTCGATGCACTCCGAACTGGCCAGCGAGGCCCAGCCCTACGTCGACGCGGACGCCGAGATCTTCGTCGCGGAGGTCGCCTCGACGGTCAACGAGGTCCTGCTGACCCATCACCTCCTGGAGACCACGACGGAGGAGCGCTTTCGCGCCCACGTCCTCGATCAGTTCCTGGAGCGGTTCCGGTCGACGCTCTTCCGTCAGACCCTCTTTGCGGCCTTCGAGACCGAGATCCACGAGCGCTCGGCCGACGGCGAGGCCCTGACGCCGGACCGGCTGGACGAGCTGTATGGAACGCGCAAGGAGCGATACTACGAGCCCGCCGCCGTCGACGAACCCATCCACGCGGAGTGGATGCGCATTCCGCACTTCTACTACAACTTCTACGTCTACCAGTACGCGACGGGGTTGAGCGCCGCGGTGGCCATCGTCGACCGCATCGAGACCGAGGCGGGCGCCGCCGAGGACTACCTCGATGCCCTGCGGCTGGGCGGCAGCGAGTACCCACTCGAGGTGCTGCGGACTGCCGGGGTCGACATGGCCGAATCGGACCCGATCGAGACGGCCATCGCGGAGTACGACGCCCGGATCGAGCAGATGGCGTCGCTGGTGGCGTAGGCGACCGTCCCGGCCGTGACCGGGGTCGAAGGTGTCGGCCGTCGCGGCCCGTTCGTCGCCCGGACTCCGCCGGCTACGCCCGACGAACCGGGCAGCTCCGTTCCCCGGCGAGTCGCTCGGCCGCGCTCCGGGCGTCGGTGATCCGGCCGATGATCCCGGCCCGGTCGGTGTAGTTGGTGACGAACTCGATTCCCTCGGGCGGGTCCAGCCGGTCCAGGGCGGTCCAGGAGCGGTCGTAGGCGGGCATCCCCGGCTCCCAGCGATGAACGTGTCGAACCTCGGCCTCGGCCCCGAGCAGTTCCTCGAACTCCGCCGCCGCGATCTCGCCGATCGCCCCGTTTGACTTCTCGAGCAGGTCCCCGGCCCGGTCGCCGCCCAGGTACGAGGTGTAGACCCCATCGCGGTCGAGCATGCTGGCGTTCCAGGTCATCCCGAGGGTGGCATAGCCCGACTCGGGGAGGATCTGACAGCCGTGGCCGGTCACGTCGATCCCGGACTGGAGGTGGACCAGCACGATCGGATTGTAGTTGAACGCCCGGAGGGTCTCGGAGAGATCCGTCCCCACCGGTTCGAGGATCTCGGCGGCGGTCGGGGCGGGGGTCGTGATCCCGACCGCGTCGACGGGGGATCGCCCGTCCGGGGTGACGATCTCGTAGCCTCCCTCGGTGGGTTCGACGGCCTCGACCGGGGTGGAGAACCGGACGTTCTCGGCGTGTCGGGCCGCGAGGGCCTCCGGCAGCCGGGCCAGCCCCTCCTCGAAGGTCACGATCGGCGGCGGATCACGCCCCCGCAGGGCGTAGGAGACCGCCGCGAGCAGGATCGACCCCTCGATGCCGTGCCGCTCCAGGGCCCGGCCGAGGGAGTACTCCGCGAGCATCTCCTCGGCCGCCGTGCCGTACAGCCCGGTGTAGAGCGGGCCGAGAAAGCGGTGGGCCGCCTCGCGGCCGAATTTCCGGGTGAGAAACCCCTCGACTGACTCGCCGGGCTGCGGGCCGCCGGTCAGGGGCTCGGCCAGCACGCGCAGCTTTCCCCGCCAGGAGAGCAGGTCGGTCCTGACCGCCTCCCGGACCGAGAGCGGCGCGACCCTGAAGGCGCCGTCGTGGTAGACGTACAGGGGCTGATCGGTGTTGCCCTCCCGGAGCTCCTCCGCCAGGCCGAGCTCCTCGAGGAGGCCCTTCACCGGCCCGGCGAGCCGGAGTCGCTGTGGCCCTAACTCGAGCACCGTCCCGTCCGCCGTCCGGGACTGGATCATCCCGCCCGGGCGATCGCTCTGCTCGAAGGTCACCGGCTCGGCGCCCCGGGCGTCGAGGTAATGGGTCAGCGCGAGCCCGGAGATGCCGGCCCCGACGACGCCGACGCGAGTCCCACTCCCGCTCATTTCGGGCCTTGGGCCCCGGTCAACTCCTCGACGCGGGGGCAGAGCGGGTCGCTGGCCATCGGGTCCCCGGTGGCGGCGTAGGCCCGGGAGCGGCTGCCGCCACAGATTTCGCGGTACTCACAGGTGCCACAGCTCCCGGTGAGTTCTCCCGCGTTCCGGAGCCGCCTGAAGAGCGGGGAATCGCGGTACACGTCCACGAGTGACTGCTCGGTCACGTTGCCCCCCGAGAGCGGGAGGAACCCGGAGGGGTAGACCTCCCCCTCGTGGCTCACGAAGACGAACCCCTTCCCGGCACGGGTCGAGCCGACCCGGACGTCCTGGCCCGTCGCGGCCTGTTCGAGCTCCGCGGCGACGACCCGGTAGTGGGGGGCCTCGACGGTGATCGTGCGGAACGATGCGTCTTTCTGTCGCTCGTAGAGAAACTCCATCACGTCGACGGACTCCCCGGGACTGAGCTGGTCGAGTTCGGTCCCGCGGCCGAGGGGAACGAGGAAGAACACCTCCCACATGGCCGCGCCCAGCTCCTCGACGAGGTCCGCGATGGCCGGCAGGTCCCCGACGGTGGCGGCCGTGACGGTGGTGTTGATCTGGACGCCGATCCCGGCCGCCCTGGCCATCTCCGCCCGGTCCATGATCAGGTCGAACGAGCCCGCTTCGCCCCGGAAGCCGTCGTGGCTCCCCGGGGTGGCCCCGTCGAGGGAGAGCGCGATGCGTTTGACCCCCAGGTCCGCGAAGGTCTCCAGGACGTCGCGGTCCAGCAGCGACGTCGGGGCCGGGGTGACGGCGGTCGGGAGTCCCCGGTCGGTGGCGTACGCGATGAGCTCATCGAGGTCCGGACGCTTCAGCGGGTCGCCGCCCGAGATGACAAAGACCGGCGGCGGGTGCCCGAAGGCGGCGATCTGGTCGATGAGCGCCTTGCCCTCGGCCGTCGAGAGCTCGTTCGGGTCGCGGTCGGGCTGGGCGTCGGCCCGGCAGTGATCGCACTCGAGGTCACAGGCCTGTGTGACCTCCCAGGTCGCGATGAGCGGGGTCCGATCGTAGTCCCGACCGCCCGTTCCGCCGGGATGGCCGCCCGGATGTCCCTCAGCCATTGGTCGCGCTACGGCGTCGAGGGGTAAAAGCCCCTCTCTCCGCGGAGCCGGAGCCGCGAATTTATATCGCCCCCGCCGAATAGTACCCGGTAGAGAAGCGACAGCATGAACGACGTGTCCGCCCTGGTCGTCTCGCACAAGCGCGCCTCGGTCGAGCAAATCCGCCGCCTGACCGAGCGGGACACGGGGCACCTGCTCTCCCGGCTGTCCGCAGCGGGGGCCGAGGAGGCCTTCGTGCTCCACACCTGCAACCGGGCGGAGTACTACGTCGCGGGATCGAACTCCGCTCGCGAGGCGGTCCTCGAGGACGTGGAACTGGCCGCCGATACGATCCAGCGCCTCTCGGGCCCCGAGGCGGTGGGCCACCTCCTGCGGGTGGCCGCCGGCCTGGAGAGCATGGTCGTCGGCGAGGACGAGATACTCGGCCAGATCTCCCGGGCGCGTGAGGACGCCCAGTCCGCCCTCGGGAGCACCCTGGACCCCGTCGTCGAGAAGGCCGTCCGGGTGGGCAAGCGGGTCCGCTCGGAGACCCGGATCAACGAGGGCAACCCCTCGATGGGAACCGCCGCGGCCGAACTCGCGAGCCGTCGGCTCGGGGACCTCGCCGGTCGCCGGGCCGTCGTGATCGGGGCCGGCGAGATGGGCAAGCTGGTCGCCGCCCCGCTCGCGGACCGCGGGATGGACCTGCTGGTCACCAATCGCACCTACGACTCGGCCAGGGACCTGGCCGAGCGCGTGGACGGCTCGGCCATCTGTTTCGAGGGGATTCACTCCCGGCTTTCGGACGCGGAACTGGTCGTGACCGCGACCGACGCTCCCCACCCCGTCCTCGATGAGGCCACCTTCGACGGGCAGGACATCACCGTCCTCGACCTCGCGAACCCGCCGGACGTGCCGCCGGCGGTCGGGGACCTCGATTCGGTGACCCGCTTTGACATCGATGACATCGGCCAGATCGTCGACAGCGCGATGTCGACCCGGACCGAGGCCGCCGCCGAGGCCGAATCGATCGTGGAGGAGGAGATGGAGTCCCTCGAACGGGACCTGAAGAAACGCGAGGCCGAGGCGATGCTCTCGGCCATCTACGAACAGGCCGAACAGCTCCGCCGCTCGGAGGTCAAGCGGGCGGCAGACCGTCTGGATCGCAACGGGGGACTGACCGAGCACGAGCAGGCGGTCCTCGAGGACCTGGGCTCGGCGCTTGTCAACAAGCTCCTCTCGACGCCGACCCAGTCGATCAAGGAAGCGGCCGTCTCGGAGGACTACGAGACGCTGCGAACCGTCGCCGACGTCTTCGAGGTTTCCGAGGCCCCGGAGACCGACGGGGAGACCGAGGCCGCGCCCGAGTCGACCGAGGAGCAGGCCGACTCCTGAGCACGGACCAGTGCTGCTGGGGACAGTCCCGCTGGAGGAACAGGACTGCTTGGGGCAATTTTGGCCGTGACCGTTCGCGTCGACCCAAAGGGACTTCATTATCCAATCCCTACACACGGCAAAATGTCTCGGAGCCCATCCCTCCCGGATCGGCCCACGCTCGATCTGGATCCCGACTCGCCCCCTCGAGAGCGCCTCGAAGCGCTGAAGTCCCACTACGTGGACATCCTCTCGGTCCACCGGCAGCTCAAGTCCCAGCTCGAGAGCGTGACCGACCGCCGCGAGGAGCTCAAGGCGGAGGTCGACTCGCTCCAGCGCGAGAACGAGACCCTGAAGACCGCCTCGCTGTATCTCGCGACGGTCGAGGACCGCACCGAGGAGGACGAGGTCATCGTCAAGCAGCACGGCAACAACCAGGAGATCCTCACCGAGGTCTCCCCCGAACTCGAGGACCGCCTGGAGATCGGTGACCGGGTCGCCATCAACGACTCCTTCGCCGTCCAGCAGGAACTCGATGACGAGACCGACGCCCGCGCCCAGGCGATGGAGATCCAGGAATCCCCCGACGTGTCCTACTCGGACATCGGCGGCCTGGACGAGGAGATCCGCGAGGTCCAGGAGGCAGTGGAGGATCCCCTCACCGAGCCCGAACGCTTCGAGAGGGTCGGCATCGAGCCCCCGAGCGGCGTGCTCCTGCATGGCCCGCCCGGCACGGGCAAGACGATGCTGGCCAAGGCGGTGGCCAACCACACCGACGCCACGTTCATCAAGATGGCCGGCTCGGAGCTGGTCAGGAAGTTCATCGGCGAGGGGTCCCGGATGGTCCGTGACCTCTTCGAGTTGGCCGACGAGCGCGAGCCCTCGATCATCTTCATCGACGAGATCGACGCCGTCGCCGCCAAGCGCACGGACTCGAAGACCTCCGGGGACGCCGAGGTCCAGCGGACGATGATGCAACTGCTCTCGGAGATGGACGGCTTCGAGGACCGCGGGGAGGTCCGCATCATCGCCGCGACCAACCGCTTTGACATGCTCGATCGGGCCATCCTCCGCCCCGGCCGGTTCGACCGCCTGATCGAGGTGCCCACCCCCGACACGGAGGCCCGGGCGGAGATCCTGCGCATTCACACCCAGTCGATGAACCTCGCCGAGGACGTGGACTTCGAGATGCTGGCCAGGAAGACAGACGATTTCAACGGCGCGCAACTGGAGAGCCTGACGACCGAGGCCGGGATGTTCGCGGTCCGGGACGAGCGCGAGACGGTCTCGATGGCGGACTTCCGGGACGCCATCGAGAAGCTCGAGGCGGCCGCGGAGGAGGACACGCCGGCCTACACGGCCTACATCCAGTGAACCGCCGGCGTATCGATTCGAACCGACACGGCTTACTGCGGGACTCCCCTTTGCTGCGGTGATGGGCGCGATCCGCGTCGTCTGGGGCACCGGCCACGGCCCCACCGAGACCGCCGCCTACGACGCCGCGCTGGCCGCGGCCAACGTCCACAACTACAACCTGGTGACCGTCTCCTCGGTCATCCCGGCGGATGGGACGGTTTCGCGGGTCGGAACGGCCCCGGACCTCGGGCCGATCGGCCACCGCCTGACCGTGGTCCAGGCCGCAGCGACGGTCGCCGGGCCGGGGGCCGCCTCGGCCGGACTGGCCTGGACGCCGACCGAGGGCCCCGGTCTCTTCTACGAATCCGCGGGGCCCACGGAGGAGGCCACAATCGAGGCCCGGATCCGCGAGGGGATCGAGGCCGGACTGGACCTGCGCGACTGGGACGGTGACCCCATCCAGGTCCAGACCGCAAGCGCCGCGGCCGAGAGCGGGGAGTACGTCAGCAGCGTCGTACTCGCGGTCTACGGGCGGGCCGAACCGATCTGCTGACCGGCCGAGCCGGGGCTCGCGACCGAAAGTGTTTACGCCGCCCCGCCCTCTATGCGGGTGTGATGTATGGAAATACGCCGTATGCGGGCCGTCAGGGTGACCAGGATCCGGTCGAACTGACACCCGCGATGCGGCGCGCCCTCCAGGACGGTGTCTCCGACGTCGAGCGCGAGACCCGCCGATACCTCCCGGACGACTACCAGGTCGGCTCGCGGGTCGGCCAGTCGGGCGGCGGTCCGCAGGTGACCGTGTCGGTCCGGCCCCCGATCGGCAACCCCGTCAGCGCCGGATTTTCGCCGGATGCGGACGCGGACGAACCGATCCCGGTCGAGGACGTCGAGGAAGTCGCCCGCGGACTCGCGGCGAGCGCGGCCCTCCAGGTCAAGCAGGCACTCGGCGAGGACGTGCCGCCGATGGCGCGGTAGACACCGCGAGCGAGTCGACGGGGTGGTCACCGCCGCGCCGGTCGGATCAACTCGCGTGGCAGTTCGGACAGGTGTGGGACTCTTCGTACTCGACCCGTCCGACTGCGCGACGGCCGCTGTGTCTGTAGTAGGTGTTACAGCTGGGGCACTCCCGAACTTGCGTGAACTGCGTGTTGGGTTGCATCACGTCACTATCGTTCATGGTTGTGCACATAAGGGTTCCCCTGATAGGTGTTACAACAATATTAGATCATTAATGACATATAAGGTTCGACCGCACCCCTTCGGTGGAACGAAGGATCTGTCGGGTGCGGACCCCGAATTCGTCGAGTTCGACCGGTGACGCCGGCCTACTTGCCCCAGAAGGGGTCCTGTTCGCGGCGGATGTCGAGGAACTGGGCAAGCGCCTCCCGCTCGTCGGCCGGGAGGTCCTCCTGCAGTTCCTGTTCGAGCACCTTGGCGTGTTTCTCGGGGAGGTCGACCCAGAGCACGTCCTCCTCCTCGAAGTCCCGACCGACGGTGGGGCCGTCGATCGACACCGCCGCACGCTCGCCGGCGCGCAACTCCTCGAGGTCCTCGCCCTCGTCCTGGATGGTCTTGAGCACGCCGACCCGCTCGAACTCGCCGTTCTCGAAGTAGCCCACCGGGACGTTCCGGCCCAGCGTGCCCGTCGCGACCTCCACGCCGACCACGGCCGGGCCGGACTGCCGGAAGACGTGATCCCGGAGGACCCGGAACCGGGCGGGGCGGACGACGTTCTCGAAGACGGCCTCGCGCTGGCGCCGTCTGATCGCCTCGACGTACTCCTCGTACTCCTCGATGAGTTGATAGATCACGTCGTCCTGGAAGATCCGGACGTCCGACTCGGCGGCCAGTTCGGCGGCGTCCCCGTGGACGTCCACGTTGAAACCGAGGATCGCCTGATGGGTGTCCTCGTCGGCCGTCGAGGCGACGCTGACGTCCCGCGGGGCGATATCGCCGACCTCGGCCCGGAGGATCGGAATCTCGGCCTCGCGCAGCGAGTTGGCGATGGCCTCCAGGCTCCCGAGGGTGTCGGCCTTGAGCACGATGCCCTCCTCGTCGGTGCTGACTGCCACCTCCGCGAGTTCCTCGCGCACCGCCGCGATCACGTCCTCGGTGTCCCGGTCGCCGACCACGCGGACCGGCGCCCCGGCGACCGCCGTCTCGAGGTTCGGCGCGGCGATCTTCAGGCCCATCGCCGCCGAGACCGACTCGACCCGATCGAAGCGCTTCTCGGTTCGGATCTCCGCGAGGTCGCGGGGCCGCAGCAGCGCCCGGACTGACGTGACGATCGGGTCCTGGGATCCGCCGACGACGATCTCATCGCCCTCCTCGATGGTCCCGTCATAGAGGATCACGTCGAGGGTCGAGCCAAAGCCCCGCTCCTCGGTGACCTCGAGGACCGTTCCCGCGCCCGGGCCCTGGATGTCGACCTCCATCTCCTCGGCCATGTAGCGCTGGGAGAGCCCCATCAGGACCGCCAGCAGGTCGGGGACGCCCTCGCCGGTCTCCGCGCTGACCGGGATGACCCCGACGTTCTGCTGGAAGTTCTTGATCCGCCAGTAGAAGTCCGCGGAGAACCCCGCATCCGAGAGGTCCCCGATGATCTCATAGAGCTGCTCGTCGAGTGCGTCCCGGACCCGGTCGCGCTGGCTCTCGTAACTCTGCCTGATCGGGGCGTCCGGCGAGGGGTTCCAGCCGGGGATCGTATCGACCTTGTTCGCGGCCACGATGAAGGGGGTCTGGCTGTCCTGGAGGATCGAGACCGCCTCGCGGGTCTGGGGCTGGAACCCGTCGGTGACGTCCACCACGAGGATCGCGATGTCCGCGAGCGCGCCCCCGCGGGCCCGGAGCGTGGTGAAGGCGTGGTGGCCCGGCGTGTCGATGAAGAGCAGGCCGGGCAGGTCGAACTCCCCGGGATCGACGAGGTCGCCGGCGATCTTCGAGACGACCTCGAGTGGCACCGCCGTCGCGCCGATGTGCTGGGTGATCGCTCCCGATTCGCCCTCGATCACGGCCGAGCCTCTGACCTGATCGAGGAGGCTCGTCTTCCCGTGATCGACGTGGCCCAGCACGGCCACGATGGGGGTGCGAAACGCGTCGGCCTGGGTGGTGTCGGAATCGGACATAAATCTAAAACTGGGTATTCATACCGACCAATCCGCGGCAGTTAACTCCATCGTCACCCGTCGCGGACCGGCCCAGGGCATTTATAGTCGCGGATCGAAATCGATCGAGTATGGCCGACATGCTCGCAGAGACCCTCTCCGGAAAGTCGGTGATGGGGGCCGACGGCACCGAACTGGGCAGACTCTACAACGTGACGATGGACCTCGAAACCGGACGGATCCAGAACCTCCTGGTCGAACCCCTCGAGGAGGGCTCCGACCACGTCGAGTTCCCCCAGGACGACGGGGGGCACTTCCAGATCCCGGTTTCCCGGGTGCAGGCGGTCAAAGACTACATCGTCGTCGACCGGTAGATGTACGTTCTCGACGCGACGGCGTTCATCGAGGAGTTCGACACCGAGGAGGAGGCGGTCGCGACGATCCCGGACGTTCGCGAGGAACTCACGGACGGGGCCGGCTACCGATACGACGCCATGGAGGGGGCCGGAATGCACGTTCACATCCCGGACGCCGAGGCCGTAGAGCGCGTCGAGCGGGCCGCCGAGTCGACGGGCGACCTGGACGTGCTCTCGGAGACGGACCTGCGACTGCTCGCCGCGGCTTCCGAACTCGACGGCGTCCTGGTGACCGACGACTACGCCATGCAGAACGTCGCGGCGGCCCTGGACGTGGCGACCGAGGTCGTCGCCATGGAGGGCATCACCGAACGGCGGGACTGGTCCTGGCAGTGCCAGGGCTGTGGGCAGGAGTTCGAGGAGCAACACGACCGGTGTCCGATCTGTGGGGCGGACCTGGCCCGCAAGAACCCGAACTAGAGGGGATCCCGGGAGACCTACCCGAGATACCCGACCGCGATCAGGTAGATCACCGCGAACTGGGCGGCGTTGTAGGTCCCGTGGACCAGGACCGGCACCACGAGGGTCTCCGTCCGCTCGTAGACCACGCCCAGCACCAGCGAGGTCGCGAACAGGCGCAACAGCGTCGCGAAGATCGCCGGCAACGGCCCGGTCGCGTAGGCCGGGAGGTGCATCGCGGTGAAGACCGCCGTGGCCACGATCACCGCCGCGGGCCGCGAGAACGAATCGTAGAGATGCTTCTGGATGACGTTCCGGGAGAGCAGTTCCTCGCCCGGGCCGATGACCAGCCAGGATAGCGGGACGAATGCAAGCAGAACGATCGGGGTGTCCTTTGCGGCCTTGACCATCCCCTGCTCGGCGGAGGGGATTCCCAGGGTTCGGGTGATCCAGCCGGACACGACGAGGATCGCGAACATGCCGACGGTGCCGGTGACCACGTACAGCCAGCCCCGCCGCGTCGGCCAGTCGAGGTCGAGGAACGACCAGTCCCGTCCCGTCAGGTGAACGTACCCGGCGGCCACGATGCCCAGCCCGAGGCTGAACGCCACCGCCGAGACGCCATACCGCAGGAGTCCATCGCTGGTGGGGAGGGGGGCCATCGCGATCATCGAGACCCCGAAGCCGACCAGCAGCCCCGAGAACCCGATGAAAAGCGCCGTCGAGGCGGCGTGGGCCCGGACCAGCACGGCCCGCCGATCCTGTCCCAGGTAGTCGGCGGCGGCCACGCCGATCCCGAGCACGCCGAGTACGAACGCCAGGAGCAGGCCGGGGCCGACGCCTTCGGGCCCCATCGCCGATGGATGCAGCGCCGTGACCGTCGCCGCGGCCGTGAGCCCGCCGCTTCCCAGGCCGGCGAGCAGGCTGAACCGCCGGTCGCTCGCCCCGTATCGGCGCGGGGCGAAGCCGAGGAGGGCGATGAGGCCGAAGAGCACCCCGGGGAGGCTCTCGATCGGGCCGACGGCGAGGAGTCCGGTCCACCGGAGGAAGCCGGACCCGACGCCCATTCCGGCCAGGACGAACCCCACGGCGGGCGCGAATCTGTCGTCCCCGCTCATCGCTATCCCCCGTTCGTCACCGACAGCCCGCCCAGTTCGTCGAGGGTCCGGTCCCCCCGGAGGATCGCTCGGGCGGTGTCTTTCCCCCACTCGACGGCCGGTTGCGTGAAGGTCTCGACGCCGGCGAGTTCGCCGGCCATGATGCAGGCCGCCTCCATGGTGTAGAGCAACTCCCCGATCCCCGCGGGATCGACCGCGTCGATCTCGATCCGGATCGCGGGGGTGCCGGACTTCCGGAGGCTGGCCTCGGTGGCGTCGAACTCGGCGTCGATGAGCTCCCGCAGGTCGCTGCCGCCGAGGTGGGCCAGTTCGGCGTGGTCAGTCTCGGGGATCGGCACCGATGGGCGCTCCCGCGGGCGCACGAGCGTGATGACCTTGTCCGTGGGTCCGGCCCGGTAGAGCTGGAGCTGGGAGTGCTGGTCGGTCGCCCCGAGGGCCCGGGCCGGGGTCTGTCCGCGACCGTCCTTGCCCAGGCTCTCGGCCCAGAGCTGGGCGAACCACTCCGCGAAGGCCTCCAGGGACTCGGCGTAGGGCATCATCGCGGCGACGGTTGCGCCCCGCTCCTCGAGGGCGTACATCGTCGCGCCGTAGGCGTAGGCCGGCGTGTCGAAAAGCGAATCCGAGAGGCTCTTTGCCGCCCGTTTGCCCCCCGCGAGGATCGCGTCCAGGTCCTGGCCCGTGAACGCCGCGGCGACGAGCCCGACCGCCGAGAGCGCGGAGAACCGCCCCGGGACGCCGTCGGGGACCGAGAGCGCCGGCAGGTCGTGGCGGTCGGCGAGGGACCGCAGGGGGCCGGATTCGCCGGTGGTGACCAGGGTGCGTTCGGTCCAGTCGACCCCGGCCCGCTCCAGGGCCTCGCGCACCACGAGGAAATTCGAGAGCGTCTCGGCGGTGGTCCCCGATCGCGAGACGACGTTCATGGCCACCTTCGAGGGGTCCAGCTCCTCGAGCAGGGCGCTCGTCTCGGCCGGATCGACGTTGTCGAGGAAGCGGGTCCGGCCGTCGCCGTCCAGGGCCTGGACGATCGTCGCCGCGCCCAGGGCGCTCCCCCCGATGCCGATGGTGAGCAACGTCTCCGCGGGCGCGAGGGATTCGACGGCGGCCTCGATCGCGTCCGGGTCCGTCCGGTCGGGGAGGTTCAGGGCCGCGTAGCCGTGTTCGCCCCGATCGCGTCCGGTCTCGATGCGGTCGGCGGCCGCGGCCACCCGCTCGTCGAGGGCCGCCAGGTCGGCCCGCGGGACCCCGATCGGACCGTGCTCGGCCAGCGCACCCCCGATGTCGATCTCGATGGGCATGTCCGTGGTCTCGGCCGGGGGCCTAAGGCGTCTTCCGGTTCCGCCCCTCGGCGATCCGGTCGAGCAGTTTCCGGACCGGCGTGTCCGTCCAGTCGACCAGCCGATGACCGACCAGGCCGACGAGGATCGCCCCGACTGCGTCGAAGAGGAGATCGAGGATCGTGTCCTCGAGCCCGTACTGGACCAGCAGCGGCCGGTGGCCGAACCGGGTAGCGAGGAGCCGTCCGGCGAACTCGAGCACTTCCCAGAGCACCCCGGCCGCGATGGTGAAGAGGACGACGTATACGAACCGGAAATCGGCGGGGAGCGTGATGTCCGGCCGCTCTTCGATCGCCCGCGCGAAGGCATATCCCAGGCTGGCCACCAGTGCCGCCGAGAGGGTATGTGTCACGTGATCCCACCACCAGATCGCCGTGTAGGATCCGGTCATGCCGACCGTGTGGAGGAGCACGGCCACGGCGATCCACAGGACCACCGGTGGGCTGACGGACACCCCCTCCGTCCGTTCGAGCGCGGCGGGGACCAGGGTCACTGCGAACCCGAGCAGGCCGTTGACGACGACCACCAGGTCCCCCTCCAATGCGCCGAGGACCACCAGGAGCGCAATGGCCGCCTGGATCCCCCGAATCGTGGCAGTCACGAGCACGGTGTCCCTTTGGAGCCGGCGCATAAAACTCATCATTCTGTCCTTCGAAGAGCGACAGTCATTTGGTGATCCACGCTGTACGGGGGGACACAGATGATGGCGACGACCCACGCGCTGGTGGGGATCGCGATCGCGGCGGCGGCCGCCCTGGCGGTGCCGGAGATTACGGTCCTCGGGGTCCTCGCCGCGGCCGCCGGGGGCGGGTTCCCCGACCTCGACCTCTATGCCGGCCATCGCCGGACGTTGCACTACCCGGTGTACTACGGCGTGTTGGCCGTGCCCGCCGTGCTGGTGGCGACCCTGCTCGCCGCGCCCCTCGCGTGGGCACTCGCCCTCTTCCTCCTCGCCGCCGCGGTCCACTCGATCATGGACGCCGCCGGCGGCGGCCTCGAACTCCGACCCTGGCGGGGGCGCTCGGAGCGGGCGGTCTACAGCCACTATCACGGCCGCTGGCTCCGGCCCCGGCGGTGGATCAGGTACGACGGGGCTCCCGAGGACCTGGGGTTCGAGGCGATCGTCGCCGCGCCCACGCTCGCCGCCGTCGATGGCACGGTCGCGCTCGCGATCTGGGGGCTGCTCGGGGTCTCGGTCGTGTACACGGTGGTGCGCAAGCCGATGGTCACGGCCGCCGAGTGGCTCTTCGAGCGGACGCCGGATCCGGTCCGGGCCCGGCTCCCGGATCGGTTCCTCGAGGAGAGCTGAGATACGAAGTCTTAACCCAGGGCCCGCCCGACACGTCGACATGCCACAGTTCGAGGTCCCGGATGTCGATTTCCGCCGGTACTCGAACCGCCAGCTGCTCGCCGTCCCGCTGGCGGTCCTCGCGATCGCCGTGTTGATCGTCGGCGGGACGTGGGTCCTCACCGGGTCGCCGGCCCACCTCGGGGTCGACTTCACCGGTGGGTCCGAACTCACCGTCGAAACGAACCTCTCGCCCTCGCAGATCGCCGCCCTGTTCGACGAACCGGTGGTGTCCATCCAGGGGGTCGAGGGCGATAACATCTACGTGATAACCTTCGAGACTGCCAACGTCGGGCAGATCAGGGAAACCGCCGAGAACGCCGAGGCGCTCACCGTCCTGGGAAGCGGGGAGACCTCTCCGGTGTTCGGCCAGGAGAACAAGCAGTGGGCGATCATCGGGCTGGGGATCGCCTTCCTGGGGATGAGCGTCCTGGCCTTCGCGCTTTTCCGCACGCTCGTCCCGAGCCTGGCGATCGTCGTCTCGGCGTTCTCCGACATGCTGGTCCCGATCGCCGTGCTCGACCTGCTTGGTATCCGGCTCTCGCTTGGCACCGTCGCGGCGCTGCTGATGCTCATCGGGTACTCGGTGGACTCGGACATCCTCCTGACCAATCACGTGCTCCGGCGGTCCGGGGGATTCTACGAGTCGACCGCCAGGGCGATGCGGACCGGCGTGACCATGACCGTGACCTCGATCGCCGCGATGGCCGTGATGGCCATCTCCGCCACCCTCTTCGGGATCGAGCTGATGGCCTCGATCGGCTTCATCCTCGTCATCGGGCTCACGACTGACCTCATGAACACCTACATGCTCAACGTCGCCCTGCTCCGGTGGTACAAGTTCGAGGGGGTGAACCGATGAGTGCCGTCCGCGAGAACTGGCGGCTGTTCCTGCTCGTCGCCCTCGTGGTGCTGAGTTCGGTCGCCCTGTTCGTCCCGGGCGCGCCGGTGGGCAGCACGCCGAATCAGGTCGGCGAATCCGCCGGACCGACGAACCTCCAGTACGGGATCGACCTCAGTGGCGGGACCCGCATCCGGGTTCCCCCGGTGGGCATCACCGCCGAGGGGGTCCAGGTGGCCCCCGCGAACCAGTCGGCGCTCGGCCGGGCTCTCGCCGAGCGGCTGGGGATCGATCCGATCGACGTCCGGGTCGCGAGCGGGACGAACACCGTCGAGGTGTTCACGAAGTCGATCTCCCCGGCCGAGCTCCGGGCGGCCCTGCAGGCCGAGGGATACGATCCAAGCGAAATCCGACACGGGGTGACCGAACACACCCTCGACGCCCTCGCCGAGCGGGTCGAGGAGAAGCTCTCCCGGTCGGCGCTCAGCACCAGTTCGGTCCAGACGATCTCCATCGGCGGGCGACAGGTCATCAGCATCTCGGCGCCCAACCGCGACCGGGAGGAGATCATCGGCATCCTCGAGAACCGGGGGGTCGTCCGGTTCTACGCCGTGGCCCGCGTGAACGGGAGCTACGAGGCCATCCAGGTCCTGAACCAGGCGGACATCACCCGCGTGGGTTCGGCGTCGGTCAACCGGAACGGCGAACCGGGCGTCCAGGTCACCATCGAGGAGTCCGCGGCCGCGAACTTCTCCGACCGGCTCGTGGCCCTGGGCTTCGGTGACGGCTCGCGGTGTCCGGCCGCCCTCGCAAACGAGTCCACGTCGATCGAGGAGTTGGTCGCGGCCGTCGAGAAGGCGGATGACTCCTCGGCCAGGAACTACGGCTGCATGGTGGCGACCCTCGACGGCGACCCGGTCTTTACCGGGGGCGTGGAGCCCTCGCTCGGGAAGAGCTTCCGGACCGGGGACTTCTCGAAGAGTCCCACGTTCACCATGACCACGACCTCCATGGAGGAGGCCCGGGACCTCGAGTTGAGCCTGAAGGCGGGTCGACTTCCGGCCCCGCTCAACTTCGAACAGGCCGACAGCCTCTCGCTGTCCCCGGCCCTGGCCGACCGGTTCAAGAGCAAGTCCCTGCAGATCGGCATCCTCGCGGTCCTCGCCGTGAGCCTGGTGGTCTATGGCAGGTACCGCCGGCCGGAGGTCGCCGCACCGATGGTGCTGACCGCCCTCTCCGAGGTCTACCTCCTGCTTGGGTTCGTCGCCTTCGTCCAGTACCCCCTCAACCTCTCGCACATCGCCGGGTTCATCGCGGTGATCGGGACGGGGGTCGACGACCTGGTCATCATCGCCGACGAGATACTCCAGCAGGGCGAGGTCGCCACCGGTCGGGTCTTCCAGAGTCGCTTCCGGAAGGCCTTCTGGGTGATCGGTGCGGCCGCGGCGACGACCATCGTGGCGATGAGCCCGCTCACGGTGCTCTCGCTCGGTGACCTCTCCGGCTTCGCCATCATCACCATCGTCGGGGTGCTCATCGGGATCTCGGTCACCCGGCCCGCCTACGGGGACATCCTCCGGAACCTCATCCTCGACGACTAGAACTCCTCCAGTCCGGTCTGGCCCCGCTCGTTTTTGAGATCCCGGCAGGTCTGCCAGGTGTGTCGCGCACAGGCCGGCAGCTCGCCGGTCCGTTCGAGGTGGCCGCTGAGGAAGTCCCGGGTGCGCTCGTCGCCCGGATAGCCACTCCCCACGTCGGTCCCGTACTCCACTCCGATCGCCTCGACGTGGGCGTCCCGACTCACCTTCGCGATCACGCTCGCCGCCGAGACCAGGGGACGGCGCTCGTCGGCCCCGTGCTCGGCCGTGATCGACACGTCGACGTCGAGCCGGTCGGCCACCCGGCGCCCGAATCGCTCGGCGTTCACGTCCCCGGCGTCGACGTGACCCGATTCGCCCGCGATCTCGACCGCCCGGAGGGCCCGAGCGTGGGCCGCCACGGTCAGCGTGTTCATGTCGGTCTCGGGATCGTCGATCTCCGCGACCGGGACCTCCCCCACCCCGATCGAGACCGCCGGCTCCCTCGCGAGTTCCCTCGCCAGCTCGGTCCGTCGCTCGGGCGTGAGCGTCTTCGAATCCGCGACGCCGTCCGGGATGGCACCCGGCTCCCCGACCACGCTCGCCGCGAACATCGATCCCAGGACCGGCCCCTTGCCCGCCTCGTCGACCCCGAAGGGCATGTTTCGGTGCTCGCCCGGTGTGGAGTTAGCCGTTGTGGGTGGTCGGCGGCTCGCGGAAGTAGGCCTCGTCCTCGAAGGGTTCCTCCTCGCCCTCGACGGCGAGCACGTCCAGGGCGGTCACGTGACAGTCCACCCCGAGCTCGCCGGCGAGGCTGGGCTCGGTCCGGCCCCCGTCCGAACTCACGAGTTCCTTCACGTAGAGGCCCCCTTCGCCGTGGATCTCGATCGTGGCCTCGGTCGGGGAGTCGAGTTCCCCCTCGACGTCGTAGACGGTCCGCGTCCGGACCTTCGAGGCCCGCCGGTGGTCGACCCGGGATGGGGTCTCCTGCTCGACGGTCTCCCCGTCGAGTGCCTCCAAGGCCGTCCCCAGTTCGGGCTCGGTGATCGGCCCTTCGAAGCGCACGGTGGCCCGGTAGGTCTTCGAGGCCGGCAGGCGCTTGACCCGCTCGACGCTCTCGTAGGTCGCCAGTCGGAGCCCCTCGACCTCGACTTTCCCGTCGGCGAAGTCGTTGATCTCGGCCGCCAGGGCCTCGACGTCGGGGAACCGATCACGGGGCTCATCGACCTCGATGACGAAGGGCCGGCCGGTGCCGAGCATCCGGGCGTCGATGTCTTCCCTGCCCGCACCGTGAAAGGTGGCGTCTCGTCCGTCCATGGCCGCACGGACCGGGGGCGCGGTCAACTGCTCGACCGATTCGGCGTACGTATAGCCGGTCCCATCACAGTAGAGACAGGGCTCGCCGCCCCGGGTGCCCGTCCCGTTGCACTCCCGACAGGGCCACTCGGTCTGGGGAATCCCCCGCTCGAGCTTGCGGTACCGGCCGTAGACGAACGCCGAGTTCACGGTCACGTCGACGGTCCCGGACTCGACCTCGAGGAGCAGTTGCACGTCCGGGCGCTCGAAGTCGACCTCGGTTCCCGTCCGTCGGCCGACTCGCTTGCCCACCTCCCGGTTCATCTCCGACCCCAGCCGCTCGCCGGCGTCCTCGGGGAGCCCCGCCAGTTCCCGGAGGAGGGTCTCGTTCTCCTCGATCAGGGGGGACAGTCGAGTGCCGACCTGATAGGTCTCGAAGGTCAGGTCCTCGACGGCCGCGACCGCCTTTCCGGCCCAGGCGTCGAACTCGGCGGTCTCGCCCTCACAGATCCAGCACGCCTCTGACTCCTCGAACGCCTCGATGGGATCGTCCGCGTCGAGGGCGATAGCCACCCGGAGGCCACGGCCCCGTTCCTCGTTCGTCAGGCCGTGGCTCAGATCGGCGAAGGGGCGGCCCAGACAGGCCTCACAGATCGGGCCGTTCTCCAGAACCGCCGCCGCGTCGCGGAGTAGGGTCATGTCCCGCTCTACCGCGTGGAGAGGTTCGTATGCTTCGGTCCGGGAGAGATACATCTATGTGGTCGCCGGTCGACTCCCGACCTGTAATGGCCCTCCACGCGATCGACGATCTCGCTGACGCGTACCGAGCGACCCGGTCGTTTCTCTGGCCGATCGAGTGGGACCGCTGGCTCAGGCTGGCCCTGCTCTCGGTGTTCGTCGCCGGCACCGGCGGTGGCGGCGTCCCGACCGGAAACCTCCAGTTCCCTTTCACCGGCGGTCCCGGGACGCCCGGTCCGGTGCCGGGCGGGGAGCTCCCGCTCGATCAGCTGGGGGTGTTCCTCTCGCGGAACCTGGGGCTCCTGCTCCTGATCGGCCTGCTCGGGCTCCTGCTCCTGCTTTTCTTCCAGTGGATCGGGGCGACCTTCGAGTTCGCCTTCCTCGAGTCGCTGCGAACCGACGAGGTGCACGTCCGTCGGTACGTCCGGGAGTTCCGGGGGCCCGGGACCCGGCTGTTCGCCTTCCGGGTGGGGGTTGGCTTGCTGGGGCTCCTCCTCGGGGGAATCGTCCTCCTGTTCGGATTGGCCCCGATCCTGGCTGGTGTCCCCTCGGCCGCGCCGGTCCTCGTCCTCCTGTTCATGCTTCCCGTGTTCCTGGTCTTCGGGATCGTCGGTTCGGTGGTGTACACCTTCACGACCGCCTTCGTCGCCCCGATCATGCTCATGGAGGACCGCGGGGTCATCTCGGCCTGGCGGCGCTTCTGGGGCGTCCTCACGGACGCCTGGACCGACTTTCTGGTCTTCGTGGTCGTCGGGCTCTTCGTGATGCTCGCCATCGGAATCGTCGTGGGCATCGCCCTGGCGGTGATCGGGGCCGCCCTGTTCCTGCCGGTGATCCTGGCGATCGTCACCGCCGGGCCGCTGGTGGCGGCGATCCTCGGCCTGCCCCTGGCGATCGTCGGAATCCTCGCCTGGGCGCTGATCCAGGTGCCGGTCCAGACCTACCTCCGGCACTGGGCCCTGCTGGTGCTCGGGGACGTGGAGCCCGACCTGGACCTGATATCCGAACGACGCGAGGCAGTCAGAGGCGAAACGACTGAGTGACCGGGTCCCGTGGGTGCGGTATGCGCCGGTTCATCGTCCTCGGCCACACCGCCCCGACCGAGCCCGACTTCGACCTGGCGGACCTGGCGGGCGGCGCGGGTCGCCTGGACGTCCTCGCCCGGTGTGTCAACTCGGCGTTTTTCCTCTCGCACGCGATCCGGGAGGACGTCCGGGTCTTCCTGGTCCTCGCGGACGAGGTCACGATCAGGCTCGAGGGCGTCGAGCTGCGGTACATGAACCCCGACGAGCGGAACATCGCCGGCCTGCTTCGCCAGGCCCTCGAATCCCGGACGGAGGCGATCGGGCAGAGCGAGGTCGAGTCCACGCCGGGGATATACGTGTCGAACCGGGGGTTCGAGTCGGTGCTCAAGGCCGCGGCCCGCGAGGGCGATATCGTCCACCTTCACGAGGACGGCGACCCGATTGCTGGCCTGCAGCCGCCCGCGAACCCCGCGTTCGTGCTCTCGGATCACCGTGATTTCACCGCCGAGGAGCGGGCCCTCCTCTCGGCGCACGCCGACCACCGGGTCAGCGTCGGCCCGGAGGCCCTGCACGCCGATCACACCATCTCGGTCGTCCACAACTGGCTCGACACCGACGGCTACTCGCGTTGAAGCTGTTCCGAAACGTTAAACCCGCCACACCCCCTCGATCCGGATGCGGGCCGGTGGGGTAGCTTGGTATCCTTCGGCCTTCGGGTGGCCGTAACCGC
>JBDGTI010000044.1:0-29996 GCA_042216995.1 Halodesulfurarchaeum sp.
CGAGGGTGGTCCGGACGGACTCGGCGACGGCCTTCCCGGCCGAGATGTTCATCGTCTGTGCGTCTTCGCCGGACGTTCGCTGGGATTCCTCCGAGAGAACGACGAGGGGCTGATTACCCATCTGCGCCATGTTCGAGAGGTAGTTGTTTTGCCGTTCTATATAAATGTGTTGGACCAGGGCGGCGAGCAGTTCCGTCGGCGGCCGGGGTGCAAGACAGTCACACGGGAGAGCCGGCGGGCAGATCGGGGGAGAGCTACTCCGAGAACTCGTGGTAATCGAGGCCCTGGGTTTTCAGTTCCTCGACGCGCTTGCGTTCCAGGAAGGAGTAGACCGCGCCGTGAGGCGCGCCGTCGAGCAGCATGTCCGCGGCGCTCCGGACGATCTCGACCTCGCGTGGCTGGCCGATGATGCCCATGGTCGACCCGTAGATGACCACGCTCGCACCGGTCAGCTCCTCCATCAGTTCGCGGGTCCGACCGTTCTCCCCGATGAGCCGGCCCTTCTGTCGCCGCAGGTCGTTGTCGTTCCGGGCCGCCCGTTCGATGTCGATGACGTCGAACATCCGCATCTCGTCGTCCAGGAGGGTCAGGGCCTCCTCGGGAGCGAAACCGCGACCGATGGCCTCGACGATGTCGCTTGCGGTCATGGCCTTGACCGAGTCCCCCACGGACTCGATGCGAACCGACCCGTTCTCCGAATCGATGGTGAGATCGACCTCGGCCACGTTCTCGATGGTCTCGACGGTCTCACCCCCTTCGCCGATGAGCACCCCGATCCGCTCGTCGGGGATCTTCACGTGTTTCATGCCTTCGCGTATCCACTCATGGCGTTTAAGACTTCTCCGCCGAGCTACGGTGGCGACGCCTCCGCGTCGAGGTACGCCCGGAGCGAGTCCCCGGTCACGTCCACGCCCAGGTCGGCAAAGAAGTTCGCGACGTTCCGGCAGTCCCGCTCCAGGAACATCTCGGCGTTGGGGTGATGGACCGTGACCGCCTGCCCCACGTCGATCACGATGATCTGCCCGTCGTGGACGACCAGGTTGTACTCGCTGAGGTCCCCGTGGATCAGTCCCGCGTCGTAGAGCCGACGCATGTACTCCCGGACGACCGAGAAGGCGGTCTCGGGGTTCTCGAGTTCGACCTCCTGAAGGGTCGGTGCCGGTCGGTCTTCGTCCCCCAGATACTCCATCACGAGGACGTTTCGCTGCACGGCGATCGGATCGGGCACGGCCACGCCGGCGTCCCGGGCCCGGTGCAGGTTCGAGTACTCCTTTCGCACCCACGCGATGACGACCTTCGTGGTCGACCCACGGATCCCCTCGAAGCGGGGGTCCCCCTCGAGATAGTCGCTCATCTGCTGGAAGTTGCTTGCCGTGGTGAGGTAGACCTTCACCGCGACGGTGTCACCGTCCTCGGCCAGGGCCTCGTACACGTTGGCCTCCTTGCCGGTCGAGATGGGGCCGCCGAACGCCCGGATGTGTCCGTCCTGGACTAGCTTGTAGAGGGCGGCGTAGGTCGCGTCGTCGAAGACCCCCTCCTCGACCTTGAACTGCTCCGTGTCCTGCAGTCGCTTGCGGAACTCGGAGAACTCCCGGTCCTGTCGGCGCGCGATGCGGTCGGCCTCGGTGTCCGTGACGTCGATCTCCTCGAACTCGTCGCCGGCACCCGCCACCGCCTCCTCCTCGAGGTAGTCCTCGGTCACATTAGGCGATGTGCCCCTCCTCCCGGAGCTGGTCGGCCTCGCTTTTCTCGTAGCGCCAGACGATGTCGGCCTTCTCGTCCTGCCAGTCCCAGGGCTCGACCAGCACGACGTCGTCCTCGCGGATCCAGATGCGCTTTTGCATCCGCCCCGGGATGCGGGCGGTGCGCTCGACGCCATCAGCGCACCTGACTTTCACGCGGTTCGCGCCGAGCATGTCCTCGACCACGGCGAATACCTCGTCCTCGTCGGGCATCCTGAGGTCGTTGCGACCCCCGTTCTCGGTCATGTCTCCAGATTGGCCATCGAACGGTTTAAACCCCATCGCAAGCGGCCGGAGCCGGCGGGCCGACTCACCACTCCCACTCGACGTCCTCCCGAACGACCTCCGCCGGACTGCCCGCGACGAGCGTGTTCGGGGGAACGTCCTCGAGGAGGACGCTATCGCTCGCGACGACACTTCCCTCGTGTACCGTCACTCCCTTGTGAATCGAGACGTCGTGGCCGATCCAGACGTCGTCCTCGATCGTGACGGGACCCGTCTGTGGCGGCCGGTCGCCATCGACGATGATCTGGTGTCGGTCGTCGTCCAGGATCTCGAAATTCCAGCTGATCGCCGAGCCGTCGCCGATCGTGATGTCCTCGCCACACATGATCCGGGCGTGGGAGTTGATGTAGGTGTCGCCGATCGAGAAATCCCCCTCCACGTGGAGGACGGATCCGGGACCGATCCTCGCGAAGTCCTGGCCGGTGTGTGAGACGGTACTCCCGGCCGCCGTCGAGAACTTCGATCGGGTGATGCGGGGATGGGTCGCGGTTTCGAAACGGCCGGTTCCGATCGCCAACCGGCCATTGATGTCGAACTCCGTCCCGGACGAGATGTCCGTCATCGTGTTCGAGTGCAGAATCAGCGAATCCGGTCTGGCCGTATGTCTCGTCGATGTGATCACCGACTTGACCATCCCGTACACCCCAGCGTCAGACAGCCCGGTGGAGGCCTGGGTCACCATCGTATGCACCAGCTACACGCGATGTGACAAAAGCACACGGATACGCGATTGACGGCGGTCGGTCTCCGGTTCTGAGTGTCCCGGACGGGTGGGAAAAACTCTCCAGGGTGCTGCCCCAAACCCCGGCGGATGGCACTCATCGACTACGTCCGACGCGAGGACGCCGAGGGCGAGGTGCGCGAACTGCTCGATGACTGGATCGGCGGCGGGACGGCGAACCGATCGCTTCTCCTCGAGGCGATCGCGAACCACCCGCCGCTTCTGGAGGGCATGTACACGTTGCTCGACCGGACGATCCGGTCGGGGTCCCTCGACCGCGAGTTGAAGGAGCTGTCCTCGGTGGTCGTCTCTCAGGCGAACGAGTGTGAGTACTGTGCGACCAGCCACCGGGAGAATCTCGTCGACATCGTCGGGATGACGGAGGCCGAGGTCGAGGCAGTCGCCGAGGGTCGATACGACGAGTTACCGCCCCGCGAGCGGTCCGTGGCCGAGTTCGCGGAGCTGGCGGCCACCGATCCGAAGCGGATCACCGAGGCGGATTTCGACCCCCTCTACGAGCACGGGTTCGACGAGGAAGACGTGGTCGAACTCCTCGGAGTCATCGGGACCTTCGAGGCGGCGAACACCTACGTCGATGCGCTGTCGGTCCATCCGGCCGACCGCGAGGAGGACTATGGCGATCCCCTGATGTGAACGGGCGGACCGATCGGGTTGGTTACGGCGGTAGCGAGGCGAAAGCCCACCCGTTCACTCCCGGAGTTCCCGCAGTCGCGTTCGGCCCGGCGCGATGAGTTCCTCGAGGTGGGCGGCCAGGGCGGCCTTCGCGTCCTCGGGGTGGAGTTCGCCCGATTCGAGGTCCGCGGCCAGGTCCTCGTGACGGTCGTATGTCAGGTCGCCGCCGTACTGCTCGGGGCGCTCGACCTCGACGGTATCGAAGCGGGGGAAGACGTGGTACTGGAAGAGCTGGAGAACGGGATTGACCGTCTCGCCCTCGGGGTCGCGGGTCCGGGGACAGAACGCCGCGTTGACCTTCTCCTCGATGTCCGCAGTCGAGTCCTCCATCGAGATGGTGAGCCCCTCACTCGAGGACATCTTTCCCTCGCCGGTCCGCAGGTCCCCGAGGATCGGGGTGTGGATCGCCGGCCGAGCCTCGTACTCCAGGCTTCGCAGTCCCTCGCGGGCCAGCATGTGGACCTTGCGCTGGTCCATCCCGCCCACGGCCAGATCCAGGTCCAGGTACTCGATGTCGAGGGTCTGCATCAGGGGATAGACGACGTGTGAGACCGTGACGGTCTCGCCGCCCTTGATCTCGGCCATGGCGCGCTGAGCCCGGTTGAGCGAGGTCTCGACGCCCAGGGCGTGCAGGTCCAGGACGTAGTCCTCCTCGAGTTGAAACTCCGAGCCATACCGGAACTCGGTCCGCTCGGGGTCGAGGCCGTAGGCGACGAACTGGGCCTTCATCTGCTCGGCGGTCGCCCGGATCTCCTCGAAGGAGCCCTTGCCGTTGAGGTAGGCGTGGACGTCAGCGAGCAGGACCACGACCTCGAGGCCCGCCTCCTGCAGGTCGATCAGCTTGTTCGCAGTCAGGAGATGACCCAGGTGGAGCACGCCGGAGGGCTCATAGCCCACGTAGGCCCGCTTGCCCTCGGGATCGGCCGCCAGCCCCCGGAGTTCGTCCGCCGTGACCACCTCCGAGACGTTTCGCGTCAGGAGGTCGTAGGTATCCATACGGGGTCGGAGTCGGCCCGGGGGGTTATGGTTTCTGGATGCCGTCAGGAGTCGAGCAGTTCGCTCGGGTCGGCGTCCTTCCGGTCGGCCCGGTGCTCCGAGATGAGCTGGTCGACCATCTCGACGGTCCGGGAGCGGGTGCGGTCCTCGGCCCGGGACTCCCAGTCCGCGATGGCGGCCTCGACGTCCGACTCCCGGGCGACCGCCAGCTCGTCGACCTCCTGGATGGTCACCATCTCGGCCGGGGCGACCGGGATCTCGGCCTCGAAGAGCAGTCGGTCGGCCACGTCCGAGATGCCGCCGTTCCGGAGGACCAGCCGCGGCTCGTGGTCGATCAGCCGCTCGGCGGTTCGGCGACCCGCCCCGGAGGCGTCCCGGAGATAGACCACGTCCCCGGCGGCGATGCCATACGCCTCCTCGGCGGCCTCGATTGCCTCGACGGTGAACTTCTCGATCACCTTCACCGGCGTCAGGTCCCCCGCCCGATCCACGTCCGCGAAGTTCGAGTGATCGAGCTTCCAGAGGGCCTTCAGTCGGTCGAGTTTCTCCTCTAGCTCCTCGCGGGCCCGGCGTTCCTCGTCCAGTTCGGCCTCCAGCCGGTCGTTCTCCCACCGGAGCTTCGAGACCTCGCGCCGAGCGCGGGCCTCGGTGCGCTCCTCGCGCTTGGCCGTCGAGAGCTTCTCCTCGAGTTCCGCGATGGTCTCGTCCTTCGCATCGAGGCGGTCCTTGAGGTCATCGACGTGTGACTGCAGCCGATCGACCTGGGTCTCCAGATCGCTGATCCGGCGCTGTTCCGGGGAGGGCTCGGCCGGTTCCGCGGTCGACTCGGCCGCCGGCTCGGAGTCATCATCCCCCCGCTCGCGGAGGATCGCTTCGACGGTGGTCCCCTCCGCGATGACCCGCCCGACGATCTCCTCGCGGTTCTCGGACCGGGGCACCTTCCGGGCGACCCGCTCGATGGTGTCCGCATACTCGTCGTAGGCGAAAAGCGCCGCGGCCAGGGCGTCCCGCTCGTGATCGTTCGCCGTCGGGGTGTCCCGGGTCCGGTGGAGTTTCTCATCGACCGGCAGATCGGCCTCGGGCTCCCAGGCCGCGGCGTCGAAGGAGCGGCGGATCTTCTCGACGGTCTCGGGCATCGGGGTGACGTCCGCGGCCACCAGTATCGGCCGCCCGCGATCGATGATCCACTCGATGACCGTCGCCATGTCCGCGGTTCGGCTGTGCCAGGTCTCCAGTGGGGTCCCGTCCAGATCGACGATTCCGACCGCGGTGGTCGTGCCCGGATCGACGCCCACGAACACCCGGTCGCGGCGGGTCACGAGCGGTTCGAAGTCGATCCCGTCCCGTTCGACCGGCTCGATCTCGATGCGGGTGTCCCCGGACCGGCCCGCCGAGACGGGGATCTCCTCGACCGGGGCCTCGACGGTGAAGACCGCATTCGAGAATCCGCCGTACTTCTCGGTGACCGAGCGCTCGTAGTCCAGGCCGGCCTCCTCCAGGGCCGACTCGACCCGCCTGGCCTCGGTCTTCACGTGGCCGTGGATCCGTCGAGTGAACCGGTCCTCGCTGGAGCCGCCCTTGCCGATCGAGCGGCCCCGCGAGACCTTGACCGTGGTGCGATCGGTGAACGCTCGCACCGCGTGGCCGACGTTTCGGGCCGCGAGCCTGGCGGCGGCCTCGGCCTCGGCCATGGGATCCGATTCGTGGGGCACCCCGTGTCGGTCGGCCACCCGGGAGAGCGGTTCGGGGCGCTCGTCGCCGGTCACCTGGACCAGGGTGGTCCCGGCCGGGAGCCGCCGGAGGAAGCGGACGAGGTCGTCCTTGTCCGTGGCCAGTTCGTACATGTTGTCCGTCGCGAGGAGGTCCGGCTCGGCCGACTCGACCTGCCGCAGGAGCTTGTGATAGCTCACGCGCTGGCGTTCGACGTGGTCCCCGTCGAGGACACACAGCGCGAACGACGGCGAGTCGCCGCGCACGTCCCCGCTCTGGACGTCGACGCCGAAGACCACGGCGTCGAGGGCGTCGGTCCGCGTACTCACGGGGACTCATAGGACGCCGAGTCGGATAAATTCGTTCCGGGCCCGATCGGATGGAAAGAAGTGGATTCATTGCGGAGGCGCGCAAAAGTTGCCAGCACCGGTGGGAGAGAACCGGAGGCAGTCTGCCGACACACGACGCGGCGTCCGTGCCCGAACGGGACCACCGTGTGCGTAACCGGTCAGCCACCATCGACAATATGACACAGGAATGGAACATCGTCGTCAGCGTCAAACAGGTACCCGACGCCGACGACGTTTCGATCGATCCGGACACGGGAACGTTGAATCGCTCCGACGCCGAGGCCGTGTTGAACCAGCCGGATTACAACGCGGTCGAATCGGCCCTCCAGTTGAAGGAGGCCGTCGGCGGGACGGTCACCGCCGTCACGATGGGACCGCCCTTCGCCAGGGCCGTCCTCGAGACCGCCGTCGCCATGGGTGCCGACGACGGCGCGCTGCTGACGGACCCCGCCTTCGGGGGCAGCGACACCTGGCCGACGGGGCTGGCGCTTGGGTCAATCGCGGAGGAGTACGACGCCGACGTCGTGATCTGCGGCGAGGAGAGCACCGACTCCTCGACCGGGCAGGTCCCGCCCGGAATCGCCGCCCACAACGACTGGTCCCAGCTCACCTACGTCGAGGAACTGGAGCCACGGCCCGAGGACGAGGAGCTCGTTGCCACCCGTGACATCGAGGGCGGTCACGAGCAGATCGCCGCAAGTCTCCCCGTGGTCGTGGCGGTGAACTTCGGCCTGAACGAGCCCCGGACAGCCGGGCTCCACCGGAAGATCTACGCGGAGAACGAGTTCGAGCCCGCCGAGTACACCGCCAGCGACCTCGGCATCGAGGAGTCGGTCGGCCTGGCCGCCTCCCCGACCTCGGTCGGCGGGATGTCCACCGCCGAGCCCGTCGAGCGCAAACAGAAGATGGTCGATTCCGCCGAGGACCTCTTCGAGGAACTCGACGGGGCGGGGGTGATCTAGATGCCCGGCGAAGTCGACACCGAGGAGTACACCGACGTCTGGGTCTTCATCGAGCAGCACGATGGCGAGGCCGCGAAGGTCTCCTGGGAGCTCCTGTCCAAGGGACGTGAACTCGCCGAGGAGAAGGGAGAGGGGCTGATCGCCCTCGCCATGGGCGAGGACGTGGGCCACCTCGCCGAGGAGGCGATCCGGCGCGGTGCCGACGAGGTGCTCACGGCCGAGGATCCGATCTTCGAGCCCTACCTCCCCGGGCCCTACGGCGAGCAGTTCCGGCACCTCGTGGAGGAGCGAAAGCCCGACGTCGTGCTGATCGGCGGCACCCACACGGGCCGTGACTTCGCTGGCCGGGTGGCCGTCCCGACCTACGCGGGCCTGACCGCGGACTGCACCGAACTGGATATCGAACCGGACTCCGAGCTCCTCCTGGCCAAGCGGCCCACCTTCGGCGGCGACGCCATGGCGACGATCAAGTGCAGGGACCACCGGCCGCAGATGGCGACGGTCCGTCCCGGGGTCTTCGACGCCGCGGAGCCCGATCCGGACCGCGACGGCTCCGTCACCGATGTCGAGGTGGTCGTCGACGAGAGCGACCAGCGCGCCAGAATGCTCGAGCGCGTGGTCGGGGAGATCACCGACATCACCGACGCCGAGGTCATCGTCGCCGGCGGGTACGGGACCGAGGGGGACTTCGGCCCGATCGAGGAACTGGCCGAGGCGCTCGGCGGCGAAGTCGGCGCCACGCGGAAAGCCGTCGAGGAAGGCTGGGTCGAACCCGCCAGACAGGTCGGGCAGACGGGCAAGACGGTCAAGCCCGAGCTCTACATCGCCTGTGGCATCAGCGGCGCGATTCAGCACCTCGAGGGCATGAACGACTCGGAGACCGTCGTCGCGATCAACACCGATCCGAACGCGCCGATCTTCGACGAAGCCGACTACGGGATCGTCGGGGACCTCTTCGAGGTCTGTCCGGCGCTCACGGAGCTAATTCGCGAGAATCGAGGTGAGACTCCATGACCGAGACGCCGAACTACGACGACCGATTCGACGCCATCGTGGTCGGGGCCGGCCTGGCCGGCAGCGCCGCGGCCCTGACGATGGCCCAGGAGGACCTGGAGGTGTTGCTGCTCGAACGGGGGAACTCCCCGGGGGCGAAGAACGTCTTCGGCGGGACGATGTACACCCCGCGCATCCGGGAGATCACCGGCGACGCCTTCGAGGACGCCCCCACGGAGCGGTACCTCGGCCGGAAGCAGTTCAGCCTGCTCACCCCCGAGGACGAGACGGCCATCTCCATGCGACCCTCGGACTGGCAGGAGCCCCCACACAACGACTCGTACATGGTCCTCAGAGGGGACTTCGACGAGTGGTTCGCCGACCAGGCCGTCGAGGCCGGCGCGACCCTCATCACCGAGACCACCGTCACCGACCTCGTCCGCGAGGGGGAGGACGGCCCCGTCGTCGGCGTCGAGACCGATCGACCCGACGGAACGATTCGGGCGCCGGTCGTGGTGCTCGCGGAGGGGGGCAACTCCCTGGTCTCGGAGGCCGCCGGCCTCCGGGCGGAAGCGGACCGCTCCGAGGTCGCCATCGGGGCCAAGGAAGTCCGGAAGTACGACCGGGAGACCATCGAGGATCGCTTCAACCTGGGCGAGGAGGACGGGGCCGCCCACCACTACTTCGGCGAGGGGGCCTGTGGCGACGCCGTCGGCGGCGGGTTCATCTACACGAACAGGAACACCCTCGCCATCGGGGTCGCCTACCGCATCGAGGACGCCGTCGCGGACCCGCGCAAGCCGGATGAAGTCATCGACGACTTCAAGCAGCACCCCGCGGTCGCCCCGCTCGTGAAGGGCGGGCGGCTGGTCGAGTACTCCGCGAAGGCCATCCCCGAGGGCGGGGCCTCCTCGGTGCCCCAGCTGGCCCACGACGGGGCGGTCATCGTCGGCGACGCCGCCGGCCTCGTCCTCAACAACGGCATCCATCTCGAGGGAACGAACATGGCCGTCGAGAGCGGCTACTGGGCCGGCAAGGCCGTCGCCGAGGCGGCCGAACGGGGGCAGTACGACGCCGCGGCCCTGCAGTCCTATCCCGAGAACCTCGAGGACTCCTTCGTCATGGAGAACCTCGAGCACTACGACTGGTTCGGGGACTTCGCGGCCAACGAGAAGGAGTTCCTCTTCGAGGAGTTGCCCGCGGCCCTGACCGAGGCCGAACTCGAGTTCTTCGACCAGGACCACGAACCCAAAGAGAGACACGCCTCGCGGGCCAAGCGGTTGATGATCTCCGCGCTTGGCGGCTGGACCGGAGCGATCAAACGCGCCTGGAAATACCGGAAACTCCTGTCATGAGTACCCCACAGACACCCGACGTCGAGACCCCGCGGATGGAGGATCGCCTGTACCCGAATAAGTACTCCGACCACGAGGACTCCCACCTCGGCGTCCACGAGGCGGAGACCTGTCTGGACTGTGAGACCTACGATTGCGTCTCGGTCTGTCCGGCCGACGTCTGGCGGAACGAGGGCGAGGAGGACGGCGTGCCCACGATCGCCTACGAGAACTGCCTGGAGTGTGGCAGCTGTCGGTGGGCCTGTCCCTACGACAACGTCAGCTGGGAGAACCCGCCAAACGGCACCGGGATGACCTACCGATACGGGTAGGCATCGCGGATTGTTTCTCGTTGCGGGCAGTTCGCGACCTACTGGTCCGGGTAGGGCACCTCGATGGTGGCCCCGTCCGTGGCCAGGGTGACCTCGCCATCGAAGGCGTCCCGGGCCTCGGACAGGAGGGTGCCGGTGTCACCGGCATACCGGGGCGAGATGTGTGTCAACACCAGGTGTTTCGCCCCCGCTCGGCCCGCGAGCCCGGCGGCCTCGCGAGCCGTCGAGTGCGCCGTCTTCCGGGCCCGGTCGCGCTCCCCCTCCGCGAAGGTCGCATCGTGGATCAGGAGGTCCGCGTCCGCGGCGGCCCGCTCGACCGATTCGACCGGACGTGTATCGCCGGTGTAGAGGACCCGCCGACCCGGTCGGGGCGGGCCGACCACCTGGTCGGGGTCCACGACCGTCCCGTCCGCGAGTTCGACGGGCTCCCCCTCGTGTAACTTCGAGAACAGCGGGCCCGGCGGCACGCCAAGTTCCTCGGCCCGTTCGCGGTCGAATCGCCCCTTCCGCTCGGCCTCGAGAAGGGCGTACCCGACCGCCGGCGTGCCGTGCTCGACGTCGATCGCCCGGATCTCGTACTCCTCGCGCTCCCGGAGGACCGAGCCGGGTTCGACTTCCTCGACCGTGATCGGATAGTCCGGGTCGGTCCCGACCGCGTGGATCAACTCGACCACGCTGGTCCGGGTGCCCCGGGGCGTGTAGACCACGAGCGGGTCGGTCCGGTCGTTGAACTCCCAGGACTGGACGAGGCCCGGGAGTCCCAGAACGTGATCGCCGTGGACGTGTGTCAGGAAGACGGCCTCGACGTCGAATCCGGTCCCGAAGCGCATCATCTGGCGCTGGGTGCCCTCGCCGACGTCAAAGAGGAAGGCCGCTCCCTTTCGGCGCAGAAAGATCGAGCTGGGATTGCGATCCGTGGTCGGAATCGCCCCGCTGGTCCCCAGAAAGGTCACGCGAAGACTCATGGGGCTGTTTCGAACGGTCGCGGTAAACCCGCTTCGGAAAACCGACCGATTCTTACTCGCGGCTCGGGTACGGACACTCGATGGAGCGGCCCCTCTGGATCGACCGGCACGCCCCGGAACTCGCTGACATCCCACAGGACCCGGTCCGGGACCGACTGCAGGATGCGGTCTCGAACCCGGTGAACCTCACGGTGCACGGGCCGACCGGGGTGGGCAAGACCGCCGCCGTGCGGGCGCTCGCCGGGGCGGCCCACGACGATCCGGAGGGGGACCTGATCGAGATCAACGTCGCTGACTTCTTCGGCATGACCAAAGCCGAGTTGAGCGAGGACCCGCGCTTCGAGCAGTTCATCACGCCACAGCGCAAGCGCACCTCCTCGAAGGCGGACCTGATCAATCACGTCCTGACCGAATCCGCCAGTCACCCGCCGGTCTCCGGGGACTACAACACCATCCTCCTGGACAACGCCGAGGCCATCCGCGAGGACTTCCAGCAGGCGCTACGGCGGGTGATGGAGCAGTACTACGAGGCGACGCAGTTCGTGATCACGACCCGCCAGCCGAGCAAGCTCATCGCGCCGATCCGCTCGCGCTGTGTGCCCGTCCCGATGCGGGCCCCGACCAAGGCGGAGACGATCGCGGTCCTCGAGGACATCGCCGAGGCGGAGGGGGTCGAGTACGACGAGGAGGGGCTGTCCTACCTCGCGGAGTACGCGGATGGGGACCTTCGCGAGGCGATTCTGGCCGCCCAGACCGCCGCCGAGCAGCACGGCGAACTCGTCGGGACGGCCGTGCTCGAACCCCTCCAGGACGTGGGTCTCGAGGACCGCATCGAGGAGATGCTTGGCGCGGCCGAGTCGGGATCGTTCATGGACGCCCGGAAAATCCTCGACGACCTGCTCGTCGAGGAGGGCCGCTCCGGGGAGGAGGTCCTCGAAGAGCTCATGGACGTCGCCCGGACCCGCTACAGCGGCGACCGACTCGCCCGGCTCCAGGAGCGCGCCGGCCGGATCGAGTTCGACCTGAGCCAGGGCACGAGCCCGCGGATCCACCTCGCGCACTTCCTGTCCACGCTGGCCCCCGATCGGGCCTGATCAGGTCCGCAGGACGTGCACGTATCGCGTCAGCGAGCGGTGCACCCGACGGTCGTGCCGGTCCGTGACCGTCCAGCCCGCCTCGCGGGCCAGGTCCGCATACGGGCGGTCGGCCACGATCACCGCCCGCGAACTGACCCGGCCCGCCTCGGTGAGGGCGCCCCGAACGAGGGCCTCGAGCCCGTGGGTCGCGATCTTCGACTGGCGGCCGTAGGGAGCGTCGACGACGACCGCGTCGATGCGTCCCGTCCGAACCGGGAGATGGGTGGCGTCTCCCCGCGCCACCAGCGGAGTCGTTTCGAGCGCCGACCGGAGGTTTTCACGGGTCCCTGCGACCATCTTCGGCTGGGTGTCGAACCCGACGGGTCGGGCCCCGAGCCGCCCCGCCTCGATGAGCAGCCCGCCGGTCCCACACATCGGATCGAGTACCAGGTCCCCCGGGCCGACCCGGGCGAGGTTGCAGACCGCCCGGGCCAGCATCGGATCCATGCTGCCGGGCTGGAAGAAGGGCCGATCCGTGGGTGGGGCCCCGAAGTCCCGCCGCGGGGCCATGACGGCCCACCCGAGGACCGCCCGATCGCCGGCGAAGAGCGCGACGAGGGTGTGTGCGGGATCGCCCAGATCGACAGAGAACCCCCGTTCCACGAGCACCGCGCCGAGTCGCCGTTCCGCAGCCTGGGTGTCGACCTCCGCGGTTCCACGGACGTCGCGGGCACGGACGGCGACCGAGCCGCGCCGGTCGAGTGAGGCGGCGTCGAGGGCCGTGACCGCGCGTTCGATGCCTCCTGCGGTCTCCGCGAGCAGTTCGCTGATCCGGCGGGTGTAGGCCAGCCCGGCGGCCCGATCCGGGGCCACCGCCGTCGCCCGGCCGATTCCCGGGGCGAGGACCGTGACCGACTCGGCAGCCGCCCGGGCCTCCGCGGCCGCAAAGGCGTCGTCCTCGCCGGCGAACTCCAGGACGTACACGGCAGGGATTGCACATCCACGTCCCTGAGCGTGACGATCCGATCCCTCAGTTCCCGTGACATCCCGGAGACTACAAATATTTATAAACCTTAAATACAAGCTTTAAAACGGAATGAGTGATCCCAAGGAAACCATCAACATCGAGAACGTTGTCGCCTCGACTGGGATCGGGCAGGAACTCGATCTCCAGTCGGTCGCCATGGACCTCGAGGGGGCGGACTACGACCCCGAGCAGTTCCCCGGGCTGGTCTACCGGACCCAGGACCCCAAGTCAGCCGCGCTGATCTTTCGCTCGGGCAAGATCGTCTGCACCGGCGCGAAGAGCACGGAGGACGTCCACGAGAGCCTCCACATCGTCTTCGAGAAGCTCCGGGACCTCAGCATCCAGGTGGAGGAGGAGCCCGAGATCGTCGTCCAGAACATCGTCACCAGCGCCGACCTGGGACGGCAGCTCAACCTCAACGCCATCGCCATCGGGCTGGGGCTCGAGAACATCGAGTACGAGCCCGAGCAGTTCCCCGGGCTGGTCTACCGGCTCGACGAGCCCGAGGTCGTCGCGCTCCTCTTTGGCAGCGGGAAGCTCGTCATCACCGGCGGCAAGAAGCCCGAAGACGCCGAACACGCCGTCGACAAGATCGTCTCCCGGCTCGAGGAGCTGGGGCTCCTGGAGTAGCTACTCCACGAGCCGTTCGATCTCGGTCACGAGGATGTCGGTCGCCCCCTCGGCCTTGAGTCTCGTGACCGTCCGGAAGACCTCGTCCTCCGGGACCACGGCGTGGACCGCGGCCTGATCGGTGTCCGCGATGTCCATCACGGTCGGGCCGCCCATCCCCGGGATCACCTCCTTGATCCGTTCGAGGTTCGACTCGGGGGCGTTGAGCATGATGTACCGCCGCCCCTCCGCGGCGAGTACCGACTCCAGCGCCCGGTCGACCTCGGAGGTCTTGCGATCGTTCACCACGTCCTCGTGGGCGAAGAGGTGGGCGGAACTCTCGAGGACCTCGTCGATGACCGCGAGGCGGTTGACCGCCAGCGTGGTGCCGGTGCTCGTGATGTCCACGATGGCGTCGGCCATCTCCACGTGCGGGGTGAGCTCGGTCGCGCCGGAGACCTCGACGATCTCGGCGTCCACCCCCGCCGCGGCGAAGTGCTGTTCGGTGAGGTGGGGGAACTCGGTCGCGACGGTCTTCCCGTCCAGGTCCCCGATCTCCGTGATCTCGCCGTCCTCGGGGGCGGCGACGACGATGCGACACTGACCGAACTCGAGGTCGAGCAGGGGCTCGACCACGTCACAGTCCGCCTCCCGGGCCTGGTCGAAGCCGGTGATGCCCAGGTCGGCCGCGCCGTCGGCGATGTACTCGGGGATGTCGGCGGCCCGAGCGAAGAGGATCGTGATCTCCGGGTCGACCGTGTCGGCGTACAGTTGGCGGTCCGCCCCGTCGACCACGTGGATGCCCGCCCGGTCGAGGAGTTCGACGGCCGGATCGTGGAGTCGGCCCTTGTTCGGGATCGCGAGACGCATTAGGCGTGCGTTGCAGTCGGGCGCGTATTTGCGTTTTCATCGACCCCGACCCGTGTCAATCGGCTCCGCCGTGGAATTGACAAACGGCAGATTCAGGGCCGCCCGACGTGAACGGGGGGCCATGTCGACTCTCGCCGTTACCGACGGGCACGTTCTGGCGCCCGACGGCTCGGTCTCGCGGGCGGACGTTCTGGTGGATCAGGCGACCGGGACCATCCGCGAGGTGGGGGCCGAACTGACGGGCGACCGGACACTTTCGGCCGACGGCGGGCTGGTCATGCCCGGCCTGGTGAACGCCCACACGCACGCGGCGATGACCCTGCTGCGCGGGCTCGCCGACGACAAGCCCCTCGACGCCTGGCTCCAGGAGGACATCTGGCCGGCCGAGGCGGCCCTCGAACCCGAAGACGTCCGTGTCGGGGCCGAACTCGGGCTTCTGGAGATGATCCGGTCGGGGACGACCGCCTTCGCTGACATGTACTTCCACATGGACGAAGTGCTCGAGGCGGTCGACCGGGCGGGGCTCCGGGCGCGGCTCTCCCATGGCATCGTGACCGTCGGCAAGGACGACTCCGGGGCCGAGGCAGACCTGCAGACCGGGATCGACTTCGCCCGCCGAGCCGACGGGGCCGCGGGGGGTCGGGTCCGAACCGCCGTCTCGCCGCACTCGCTCACGACGGTCGATGAGGCAACGCTCGAGGAGACCGTCGCGGCCGCCCGCGAGATCGGGGTGCCACTTCACTTCCACGCCAACGAGACCACCGATGAGGTCGAGCCAATCGTCGAGGAGCGCGGGGTGCGGCCCCTCGAATACGCCGTCGAGACGGGGCTGCTCGAATCGTCGGACTTCCTCGCCCACGGCGTCCACCTCGACGAGACCGAGATCGACCTGCTGGCCGATCGGACGCCGGGCGTGGTCCACTGTCCGGCCTCGAACATGAAGCTGGCCTCGGGAATGGCTCCCGTCGAGAGACTGCACGAGGCAGGGGTACCGCTGGCGGTGGGCACGGACGGGCCCGCCTCGAACAACGACCTGGACATGTTCGACGAGATGCGTGTGGCGGCTCGGCTGGGGAAGCTCGCGGCCGAGGACGCCAGCGCGGTCCCCGCCGAGGCCGTCCTGAAGATGGCGACGGAGGGCGGGGCTCGGGCCCTGGGACTCCCCGGCGGGCGGATCGAACCGGGGGCGGCCGCCGATCTGATCGTGGTCGACTTCCGGAGCCCGCGGATGACCCCCGTCCACGACTACGTCTCCCACCTGATCTATGCGGCCCAGGGCAGCGACGTGTGTCACTCCGTCGTGGACGGGCAGGTGCTCATGCGGAACCGCGAAGTACAACCCCTCGACGACGCGGCCATCAGAGACGCGGCCGCCGAGCGGGCCACAGCCCTGGCCGAGCGGGCCGACGTCCGGTAAGGTTTAAAGCGCGCTCCCCCTCCCTCCGAGCATGACCGCACCGACGATCAGCGAACGGCTCTCGGACGTCGAGAGCGCCGTCGCGGACGGCCGGGCGAAGATCGACTGGGCGTTCGAACACATGCCGATCCTCCAGTCCCTGCGGGCGGACTTCGAGGCCGAAGGCCCCCTCGAGGGGTACACCATCGGGATGGCACTCCACGTCGAGGCCAAGACCGCAGCGCTGGTCGAGACGCTGGCGGCCGCCGGCGCCGAGGTCGCCATCACCGGCTGCAACCCCCTCTCGACCCACGACGACGTGAGCGCTGCCCTCGACGCCCACGAGTCGATCACCTCCTACGCCGAGCGCGGCGTGGACGAGTCCGAATACTACGACGCCATCGAGGCCGTCATCGCCCACGAACCCGCGATCACCGTCGACGACGGCGGCGACCTGGTCTTCCGAATCCACGAGGAGCACCCCGAGTTGATCGACTCGATCGTCGGCGGCTCCGAGGAGACGACGACCGGGGTCCACCGACTGCGCTCGATGGACGAGGACGGGGCCCTGAAGTATCCCGTCTTCGCCGTGAACGACACCCCGATGAAGCGCCTGTTCGACAACGTCCATGGCACCGGGGAGGCCGCCCTCTCCAGCATCGCCATGACGACGAACCGCTCCTGGGCCGGCACGACCGTCGTGGTCGGCGGGTTCGGCCGGTGTGGCCGGGGCGTCGCGCGGAAGGCCGACGGGCAGAACGCCTCGGTCGTCGTCACCGAGGTCGACCCGCGGCGGGCCCTGGAGGCCCACATGGAGGGCTATGAGGTACTGCCCATGGCCGAGGCCGCGAAGACGGGCGAGGTCTTCATCACCACGACGGGCAACCGGGACGTCATCACGCCCGAGCACGTCGAGCGGATGCAGGACGGGGCGATCCTGGCCAACGCCGGGCACTTCGACGTCGAGATCGACCTGGAGGGGCTGTCAGAACTCGCCGTCGAGACCCGCGAGGTCCGTGAGGGGATCCGGGAGTACGAACTCGAGGACGGGCGGCGGATCAACGTCCTCGCCGAGGGGCGGCTGGTGAACCTCGCGACGCCGGTCTCGCTCGGCCACCCGATCGAGGTCATGGACCAGAGCTTCGGCATTCAGGCCGTGGCGGTCCGCGAACTGGCAACCGACGGCGAGGCCTACGACGCCGGCGTGCACGAGGTCCCGGACGGACTCGACCGCGAGGTCGCCGAGATCAAACTGGACGCCGAGGGTATCCAGATCGACGAGATGACACCCGAACAGCGGGAGTACATGGACAGCTGGGCCCAGGGTACCTGACGGCGGCGGAGCACCTGACGGGGCCGGTCGACCGGAACCGGATCACACGAAAAAGAACAACACAAACGCCCCACTCGGGCGAAACCGTGCTTTGACGGACTCAGGCGTAGCGCTCCAGGGCCGGCTCGTCGAGTTCCTCGATGACCGCTCCGGCCGTCTCGTCGAGGAGCTTCTGGCCGTCGGCGGTGACGTCACGCCCCTCGCCCTCGCGAGTCATGAGCAGGCCTTCGTCCTCGAGGTCCTGGAGGATCTCCCGAATGAGCTTCCGGGAGCCGTCGGTGCGCCTGCTCGGGGCGACCGCGTAGCGGTTCGTGCCGTCCTTGGTTCCGCCGTAGGCCGTCGAGAGGCTCTCGACGCCGACGGGGGCGTTCATCGCGACCTTCCGGAGGAGGCTGGCGGCCCGGCGGGCCCAGAAGTCCTCCTGCTCGGGGGGCAGTTCGCGATTGACGCCGGTCTTGGTGTAGGAGGCCCAGTCGGGCTCCTCGATGCGGTCGGCGAGCTCCTCGGCGAGCGCGTCGATGAGCTCGTCCGCGGGGGCGTCATAGAGAGTTGCCATGCCCGCGGATTCTCGATGGTGCCGTTTAAACCATTCGTTCGGCGTTCGGGCCGATCGGGCGACTTTTCGGGTCGGCCCGCGAGGACCGAACATGGACGAACAGGCGGCCCTCTCGGTCGTCGAGGGCCTGGTCGAGGCCGCGGGTGACGACGCGGCGGTCGTGGGGGACACCGTGTTCACGATCGACATGCTCCACGAGACCACGGACTTCCCGCCCGGAATGAGCCCCTACACGGCCGGCTGGCGGTCGGTCGGGGCCTCGCTCTCCGACGTGGCCGCGATGGGCGCGAGCGCCACGGCGACGGTCGCGGCCGTGGGCCTGCCGGAATTCGCGGAGGGGACGCTATCCGCCTACCTGCAGGGCGCCGGGGACGTCTCGGAGGCGGTCGGCGCCCAGTACGTGGGCGGGGACCTGGACCGCCACGAGGAGTTCACCGTGGCGACGGCGGCCCTCGGCGAAACGGCGACGCCGGTCGGTCGCAGCGGCGCCCGACCGGGCGAGATCGTCTGTGTCACGGGAACGGTGGGTCGCGGCGCGGCCGGTATCAGGGCCTTCGAGGCCGGGGCCATCGAGGCGGCGAACGACCTCTTCCAGTTCACGCCCCGGGTCGCGGCCGGGACGGTCCTCGCCGAGCACGCGACCGCGATGATGGACGCAAGCGACGGCCTGGCCCGGTCGCTTCACCAGCTCGGTGCGGCCGGGGACGTGGGCTTTGCCATCGAGGGGGCGGCCATCCCGATCGCGGGGGCCCTCGAGCGCTTTCTCGGTGTCGATGAGAGCGCCCGCGAGGTCGCCATCGAGCACGGCGGGGACTTCGAGCTGGTGTGGACGATGCCCGAGTCGGCACTCGAACCCGTCCGCACCGGACTGGAAGCCCCCGTTTCGGTCCTCGGAGAGGTTCGGGACCCCGACGCGGGCATCGAACTCGACGGCGAGGCGCTGCCCGACCGCGGGTACACCCACGGGTCCGAGCCTACAGACCCGTGATTTCGATCGGAATCGGCGTGAAACAGAGCGCGCCCAGCAGGAACGTGAGCACGCCGAGAAGCTGTCTGCGCCGACCGAGGGACGCCTCCGAGATGGGCGAGGCCGAGCCGATCCAGGTCGCGACCATCGCGAGCAGCCCCCAGATGATCCAGACCGAGACCATCTGTCCGGCGTCAGTGAAGAGATAGAGCCCGGCGGCCAGGCCGAACAGGGCGAGGGGCACGAGGGGCGCGACTCGCTCCTGGGCGGGCCCGACCATCGCCCGCAGGAGGTGGCCCCCGTCGAGCTGGCCGACCGGGATCAGGTTCAGGAAGGTGATGAACATGCCCACCCAGCCCCCGATCACGACGGGGTTGACCACCGTGGCCGAGCCATAGGAGAGCGGTTCGCCCATCGCGGCGGCGATGGCCGTGAGGAGGAGCGGGTAATGGAAATCGACCGTGATCGTGGACTGGGCCAGCACCCAGTCGGGCACCGTGACGGGCGGCAGCGAGAGGCCGATCGCGGTCACGACGACCGTGGCGAGGAGGCCGGCCAGGGGACCGGCGACCCCGATGTCGAAAAGCGCACGCCGGTCCGGAATTCGGCCCTTCACCTGGATCACCGCCCCCATCGTCCCGATGATCGAGGGGAACGGGATGAAGTAGGGCAGCGAGGCCGGGACGTCATAATGGCGGCTCATGACGTAGTGGCCCAGTTCGTGCGTGCCGAGCACCCCCATCACCGCGAGCGTGAACGGAAGCGCCTGGAGGACCGCGGGCGAGAGGGGATCCCTGACGTAGTACCACTGGGTGCCAACCAGGAGCGTCGAGAGGACGGTCGCGAGTGCCAGGACGACGTTCGTCCAGGGGAGGCTGCCCTCATCGGCCGTCCGTGGCTGGGCGATCAGGACGTGCTCGCCGAGCCGGCGATCCAGCCGAACCTCGTACCCGGCCCGGCGAAACTGGGGCCAGACCGTCTCGATGAGCGTCTGGCGGTCGACCAGCGGGTCGCCGTAGTAGCGCACGCCGTCCTCCGCCCGGTCGACTTCGTACACCTGGAAGACCGACCGGAAGGACTCGGGGGCAGGGAGCTCGTCTGGAGCGGCCGGCGGCATCATCACCCCGTTTGGCTTCGTCGGTGAAAACGCCGTCGCGTCGCTCGGGCCAGGCCACCGGCGGTGTGCTTATCCCGCTCACTGCCGTTTGTGAATGCGAGTGATGGGCATCTTCAACGAACTGGGGCGACAGCTCGAGCGGTTCAAGCAGAGCGCACAGGCGGCCGCCGAGGAGACGGCCGAGTATCAGTGCCAGGCGTGTGGTGCGCGATTCCACGCCGAGTTCGAGGCGTGCCCGGAGTGCGGGGCGGCGGAGATCGCCCCCACATCCGAGTGATCGAGCTCACCTGACCGGTGTCGTCACATCCCCCGTTTCCAGCCGGTCGAAACGCCACGCCGCGAGGGCGACGGCGAAGACGGTGAGCGCGACCGTCAAAATCGAGAGGGCGATCCCCGGATCGTACCGCAGCGGCGGATGCAACCCGAAGCCGTAGTCGAGGACGTCATTGAGGAGTCCGAGCCCGAGTGCGAATGCGAGCGCGCCCGCGGTCGTCTTCCCGTAGTGGGGGATGAGGAGTGCCTCCGCGACGAACCCGAGGTGGGTGAGTATGATCCCCCAGTACGCCCAGATCGCCGGGAAATAGTGGCTGAAACCGAGGTTCAGCGCGACGGCCACCCAGAGCCCGTACTTGAGGAGCCAGACGAACGCGAGCGTGTGGAGAAACGCGAGCACCCGGTTCTGCGGGGCGTCCTGCAGGCGCCTGCCCAGGTTGGCGACCAGCGTAACGAGCGAGAGGAGCATCAGAAACGTCGCACCGGGCGAGTCGGCGTAAAACGGCCACAGGAAGGGGCTGACCGCGGGCATCCCGGCGACGTAGTAGTCCAGGCCCACGAGCACCGTGGCGAAGTTCACCCCGATGAGCCAGCAGAGACTCGGGGCGTTCTCGAGGTAATACCGGGCATAGCGTCGCGGAACGAGTGGCATTCGGCTTGTCAGCCCCATGGCGACAAACCGTTGTAGTCCTTTTCGAATCGACAGTCCGACCACGACAGAGAGGATCACCGGTTGTGAACCCGGAGGAGGATTCAATACGGATGGGGCCGTAATTCGAGGTGGCGGTGATCGACCGCCGCGGGGTATCAGGTCATGCGCGACGTCAACCGCGACGGATACGACTGCCCGGACGGGTGGTTCGAAGTCCGCGACGACGCCGGTCCGCATCGCTGGATCGCCTGTCGCAACCCGGTCACGGTGCGACAGTAGCCGGGGCGAAGCCCGCAAGAATTCCCCGCCCGTCGGTCGGGCCGATGTCCGAGAGGGCGGCCCGTTCGGGGTGGGGCATCAGCACCGCGACGTTTTCGCGCTCACCGAGAATCCCCGCAATGTTGTCCGTCGATCCGTTGGGATTCGCCGCGTCGGTGAGTTCGCCGTCGGGGGTCGAATAGCGGAAGAGGATCCGGTTTTCCGCCCGCAGGCGACGGCGTTTCTCGGATGCGATCTCGAAACGGCCCTCCGCGTGTGCGATGGGCAGTTCCAGCACCTGGCCGTCCTCGTAAGCCCGGGTCCAGCGGGTATCGGCGTTCTCCACGCGGACGTGGACGTGTTCACACTGGAAGCGGGCGCTCTCGTTGGTCGTGAAGGCCCCCGGCGTGAGACTGGCCTCACACCCGATCTGGGCCCCGTTACAGATACCGAGCACGGGCACCCCCTCCTCGGCGAGTGACCTGACTTCCTGCATGATCGGGGCGCGGGCGGCCATCGCGCCGGCCCGGAGGTAGTCGCCATAGGAGAAGCCGCCGGGGAGTAACACGCCGGTCGTCTCGTCGGGTAGGCCGTCCTCGTGCCAGACGACCTCGTTGTCGACGTCCAGGGAATCGAGGGCCCGGGCGGCGTCCCGGTCGCAGTTCGACCCCCCGAACCGGACGATTGCCACGGTCATCGCTCGGCGATCTCCACCGTGTAGTCATGAATCGTGGGGTTCGCGAGGAGGCGCTCGGCCATCTCGGCGGCCCGCGATTCGGCGGCCTCGGCGTCCGCCGCCTCCAGGTCGATGTGGAACTGATCGGCCGAGCGGAGGTCCTCCAGGTCGAAGCCCAGGCGTTCGAGCGCGCGCTGGGTCGTCGTCGCCTCCGGGTCGAGGACGCCCCGCTTGAGTCGGACCGTCACCGTGGCGGTGTAGGCGGTCATCGAATGGACGTGCTCGATCGTGGCCAAAAACTCTTTTGAAAATCGGGAAGTATCCACGTACCTGGATACCCACCCGAATCAAGGAGAGTCTCGCCCTTTACGCCGGGGAGGATGTCATAGGTGACGGACGTGATCGAGGACCGAATCCAGGGCCGGCGCGTCGAGGAGGTCCCGGCCGAGGTAGGCGTTCGCGCCCGCCGCATACATGTTCGAGACGTGGCGAAGGACGTGTTCGGGCAGCGGTTTCGGCGAGATGTCGACCCGCTCGCGCCAGTCGGGATCATCGCTCGCGAGGGCCGCCCGCTTGGCCGATTTCACCGCCTCGACCCACTCGCTGTCGGTGCGTCGGTAGTACTGGCGGATGACCTCCTTGGAGAGCTGGACGCCGTCGCGGCTGAAGCGGTTCTCGTCGAACGTCCCGGTGACATCGGCGACCCTGATCGACCCCTCGTGGGAGAGACACTCGATCTTGCCGTCCTGGTGGGTGAACCCGACGGTATCGGCCCGGTCGGTGATGACCCGGTTGACCTCCCGGGCGCACTCCTCGAGGGCCTCGAGGTCGACGTCGCCGGCGATGGCCGCGGCCTCCGCCCGATCGAGATAGCGGTCCTGCTTCTCGTACTTGGTCGAGAACTCCACGATCGGCTCCTCGAGGGCGAGTGGCTCCTCGGGCCAGGTATCGTACTCCAGGCCGTGATCGGCCGGCTCGGTGCGATCCCGCAGGCTCGATCCGGGCGGGACGACGTTCCGGAAGACGATCTCGAGCGGGATCACGTATGGCTCGCCCGCGGCGTGATAGGCCTCGTAGTCGTACTCGCCGTCCTCGACGGGCAACTCCGGGACCTGGGCGATATCGATGGCCATCTCGGTCGGGGGCTCCTCGACCGCCGCGAGCGGCAGCACCTCGCCGTCCGCCACGACCCCGCGGTAGTGGGTCGGCACGCCCGCCTCGGCCAGTCGCTCGAAGTTGTACGCGCCCATCGCACAGAGGCTCGCGCCCTTCCGGGGAATCGTATCGGGCATCCGGCCCCAGTCGAACACCGAGTACTCGTCGCTGAAGACGAACGATCCCCCTCCCAGCGATCCGGGAGCGGGCTCGGTCTCGATGTGGAGGTCCTTGACGCTGGTCATACATCCCCCTGGGTCCCGGGGCATCAAAGCGTTTCTCACCGGCTCGGCCGCCGCTCGTTCTCCCCGTCCCGGCTGACCGTCGCCCGCCCGTCGGGGGTCTCGATCCGGAAGCCGACCTCGGCGAGCCAGGCTCGACTGTGCTCGCCGCCGTGGAGCAACACCTCGATCAGGTCCGCCGGCTCGTCGACGTCGACCCCCAGCCGGAAGGAGTCGGCCTCGCCGACCGAGAGTCCGCGGTCACGGGCGATGGCCCGGTGATCGCGTATCGAGGTGCCGTGGTAGTCGGCGGCGAAACCGGAATCGCGAACGAGCATGGCGTTGGTTCCCCCGCCCCGACCAGGGGCCAGGACGACGTCCCCCGCGGTCGCCTGGAGCCGGTCGAGCGTACCGGGGTCGACGAGGGGCAGGTCGGCCATGATGACCGCGAGCGGCGTCCCCTCGTCGATGGCGTCGTTGACGACGGCATCGAGCGGGCGCTCGTCAACCCGAACCGGAGCCGGGAGGGAGGGGATCGGTTCCGTGGCGAGAACAGTGGGTTCGAGATCGGTCTCCGCGATCGCGTCCAGGACGTCCCGGAGCATGGCCCGGGCGAACGCCGCCCGCTCGCCCGGATCGAGAACGGGCCGGAGCCGTCGCTTCGGATCCCTGGCGTCGAACGGGATGACGGCCCGCATGGTCTACCCGAGCTTGTCGTAGGTATCGCGGTTGGAGAGATACCAGTACACGGCCCCGCCGATCAGGGCCAGGACGACGACCGCGCCGCCGATCAGCATGAGCGTCCTCGTGCGCTGGCTGGACTGTTTGGCCGCCAGGGCGCTCGATTTCGCGTCCTGGGCCAGGTCCTGGGCGTTCTGGAAGTTCCCGGCGTTGTAGGCCGAGATGGCATTGGAGATGAGAGACTTGGCCTCGCTCACGTCCGCACCGGCCGCCACGGCGGCGTCGATGGCCGCCTGTGCCTCCTCGATGGCGGTTCGGGCGGCCTGGCTCGCCTCGGTGTAGGGCCGGGTCGTCGAGGTCGTGAGATTCGTCACCGCACCGCCCGACTGGGTCTCATCGAACGACGCGATAGTGAGGGACTGTGGCGGCTGGTAGGACCAGTGCGACCACTCGGGAACGGTTCCCTGGACCCGGACCGTGACCGTCGCGACGCCCGCTGACTTCGCGATCGTGTACGAGAACGAGTGCCCGGTGAAAGAGACCTGTTCGATCACCTCACCGCCCACGCCCTTCGTCGTGACGGTCCAGGTGACCGACGTGAGTTCGGTCTCGCCCGTGAGGGTCCACCGGTCGTAGCTCGTATAGAGATCCGTAAACGTGTAGGTCACGTCGACGCTCGATCCCACTTCGGCCGCAGGTGGGACAGTGCCGCTGCTCACCGTCACTGCCGCGGCGGGGCCGGCCGCGACGACCGCGAGCAGCAACGCGGCGACGACGAGCCTAGAAGAGCGGTTCGAGCTCATCGTCCTCGTCTTCTACCAGGTCCTGTAAGGCCGCTTCGCTTTGCTCCCGGATCTCGTCGATGTTCTCCTGGGCCTCGACGGCCTTGCCCTGGAGTTCCTTGATCCGCGGGACGTTCGTGATCCCCGAGAGGAGCGTGACCGCCGCGACCTGCTGGGAGTCATCCACGGGGTAGTCCCCGCCCCGGACCTCCATCGAGCCGGTCTGTTCCTCGAGCCACTTGCGGCCGCGCTCGATGCCCTTCCGGTTGAGATAGCTCGTCGGGCCGGCGACGACCAGCAGGGCCCGCTCGGTCCCCTCGATCTCACAGGGGAGCGTGAGCCGACCCAGGGCCGCCTTGCGGACCAGGCTCGTGATCCGGTTTGTCGTGTTCGCGGAGTCCTCGGTCTCGCTGCCGCTGTTGCCCGTGAGCTTCGAGAGGAAGCCCCCCGAACTCCGGTTCTCGACGGTCTCGGAGGCATATCCCACCGTCGAGACGCCGCCGCCGGCGAGCGTGTTGATGATCTCGCTCGAGTCGACCACGCTCTCCCCCACGTCGCTGCCCGACTGGACCTCGCCGGCCCCGAAGAGGATGCCAAACCGCGTGACGATCTCGTCGTTGATCTCGTCATAGCCCCCTTCGATGGACTCGCCGGACTTGCGCCAGGCGTCGTTGTCGAAGACGAGCAGGTTGTCGACCTCGTTGACGAACGTCTGGAAGGACCGGGCCGCGTTCAGCGTGTAGATGCCGCCCTCGTCCTTCCCCGGGAGGACGCCGATCCCGTAGACCGGTTCGGTGTAGATCCGCTTGAGGTGCTTGGCGAGCACCGGGGCCCCGCCGCTCCCCGTGCCGCCGCCCAGGGCCGCGATGATGAGAAACGCGTCGATCTCGTGGACTGGAATGTTGTCGATCGCGCCCTGGATCTCGTCGATGTCCTCCTCGGCGATCTCCGCGCCGAGTTCGTTTTTCGCCCCGACGCCGTGCCCCTTGACCCGGGACTGGCCGATCAGTATCCGGTTGTCCTCCGAAACGTTCTCCAGGCCCATGAGATCGGCCTTCGCGGTGTTGACCGCGACGGCGGAACGGACGATCCCCGAGCCCGTTCGCTGGTCGTACTCGAGGAACTTATCGAGTATCTTTCCCCCCGCCTGGCCGATCCCGATCATTGCGAGTTTCATGCTGCGGTATACTCTGTGTGAAACCACGGGTGATAGTGGCCATAAGGCTTTTGTTGGAATTATCGAGATTTGTCAGACATGAAGCGTGCAGCGGGGGTTTTCGAGACCTGAATCGACCGGCGAACGGCCCCGTTCGACTCCGATACACCCCCGATCTCACGGGTTGTGGACGTACTCCGAGAGCGTGAGCAACTCGGCCTCCGAGACGCCGAAGGCCGTCACGTCGTTTTCCGCCGTCGTGTTGTCGAACTGAAGCGATCGGAACTGGTCGGTGCCGAAGGGAATCGCGTCCAGGGGGTCGGCCAGCCGCATGCCGATCCCGGCCAGTGACATCGGCACCGGGAGCACCGAGAGGGGCGTGCCCTCGGACTCGTAGATCAGTCGGGCCACGTCCGCGAGCGTGTGAGTGTCGGGGCCGCCGACCTCGTAGGTCTCCCCCCGATGGGACTCCTCCTCGACGCAGTCCGCGAGCAGGGGCGCGAGGTCGCCGATCCAGATTGGCTGAAAGCGTGTTCGTCCACCCCCGGGGAGTGCAGTCACGTACGGGGTCGTGAGCGCCCTGGTGAACGCCAGGAACTCGCCGCCGTCACCGAAGATGACCGAGGGCCGGACGATGGTCCAGTCGAGGGAGGACTCCCGAACGACATTCTCGGCCCGTCCCTTGGCCCGGATGTAGGCCGTCGGCCCCTCCGGGTCCGCGCCGAGGGCGCTCATCTGGACGATCGCCGAGACGCCGCCCGCCTCGGCCGCCCGGACCACGTTCCGTGTCCCATCGAGATGGACGGTCTCGTGCATCTCGTCCCCGCCCCTGGGCTTGAAAAGCGGCGAGAGCGCGACCAGGTTGACGACCGCGTCCCGGCCCGCGATCGGCGCTTCGATCGACTCGTAGTCGGTCACGTCTCCGGCGGCACGATCGACGCCGCCGGGCAGGTCGGCGTCGCCCGGTGACCGGGAGAGGGCGGTGACGTCGTGACCCCGCGAATCGAGTTCGCGACACAGGTGCGTGCCGACGAAGCCGCTGCCGCCAGTAACGAGAACGTCCATATCGGCGGCATTCGGCGGCGAAGGGGATAATCCTTGTCGCAGCGGGCGGCGGTTGCCGCCTCGAGCGCAAGCGGTTAGTGATCGCTGAGACAACTCCGGGTATGCTCGTGTCCCTCGAGGGGCTCGACGGCAGCGGGAAGACCACGGTCTGGGAGCACCTGCGCGCCGAGCGCGGGACGGGATACACGTTCACCCACGAGCCGACCGATTCCTGGTACGGCGAGGCCGTCGACCGGTCGATCCGGACCGAGGACGCGGACCCCCTGGCCGAACTCTTCCTCTTCGCCGCCGACCACGCCGATCACCTGGAGCGGGTGATCCGGCCGGCACTCGACCGGGGCGAGGTCGTCCTCACGGACCGGTACTCGGACTCGCGGTACGCCTATCAGGGAGCGGCCATCGCCGAGGAGGTCCCGGACCCGGTGGCGTACGTCAGGCGGATTCACGAGCCGTTCACCCGGCCGCCCGACCTGACGATCTACCTCGAGGTCGACCCGGCGACCGCCGTCGAGCGCAGCGGGGCGACCAACAAGCTTGAGCAGCGGGCGTTCCTCGACGCGGTCCGCGAGAACTACGAGGAACTGATCGCGGCCGAGCCCGATCGGTTCGTCCGCGTGAACGCCGAGCGCCCCCTCGACGCCGTGATCGAGGCCGTCGAGTCGATCCTGGACCGGCGGACGACGTAGCTACTGGCTCATCGCGACGTAGGTCTTGGTATCGGTCACCCCCTCGAGGGCCTGGATCTCCTCGGTCGTCACGTCCAGTATCTCTGAGGCCGTGGGCGCGTCGACCTCGACGATGAGGTCGTAATCGCCGGCCACGACGTGGGCCTCACTGACTGGCTCCGCATCGGACAGGGCGGCCCACACGTCCTGGGGCGCGCCCGCTTCGGTTCGCACCATGACGTAGGCGTGTGCCATGGGTTCGTGTTCGAGCCGGGACGCAAAAACTTCCGGGGACGGCCGGGATCGGGTCGCGGGCCGACCCGGAGTCCCCGAGACCGCACGGGTTTTGCCGCCGGATCCCCTGAATCCGGTCATGAGCGCTGCACTCGCCGCTGCCTTTCGATCCCGCGCCGAATTCCGCGAGCGGGAGTCCGGCGGCTTCGACCTCGAGAGCACGGACTTCGAGTCACGAGTTCGGATCGAGGACGGGCCGGTACTCGTCCAGGAACTCCCCACCCTCGACGCGACGGTCGTGGGCGAAACCGTGGCCGCGGTCGTCGAGGAGGGGTGGGAGGAGACGTTCCGACGGCGGGCCAGGGACGTGGACCGGGTGCTCGACAGCCCGGACGCGGAGCCGGAGATCACGCGGGACGGGGACACGCTCCGGGTGCGGATCGAATTGCCGTCCGACCAAGCAGAGGCCCCTGAGGCGGCTCTCGCGGCGGCGAACTACGTCGAGGGGACCTGGGTCGAGGGAATCGTGCCGGGCTATGACTACGACGAGCGGGTACGGGCGATCCGGGATCGCGCCCGCGAGACCGGCGACACCTGAGGACACCCGATCAGCGGACGATCGTCACAGGGATCGGCGACCGGCGCACGACCGACTCGGCGACACTCCCCAGGAGGATGCGAGTCACGCCCGAGCGGCCGTGGCTGCCCATGACGACGTGATCGACGTCGTGGTCCTCGACGTAGGAGACGATGGTCCGGGAGGGACGACCGACCTCGATCTCGGTCCGCACCTCCTGGTTCGGCAGCCGGTCTCTCGCCTCCTCGAAAAGCGTCTCCGCCTCCTCCTTCTGGTTCTCGTACCACTCCTCGGAGTACCCGGGCATGGTCGCCGCGGCGCTGTACCCCGCCTCGACCGGGTCGATGACGTGTAACAGGACGAACTCGTCGGAATCGAAGGTCTCGGCGGCGTACTCGAGTGCCGCGGTGGACTGCTCCGATCCGTCAATCGGTATCAGGACCCGCATGCCCGCGGATTCGTCGGCGGCGGGGAAATAGCTACGGGCTCGTCAGCGGGGCAAGCTACGGGCTCCGGCAGGGCAATGGCCCCGCTCAGTCCCGGCCGTGTCGGGTGACACAGAAGGGAAGCCCCGTGACTTCGACCGGCTTGGAGTTGTCCGGCGAGTAGACCGCCATGTTCCCCCGTTCCATGTCGGTGATCCGGGACTCGAGTGACGTCGGCAGGTTCAGGCAGGACACGGCGTCCTCGTCGCTCAGCGTGAGCGCGATCCGGGTGTTGAGCTGTTTGAATACCGGGTCGGCGATGTCCTGTGGATCCTGGGTGATCAGGAACAGGCCCAGGCGCTCCTTGCGCCCCTGCTTTGCCGCCTCGGTGAACTTCCCGACGACCTTCCGGGCCTGGACGCTGTCGGCGTCCGCGAGGAAGTTGTGGGCCTCGTCCATCCCGAGGAGCAGCGGGGTCTCCTTGATCCGATCGAAGGTCGGATCGCTCGAGAGTTTCTGGTCGACGAGCAGGCTGGCGACCGCGAGCACCACCATCTCGGCGGCCCGGGACGAGGAGAGGTGGTAGGTCGGCACCACCGAGAGGCCGCCCGGCCGCACGAACTCGTGGACGAGGTCGGTGATCGGCGGGGCGTCCCGGTCGAACACCCGACCGAAGGGGCCGCCCAGCACGCGCCGGCGGACCGCGTCGAAGGTGGCCTCGTGGACCCGCCCCGACTCGTCGAGGTCCTCCCTGAGCGCGGGGTCGTCGATGAACGCCCGGAACGCGTCGTAGGTGTCCTCGCCCGCCCGGCCGAAGAACTCCCGGAGGAGGTAGGTCAGGGCGTCGTACTGGTTGTCGTTGAGGCGGGCGCCGGCGACGAGCCAGGGGTCGTCCCGGACCATCGAGAACGGGACCGAGAACTCGACCTGCTCGGCGCGGTGGTGGCTCGCCGAGTAGGTCGCGTCGCCGACCCGGGGGACGAATGCGACGGTGTCGTCGTGGCCGCCGTGGGCGATCCCCTCGCGCTCGTAGCGGCGCGCCTCGGCGTCCTCGAGGTCGGGGTTGTCGTCGTGCATCTGGGCGTACTCGTCCTGGGGATCGAACTGGACGACGGCGGCCTGGGGTGTCCGGGACGAGCCCG
>JBDGTI010000059.1:0-29972 GCA_042216995.1 Halodesulfurarchaeum sp.
CACCACACCTAGGGAAATTGGCGGTTTGTAGGAACCCAAACGCCGAACCTGTGGAGGACCCGCTCGATATTTGATATAGCGATATGTAATTTATTCGTTGCTCCTCTCCTCCAGTTCCAGCCAGTCCCCGGAGAACTCGCCCGCCGCGATCGCCTCGGCGCTCCGTTCCGGGTCGATCGCGTCGATCTGCGAGGGGTATTTTCGCTGGAAGTATCGCACGATGTTCGTCACGTCCCGCTCGAGGAGTTCCCGCGAATTCTGGTGATCCACCGGAACCGCCTGCGGCCAGTCGAACAGCGTGATTCCGGAGGAGGCGACGAACACGTTGTACTCGCTGATGTCCGCGTGCACGTAGCCCCGCTGGTAGGCTGACTGGATCTCGCGAAGAACGAGCTCCAGCACCCCCCTGACCTGCTCGGCCGGGAGTTTCGCCTCGGCGAGCTCGATGCCGGGAACCTTCTCCATCACGATCGCGTGGCGGTTCTGATCGATCGGCTGGGGTACCGAGACCTCGGGGTACAGGTCGGACAGCGCCTCGTACTCGCGTTCGGCGGCTTTCCGGGCGGTGTAGAGCCAGGAGACGTGCTCGCGGTCCGCGGTGTACTCCCGCTCGCGGTGGACCTCCCGGAAGTTCGCGAACCCCTCGCGGTGGAACTTCAGGGCGAGGGGCTTGTAGGATTCGACCTCGTAAACGTCGGACTCCTTGCCGACTCCGAGTGGAGCGCCGAATCCCTCGATCGTTCCCCGCTCCGCGAAGGTGTGCAGCGCGAGCGCGTCATACCCCCGCTGGGTCAGCTTGATCCCCTCGTACTGGATGGTCTTGCGCTCGACCAGTTCCAGGTCGAGCATGCGATTCAGGTGGTAGTCCACGTTTTCGGGGGTGAGTCCCGAGAACTCCGGAAGCTTGTCGCGATTGACCCATTCGGAGAACCGCATCCCCTGCTCGACGCCCGAGAGGAGATGGAAGTCCTGGGGCTCGAGGTCGGCCATCGCTTCGGCGACTGTTCCGGCCATGGCGAGTGGGTAATCGATCGCTCCCTAAAAGAGTCCGGTCCCGGCGAACACGAGGATATAAATTATATACCGCTATACAAAAACGATCATCGCCGAGGCGTCCCATTCGAACTCCCATGTACTGCTCGGGAACAACTCCCGAAAGCCAGGCACCGCCTGCAAACACGTCCCACGCTGCGCTTTTGGGCGCCGAGCGTCAACTGACGGGCAAATGACGGAACTGCTGGTCCGCGGTCTCGACCGGCAGGGGCCGGGCGACATCGTCGGCGCCTTCGCCGGCGAGGCCGACGTCGATCCCGAACGCATCGGCGAGATCGATATCGACGGCGAGGAAGCGACCGTCGAGGTCGAGGATGCCATCGCAGACGAACTCCTCGAGGAGATGGACGGCAACACCGTCGGATCCTCGACGGTCTCGGTCGCCCGTTTCGAGGACGTCGCGACGGTCCGGGAGTACGTCGATCGCTACTCGGAGCTGGTCGAGAGGGAACGCGAGGCCGAGATGGAGCGCCACGAGCGGGAAATCCGACAGCTTTCGGGCCGCGAACGCGAGGCGAAGGGTCGTGCGATCCGCCACCTGGAAGGCCGCGACCAGGGCGAAGGTCTGGGCGGCTACGAGGTGAAGTTCCTCCGGCAGAAGCGCGATGAGATCCCGGAGACGGAAATCGGGGTCGGGGACCTCGTGATGCTCTCGAGGCAGGATCCGACCCGCGAGGACAATCCGACCGGCACCGTCACCGAGGTCACCAACCACTCGGTCACCGTCGCGTTCGACGGCGAGCCCCCGGGGTCCGTCTTCGGCGACGGGCTCCGGATGGACCTGTACGTCAACGACGTCACCTTCCAGCGGATGCTCGACGCCCTCGAGGCCTTGCCCGACGCCGACGGCGACCTGGCGGCCCTGCGGGACGTCCTGGTCGGCGAGCGGAAGCCGGCGACGCCCGATCAGGCCCGGATCGAGGAGTGGTTCGACGAGGATCTCAACGACTCCCAGAAGCGAGCAGTCCGACGGGCGATGGACGCCGAGGACTTCTACCTGATCCACGGCCCGCCGGGCACCGGCAAGACCACGACCGCGATCGAGGTGATCCGGCAGGCCATCGACCGCGGCGAGTCGGTGCTGGCGACGGCCGCCTCGAACGCAGCCGTCGACAACCTCGTGGAGTTCCTCGCCGCCGCCGGCGTCGACGTGGTCCGGATCGGCCATCCCGCCCGGGTCAACCCCACGCTGCGGGACCACACCCTCGACGCCCGTATCGCGGACAACGAGACCTATCAGGAGTCACAGGAACTCCGCGAGGAGGCCTTTGACCTCCTGGACGAACAGGAGGACCTCACCTCGCCGTCCGGGAAATGGCGCCGTGGCCTCTCCGACGAACGCATCAGGGACCTCGCCGAACAGGGGCGGGGGTCCCGCGGCGTCCCGCCCGAGCGGATCGAGGAGATGGCCGAGTGGCTCGAGATCCAGTCGGAAGCCGACGAGCTGTTCGACCGGGCCGAGGCGCTCGAAGACGAGGCTGTCGGGGAGATCCTCGAGTCCGCGGACGTGGTCTGTACCACCAATTCCACGGCGGGATCGGACCTGCTCGAGGGACGGACCTTCGACCGGCTGGTGATCGACGAGGCGACCCAGGCCACCGAGCCGTCCTGTCTGATCCCGATCACCCGCGCTCGTCGGGTCGTGATGGCCGGGGATCACCGCCAGCTTCCGCCGACGGTCCAGAGCGAAGCGGCCGCCCGCCGTTCGGTCTCGTGGGGCGAGGGGGATCCACCCGCCCCGACCACGACGGAAACCGAGCCGACCGGCGACGGGGGCGGCCGTGCCGACGGCCTGCGTGAGACCCTGTTCGAACGCCTGGCGGAGCGCCACGGGGCCCCGATCGACACGCTGGAGGTCCAGTATCGGATGCACGAGACCATCATGTCGTTCCCGTCGGCGTACTTCTACGACGGTCAGCTCCGGGCCGCCGAGAGCGTCGCGGACCACACTCTCCGGGATCTGGGCGTCGACTCCGCGGACCCCGCTCTCGAGCCGGAGCCGACGCTGACGTTCGTCGATACCGCCGGTTTCGACGCCGGGGAACGACAACGCGAGGGATCGACTTCCCGCGAGAATCCCCGCGAGGCGGAACTGGTCGTCGACTACGCGACGTCGCTGCTGGCCGAGGGACTGCCCGCCGAGGAACTCGCGATCATCTCGCCCTATGACGACCAGGTCGACCGGATCGAGGACGACCTCGCCCGTGCCGTCGCTGATCACCCGGATCTGGCCGCCACCGCCGCGGTCGAAGACGAGGCGGCCGCGGTCGAGGAGACGACCGTTGGCGTCACATCGGTCGACCTCGATGCCCTGGAGGTGGACACGGTCGATGGCTTCCAGGGCCGCGAGAAGGAGGTCGTGCTCGTCTCGCTGGTCCGCAGCAATGACCGCGGCGAGATCGGCTTCCTCGCCGACGAGCGCCGATTCAACGTCGCGGTCACTCGCGCCAGGCGGAAGGCCGTGATCGTCGGCGACAGCGAGACGGTCACCGAGGGCGAGGTCTTCGAGGCGATGGTCGAGTACGCCGACCGCGAGGGACGCCTGCTCGACCCGGCCCGGCCCGCGGCGTAGCTGACCCATCGTCGGGCCCGCTTCGATCGGCCGGGTGAGAAAGGGCCTCCTCGGATGAGAGTAAGGGCCTTATTCCCCGGTCCTGAACAGGCGATATGCGAATCGGTGCACACGTCTCTATCGCGGGCGGGGTTCACAGGGCCGTCGAGCGGGAACTGGATGTCGGGGGCAACTGCGGGCAGATCTTCAGTCACTCCCCGCGGGTCTGGCGGGACCCCGACATCGATCCGGACGAGGCGTCGGATTTCATCGCCGGAACGAACGAGAAACTTGACGGCCCGTGGGTCATTCACGCCGCATACCTTCTCAATCTGGCGACGCCGAAGGAGGACTTGCGACGGAAGTCGGTCGACTCGATGCAGGCGGAGGTCGAGGCGGCCGCGACGCTCGACATTCCCTACGTGAACGTCCACCTGGGCGCGCACACGGGAGCCGGCGTGGACGGCGGCCTGGCGAACGCAGCCGACGCCCTCGACGAACTGGAGATCCCGGACGGGGTGACCGTGCTCGTCGAATCCGACGCGGGCAGCGGGACGAAATTGGGCGGGGAGTTCGAGGAACTCGCCCGGGTCCTCGAACTGTCCGATCAGGACCTCGGGGTCTGTTTCGATACGGCCCACGCGTTCGCGGCCGGCTATGATCTCTCCTCCGAAGCGGCCGTCGAGGAGACCGTCGCCGAATTCGACGACGTCGTGGGGCTGGGGAACCTCGCCTGCATTCACCTGAACGACTCCAAACACGGCGTCGGCACTCACAAGGACGAACACGCCCACCTCGGGGAGGGCGAGATCGGCGACGACGGCGTTCGGGCGATCCTCAATCACGAGGCCCTCCGCGACCGGCCCTACATCCTCGAAACCCCGACCGAAGACGGCCGCGGCTTCGAGTGGAACATCTCGCGGGCCAGGGAACTCCGGGAGGCTTAACCGCGCCCCTCCCCCACCTCCGCTGTGCGTCGTTTCACCCCCGAATACCTGCGCGAGACCCGCCGTGGTCTCTGGGACGATCGGGACGCTCTCGCCCCCCTGTTCAGGGAGTCGCCCGATCGAATTTTGGACGTCGGGGCCGGAACCGGCGAATTTTCGCGGGTGCTGGGGGAGGAATCTGCGGGGACTGTCCTCTCACTCGACGCCGACGTGTCGCTGCTCCGGCGCGGTGAGGTCACCGAACCGGTACTCGGGGACGCCACTCGGCTCCCCTTTCGTGATGGCTCCTTCGACCTGGTGGCCTGTCAGGCACTCCTGGTCAACCTCCCCGATCCGGTCGGGACGCTCCGGGAGTTTCGCCGCGTGTCGGCGGGCCTGGTGGCGGCCGTCGAACCGGATAACGGGGGAGTCACGGTCGAATCGACGGTTCCGGCGGAATCGAGGCTCTCCCGGCGCGCACGGGCCCATTACCTCGAGGGACTGGCGACGAGTGCCGAACTAGGCGCGGACCTGGCCGATCGCTTCGAACGGGCCGGGATCGCGGACGTGACGATCGCCCATCGGACCCACGAACGCCGGATCGAGCCCCCGTACTCCGCGGCAGCGTTCGAGTCGGCCCGCCGAAAGGTGACCGCGGCCCGCATCGACGAGCACCGGGAGACGATGCTTTCGGGCGGCCTCGAACCGGCGGCATTCGACCGGTTGCGGGACGACTGGCAGGCGATGGGACGGGCCGTCGTCGACCAGCTCCGGGCGGGGACGTATCGTCGCATCGAGCGGGTTCCGTTCTACGTCGCCGTCGGACGGGCATGAGGAACTGTCCGTTTATTGGGGCCTGACGTGTATCCCGGGCCATGGACCCACGCGTTCGGGAACACGCTCGAATCGCCGTCGACCATTCGACCGGCGTCGAAGCCGGTGAGAACGTCCTCGTCACCGCCCCGCCGGTCGCCGAGGACTTCGCGGTCGCGATCTACGAGGAGCTCGGGAAGCGCGGCGCTCACCCGATGCGAATCGGCGGCGGCTCGCGGGCGAGTCGGGCGTATCTCCGGGCGGCAGACCCCGATGACTTCGAATTGCCCGATCACACCCTGGCGGCCGTCGAGGCGGCCGACGTGGTGATTCGGGCCCGGGCCGATCGGAACACGAACGAGCGGGGCGACGTGGCCCCCGAGACGAACACGGCCTACCGGAAGGCACGCCAGCCGATCATGGACGAGATGATGGACTCCCGCTGGGTGCTGACTCAGCATCCGGCCCCCGGGAACGCCCAGGACGCGGAGATGAGTACCGAGGCGTACGCCGACTTCGTCTACGATGCGGTCAACAAGGACTGGGAGGCCCAGCGCGCCCACCAGGCCCAACTCGTCGAGATCCTGGAGGCGGGCAGGGAGGTCCGGATCCAAAGCGGCGAGCGGACCGATCTCACCATGCGGATCGATGGCATGCCCGTCCAGAACGACGACGCCGAGCACAACCTACCGGGCGGCGAGGTCTTCACGGCCCCCATCCCGGACTCGGTCGAGGGGACGGTCTTCTTCGACATGCCACTGATGGCCCAGGGCCGGGAGATCACGGACGTCTCCCTCGAGTTCGAGGACGGGGAAGTCGTCGATCACGCCGCCGAGAAGAACGAGGAGGTGCTGTCGGCGGTTCTGCAGACCGACGACGGCGCACGCCGGCTGGGTGAACTCGGGATCGGGATGAACCGTTCGATCGACCAGTTCACCTACAACATGCTCTTCGACGAGAAGATGGGGGATACGGTCCACCTCGCGCTGGGTCGGGCCTACGAGGACACGGTCGGCGAGGGGCGCGAGCGTAACGACTCGGCGATCCACCTGGACATGATCGTCGACATGAGCGAGGACTCATCCATCGAGGTCGACGGGGACCTGATCCAGCGGAACGGAACTTTCGTCTTCGAGGACGGCTTCGAGGCCTGAGCCCGGGCCGAAACGGTGAAACGGGCGTGTCGGTAATCTCCCCCCGATGGAGTGTGATCGGTGCGGGCAGGAGGCAGTCACGTACGCGGCCTACTCCGGGACTCACCGCTGTGAAACACACCTCCGACAGTCGGTGGAGCGGCGGGTCCGTCGCCGCATCCGATCGGACGGCCTGCTTCCCGAGACGGCTACCCCCGAGGACCCGGTCACCTGGCTGATCGGGCTTTCGGGGGGCAAGGACAGCGCGGTTTTGACACACATCCTGGCCGAGACCTTCGGGATGGATCCCCGAGTCGAACTCCTCGCGCTCTCGATTCACGAGGGGATCGCCGACTACCGCGACGAGAGCCTCTCGAACGCCGAGGAGCTGGTGGCCGATCTCCCCGTCGAATACGTCCGTACCTCCTACGAGGAGGAGTTCGACGTCGAGATGGACCAGGTGACTGAGGCCGATCCCTGGGACATGGCGCCCTGTGCCTACTGTGGGGTCTTCCGACGGGACATCCTCTCGACGGTCGCCCGGGAGCGTGATGCGGACGTGCTCCTGACGGGTCACAATCTGGACGACGAGGCCGAGACCGCCCTGATGAACGTCTTCGAGGGGGACGTGGACCAGATGGCCCAGCACTACGACGCGAGTCTGGCCCCGTACGGCGACCGGGAGTCCGGTCCGTTCGTCCCGCGAGCGAAACCCCTGCGTGACGTGCCGGAGTCAGAGGTCGCCCTCTACGCCCGGGTCAGCGACATCCCGGCCCACATCGCCGAATGTCCATACGCGAGCGAGTCCTTCCGGGGGACGGTCCGTGACCTCCTTCTCGAACTCGAGGCGGATCATCCCGGAACGCGGCACTCCGTGATGTCGGGGTACGAGGAGCTAGCCCGTCTCGCCGCGGAGCAACGGCGCCGCGGGACTGAGGGCCCGTCCGGCAACTGTTCGGTGTGTGGGAAGCCGACGGATCGAGACGTGTGTCGGACCTGTGAACTGCGAGCCGCGTTAGAATAGGAACTCGGTTCCAGTCACGCTCACCGGATGACATCGAGCCCGTTTTCCTGTTCGATTTCGTCCTGGCCCCCGTCCGAGTGCGCGCCGTAGGTGTCGGAGTTCGTCTCGGTGGAGCCGGGATTCTCGATCTCGGCCCGGGAGCGATCGGCCTGCTCCTGGGTCGATGGGCCGAGGACCTGTGCGCTCTGCACGCCGGTCATGATCGCCATCACCCGGACCTTGCCCTTGTAGTTCTCCTGGATCCGTGCGCCCCAGATGACGTTCGCCGAGGCGTCGAGCCGCTCGGTGATGTTGTCCGCGATCCCCTCGGCCTCCTTGAGCGTGAGGTCGGGGCCGCCGGTGATGTGCACGAGGCCGCCGGAGGCTCCGCGGTAGTCCACGTCCAGGAGCGGGTGATTCATCGCGTCCTTGACGACCTCCTGGGTCTTGTTCTTGTCCTGGGTTTCGCCCACCAGCATCACGGCCACGCCGCCCTGGTTCATGATGGCGGTCATGTCCGCGTAGTCCAGGTTGATCAGCGAGGGCTGTGTGATGGTCTCGGAGATGCCCTTGACCGTCTCGGCGATGATCTGGTCCATGACCGAGAAGGCCTTGCCGATCGGCAGGTTGGGCACGTAGTCGAGCAGCCGGTTGTTGTCGAGGACGATGATCGAGTCCGCCTCGGTGCGGAGTCGCTCGAGTCCCTCTTCGGCTTTGACGGTTCGTGCGCGCTCGACGTTGAACGGCGTCGAGACCATTCCGACCACGATCGCGCCTTGCTCCTTGGCGATCTGGGAGACGACCGGGGCCGCTCCGGTCCCCGTGCCGCCGCCCATTCCGGCGGTGACGAAGACCAGGTCGGCGTCCCCGAGCACTTCCTTGATGGTCCCCTGGGCCATCTCGGTGGCGCGCTCGCCCATGTTGGGATCCCCCCCGGCGCCGAGGCCGTTGGTGAGGGACTTGCCGACCAGCACCTTCGTGTCGGCCTCGACCATCTTGAGGTGCTGTTTGTCGGTGTTGATCGCGATCGTATCGGCGCCCTCCACGCCGATGTTGTAGAGTCGGTTGACCGTGTTGTTCCCCGCGCCGCCACAGCCGACGATCACGATCCGCGGATCGCCGAATTCGGACACTTCATCAGTGTCTGGTGCCTCTCGCTTCTCGTCTTCGGCGTTGTCGAGGGCGTCTTGAACGATGTCTTGCATGTTTTACACCTTCACGTAGGTCCGCGGATTGCTGGTCTGTTCCCCGCTGTCCCTCTCGACCATCTCGCGAACGGCTGCGCGAATGGCTTCGCTGCGATTGGGGTACTTTCCCGTCTCGACCAGTCGTTCGACCGCCTCGATCTGTTGTTCCGGAATTCGGAGTGTCACACGCTCCATGGTTTTTGTATTCCCCGCTCCCGTAAGACGTGTACATCCGCCGTCCGGCGGATGGCTGGGTCCGTCGTGACGGGGCCTCCCGTCTGTAAGACCCGTGTCTTACGTAGCTTAGTCGACACTCCGGCCGCATATATATTTAACGGCGATTGTAAACGCATCGTTTACGCCGTCCCATCGGGCGACTTGGCTTCTCGGGGGTGACCCTGACTCGGTTTCGGCTCCGTCGGAGAGGTGTCTCCCCGGTTCGTCTCGGGACTCGCCCTCATGTAGCCCATCGGTCTGCGGGGCACTGTCCCGGGTCAGGGCAATTGAACCGGCCGGAGGGGGATCGTCGGCTCCGAAGGAATGGCAATCCTTAAATTCGAACGGGATGCTACGTGTTGGTGGCCGCCCTTAGCTCAGACTGGTAGAGCAGCCGACTGTAGATCGGCTTGTCCCCCGTTCAAATCGGGGAGGGCGGATTCTTCTCGCGGCGCTCACTTTCGAGCGCCGCGTGTGAATTCATCCCGACCCGATTTGAGCAGGGAAGCCGCAGCGGCCGAGCGAAGCGAGGCCGACCGACTTCCTCCGTTCAAATCGGGGAGGGCGGATTTTCTCCCCGGGGATTCGGGTCGGCTGACGGAAAATGGCCCGAATCCCCGTTTCAATTGGCCGACGGCGATCTCAGTTCGAATTGAGGCTGGTCGACAGCGAGATCTCCGCGCCGGAGACGAGTTTCGACACCGGACACCCCTCTTTGGCCTCGGACGCGTACCGCTCGAATGTCTCCGATTCGATGTCCGGGATGGAGGCTTCGAGCCGAAGTTCGATCCGATCGATCTCGAGGGCCTCGGCGTCCAGATGAACCGATGCCTCGGTGTGAATCCGCTGCGGATCGTAGCCGTCCTCCGCGAGCGCGTTCGCGAGGGCCATCGAGAAACAGCCCGCGTGTGCCGCGCCGATCAACTCCTCCGGGTTGGATCCTGACCCGTCCTCGAAACGCGACTGAAACGAGTAGGACCCCTCGAAGGCACCACTCCCCAGTGCGAGCGATCCGGCCCCCTCCTGAAGCGTTCCTTCCCAGGTTGCCTCGGCATTCCTGACTGGCATGGATCCGACTCTAGCCCGAAACGTGTTAACTGTTCGTCACCAGGCGAGAACCGGGACGAAGTCCCCAGGAGATTGAATCCGTGAGCGGGCAGCCGATCAGACCGGAATCTCGTCGTCCGGGTGTTTCTCACCGCGTTCCTTGCCGCGACCGCCCCGCTTCCCGAGGACCCACATGATCGCGAGAAGCGGCCAGAGCGGCATGAGCACCAGCGCAATCCCGGCAGCGATTATCCAGCCGAGGGCCGACATCTCCCTCGGGTTGTGGCTGGGCGTCGGCGGGGTGACGGTGTCCATACGGACGGGTTTGCCGGCCTAGGCCAAAGTTGTGACGATTCCGCGGGCCTGCCGGCCTCCGTCGTGGGCCCGCTCCGGCCTGCTGTTCTCCGGATCGTCGGTTCTCCGCCCGTCCTCGAAAACTCCTTCAACGGGTGGGTTCTCCGTCAGGTCATGGACGGACAGCGTTCCTGGCCCGATCGAGGGGACGGGTGGCATCGATGGTGACGGTCCTCGCCGTCGCCTCCGGGAAGGGCGGGACGGGCAAGACGACGGCGACGCTGGCGCTCGGAATGGGGCTCGCCGATCGGTACGACGTCACCGTCGTCGATACCGATACGGGGATGGCGAACCTGCTCTTCCACGCCGGCCTGGCCGACGTGCCGGTCACGCTCCAGGATCTCCTGGTTGAGGAGCGGGCCGTGTCGGTCTCGGATGCGGTCTATCACCGCTTCGGGATGGACATCGTTCCCTGTGGGACGAGTCTGACCGCCTTCCGGGAGGCGGACCCTGAACGACTCCAGTCGGTGATCGCTACGCTCGCGGCCCAAACGGACGTGCTCCTCCTCGACTCCCCGGCCACGCTGGGGAGCAAGGATGCGGTGCTGCCGGTCGTCATCGCGGACCGGGTCGTCCTGGTGGTCCAGCCGACGATCCCGGCCATCACGGACGGCCTGAAGGTCCAGGAGTACGCGACCGCCTACGGCACGGACGTCGCCGGCCTCCTCTTCAACAAGGTTCACGACGCGGAGGCCGTCTCGCGCATCACCGATCGGGCGGGCGAGTACGTCGCGGGCCCGATCCTGGAAGCGGTGCCGATGGACGAGGCCGCTCGCGAGGCCCGAAAGGCCGGCACCCCGCTTCTCGCCCACGCTCCCGATAGCCCGGCCGGGAAGGCCTTTGCCTCGATCGCGTCCGAGCTGGAGATCGACGCGGAAGACCCCGAACGAGTGGCCGATCGGTTCCGGAACGCGGTGATTCCGGACGCCCCATGAGCCGGCCGGAGGGACAGACGCGCTTCGATCGCGTCGTGATGGACGCGGGCGATCCGCTGTGGGAGGCCCTGGAGTCGGAACTCTCGGGGTACGGCGAGGTCGTTCCACAGGTCGGACTTCTGGGCGAGGGCGCCGGACGGTGTGTCCTGTGGTTCGACGGGGGCATACCGGTCAGCGCCCACCACACCGGGACGGGCCGAACCGGCTCGGAGGCGCTTGCGGACATCGCGGAGACTGGCCCCTACCGTGTCCGACTGGTCGAGACCGGCGCCGTCGAGGCGGACCGCCACGGTGACCTCGCGCCGGCGGCACCGGCCGAGCAGGTGGTCGGAGACACGGCCCTCGCCAGCCGTACCCGCGAGGCGGCCGACGACCCTGTCGCGGAGGAGGCGACCGAACTCGACGCCGTCGAGGCCTTCCTGGCCGACGAGGAGAAGATCGAGGCGATCCAGAAGCGGGCCGCGATGGAGGCGCGAAAACGCGCCGAGGAGTGGGGACTCGATCGATCCGGGTCACACCAGTCCGGCGAGTCGGAAACCCAGCCAGGCGACGGCGAGCAGCACCCCTGAGTGTAATAGGGCCTCGTAGACGCCCCGACCGGAGAGCCCCGCGAACCAGCCGCTTGCGAGCATCGTGGCCTGCGTGAGAACATAAAAGAGCGGCCGTCGGCTGGTCGGTCCATCGAGCGCGCCGACGGTGATCCCGGCGACGGGCCCCGACGGGGTCGCCGTGTCCAGGACCATGAGATTCACGGCGACGACGATGGCGACGATCAGGAGCCCGACCGTCCATCCGACCAGGATGACCACCGGGAACCGCGCCCGGCGGGCCCGATCGGCGTGGCGGAGTCGGCCGGTTTCGGTCTGCAGGTGGGCGACGGCGGTGCGGGCGTCGGCCCCGGCCTCGATGGCGCCGACCGCGAGTCCCACCGTCCGTCCGGCGAAGGGAGTGCCGATCCGTCCGACGAACCGCTCGAGGGCGCGTGCCCGCCCCCCTTCCGGCCCGTGATTCAACCGCACGTCGACGGCCAGCTTCCGGATCGGCCCATCGAGGGGTCCAAATCGCTCCTCCATGGAGATCCGGGAGACCGCCCGCCGGAACGGCATCCCGCTCTCCAGTCGTTCGGCCAGCGCGTGAACGAACGCCGGGAGCGCCCGGTCGAGCCTGGAGCGACGCCGGGCCCGGCGCACGTCGATCAGTCCGGTGGGAATCGCCAGCGCCACGTATCCGGCCAGTATCGCGGTTTTCATCGGGATTCCACGGAAGATGCCCCAGACCGCCCCGATAAGCACCGGCGGCAGCAGGAGCAACAGCGCGTTCGTCGGGTTTATCGGACTGGTTCGCAGCACCGCTGCGGGGCTCTGGGCTGGCTCCGGGAGGGCCCACCGGTGGCCGCTCGGTCGGAGCAGGTAGGCAAGGAGGGCCGCGCCGCCGCCGAGGAGAAGGATGCTTCCGCTCCCCAGGCCCGTCAGAATCCCGTCGAGCCGCGGGGTGAGTGGCCTCGGAATGGGTGAGGCCTCCGCCGGGAGGACGATCGCCGCGCCCAGGACGCCGAGCCCGACGACCAGCGGTCCCACGAGCAGGACGACGAACAGTCCTACCACGGCCCGCAGGTAGCCCCCTTCGCGTCGGTGGCGTTGCTCGTCCTCGACGGCGAGTAACCGACTCTCGGCGGCCAGAAACTCCCGGAGAGATCGCTCGCCGTCGCGATGTCGCTCGAGGAATGTGCGGAGAAACGGCGCGAGCGAGTCCCGTCCAGGGGTGTCCCGGGCCTCCCGTCTGATGGCCGATTCCACGCTCCCGGTGAGTGCCTGGCGGCGGAGGATCGACCGGAAGCTCTCGGCCGTGGCCCCGTGGATCGACTTCCGGTCGGCGACCCCCGCAAGGAGCCGGCGCGGGTCGGTCGTCCCGGTGGCCGTCACCTGAAGGAACCTGACTGCGCCGGGGAGGGTGTGCTCGATTTCGGTTCGGCGACGCCGGACGAGGGAGTTCATCCCCACCCGGACCAGCCAGCGAAACACGTATTTCGCGCATCCGCCGGCGAGGAGGCCGGCTCCGAGGACGTAGATGAGCCTGATGTCCGCGGCGAATCCCGGACCGACGGGCCAGCGGAGTTCGGTCGACGCCGTGATTCGAGCGGCGCCGATGGCGACCCCGACTCCGGCGAGGGCCGCGACGAGCCAGGAGACGGCGTACTGGCCGATCAGGTAGGTCTCGAACCCGGGTTCGAACGCGAGTGCCGCGTACAGCGTCCGCTCGCGATCGTGCCGGTCGTTCCGGGTGTGCCGTCCGAACAGCCGGTAGGCGATCGGATCGAGCGACGCGAGGAGCCGTTTGATCATCGCGAGCGGGCGCCGATGCGTTCGATGGTCGCCGTCTCGTCGGTGCGGAGGTCAGCGAGAAAGCCAAGCAGGCTCTCCCGGTCAGTCGAGCCCTCCCGACGGAGGTATCGGACGTACTGGCGCCGGCGGGCGAAGGCCCCTTCGAGGGGTGGCTGGTCCGAACCGGTCGCCAGTCGGTCGGTGAACGCCGTTGACAGGACCCGGGAATCACGGGTCGCCGCGACGAGCGGCTCCCAGCCGATCGCCGATTCCGCGTCGGGCGTCGGGGCGACCGGGACCCAGCCGGTCGCCGATTCACCGGCATCCGGTGTCGGGAGCTCGACGACGAGGCTCACCCGGGACCGGAACGTGGGGGCGATCCCCGCCGCTTCGACCCGATGGGAGAGAAGCGACCGGGTCGCCGCCCGGGCCGCCGCGAAGATCGGCCGCCCGCTCCCGATGATCGTGCCGAGCCGGCGGAGGCTCTCCGCCGTCTCCAGGTCCGATAGAACGGCGACGTCCGGGTGGAGCGCGTCGCGCTCGGTCCGGCGCTCCCAGCTCGAATCCCCCTCCGCCCGATCCGGGACCGCGATGGCGGTCTCATGGGGCAGGGAGACCCGTCCCGCGGCCGCCCCGAACTCGACCGGCCGATCCCCCGCGGGGATGAACGGCGTGTGGGCGCCCATCGCGGCGGTCGGCTCCGCGTCGACCGGTCCGACGAAGAGGACCGACCCCCGATGTGCCGCGGCGGTCCAGATCCCCGCCACCAGCTCGGGTTCGAACTGTCCGCGCTCGACGAGCTCGATGGGGGTCGGCGGCGTCTCCCGCTGGCTCGTGATCGAGACGTGGCCCGTCGCGTCCTCGGGGAGGGAGACCGAGCAGTGGAGTTCGCGTTGCCCCCCGCCGGTCTCCCGTTCGAGACTCACGGTGGCTGACGGGCGATGGACGCTCAGTTCGACCCCGCCCTCGGCGGCCAGCGACCGGGCCAGGTCGACGAACTCCGCGTCGTCGGCGATCGTGCGGGTCGTCGGCATCCGGGTGTCACCGATCGTGGTCCCCCGGTGGGTGACGACCGTGATGCGATCGCCGACGCGATTGGCTTCGATCGATCGGACCGCTGGATCCCGCATCGGGACCGTCAGCTTCCCGTCACCGACGAGGTCCCGGAGGACGTAGTACGAGAGCGCATCGAGGCGCTCGGATCGGCCCGCCGGGATCGGATCTGCCCGCGAGCGCCATGGGATGACAGATCGGGGCAGGACCTCCCGTGCCCAGGCGACCGGTCGGTAACCGAGGCGACGGCGCAGAAGCGTGCGAGCCCGGTCGGTGACTACCTCGGTCTCGTCCTCGAGGATCCCCGCCGGGGGCGTCTCCAGGATGCGGTCGATCACCGCGTCGATCACGGCCCGGTCCCCCGGCAGGAGATCCGGCTCCTCGATCACGTAACTGGCCTCGAAGGAATCCGCCCCCAGGAGGTGCCCGCGAACGATCGTCACCGGGATCGAGAAGCCCGCAAAGGATATCCGCTCCCGGCGCACCCGCTCCCCGAGGAACCGATCGAGGAAGGGGGCATCGACCGGGAGATCGGTGAGTGCCGGTGCGAAGTCCCGCGTGTGGACGGCGAGTCGGTCCGCGTTGGTGTCCGCGATCCGGATGCGATCGTCCAGTGCGAGCGGGGTCAACGCCCCCAGCGCACGGAGGGAGCCGAGCACGTGATACGACAGCCGCCGGCGGCTGGCGGGACGGCGCCCGTCGAGTTCCGGCAGCCGTTCCCGAAATCGATCGGGGAGCCCAATTCGTACCCGTTCGACCGCTCCGGCCCGGGTTCGCGGCCGCCCGAGCGTCGCATCGCGAAAGCGGCCCCTCACTGCCTCCAGGGCGTCGGTCTCCTCCTCGCTCAGGACGGGCTCCCGGGTCCGATAGTGGTACCCCTTCTCCCGCTCGGTGACGGTCGCGACGATCCCATCGGAGACGTGGTACTGCGAGCGGACGTCGGGCGCATACCAGGCCGCTCTGGCGTCAGGTGACACCGGTCCCGGAACGGTGACCGGCAACTCGGTCGACATTGCTCCACATTCTCCCGGCCCGGTTTGTAAACGCTCGCACATCCGGCCAGACGTATCAACGTTCCGACGATAGTCGGTCTGTGAGACGGTCCCTTCGACGCCAGCGTCTCGAGGGGGGAAATCCGGCCGGTCACTGTGTCCTCATCTCGGTCCGCCGGGCCGGTGACCGGCCGCGGCGAACCGAAACGGACAAATGGGGACTACGGGGTAGCATGATTTGCGCCGAGGTAGCCTAGCCCGGCCAAGGCGGTTGCTTCGAGAGCAACTGTCCGTCAGGACTCGTGCGTTCAAATCGCACCCTCGGCGTTCAATTCTCCCGTCGAGATCAGTCGTCCGCCGGGAGGTGTGGATCGTCCTCCGTGGCCAGCAGGCGATCGAGGCCGTCGACGATCGCGTGCACGCTCCCGAGGGTAATGTCGGCCTCGCTCCCGGTCGCGGCGACCGTCTGGTCCCCCCGGGAGAGTGTCACCTCCACCGTGACGACTGCGTCCGTGCCGCCGGTGATGGCGTCGACGTGGTACTCCTGGAGGTGGAAGGTCAGGTTCCCCAGGGCCTTCTTCACGGCTTCCATCGCGGCGTCGACCGGCCCGCTGCCGGTCCCGCTCGCGACGCGCTCCGTGTCGCCCACGCGCAGCCTGACACTCGCGGTCGGCGTGCTCGACCCGCTTGTCGCGGTCAAATCGAGGAGTTCGACCTGTCGCTCGCGGTCGACGTCGGTCACGTCCTCGGCGATGGCCAGCAGGTCGGTGTCCGTGACACGCTTGCCGCGCTCGCCCAGCGCTTTGACCCGCGAGACGATCTCCTCGAGTTGATCTTCGGCCACCGAAACGCCCTGCTCGTCGAGGGCAGCCTGAACGCCGGCCCGCCCCGCGTGTTTCCCGAGGACGAGCCGGCGCTCCCGGCCGACCGCCTCGGGAGGGTAGGGCTCGTACATGCGCTCGTCCTTGAGCGTGCCGTCGGTGTGGATGCCGCTCTCGTGGGCGAAGGCGTTCTGGCCGCAGACGGCCTTGTTCGGCGGGAGTTCGATCCCCATCGCGTCCGCGACCAGGGTGGAGAGGCCATAGAGGGATTCGGTCTCCACCGTCTCGATGTCATAGCCGTGCCACAGGGAGATCACCACCTCCTCGAGTGCCACGTTGCCGGCCCGCTCGCCGATGCCGTTGACGGTGGCGTGAACCAGGTCCGCGCCCTCGCCGATGCCCGCGAGCGCGTTCGTGAGCGCGAGCCCGAGGTCGTCGTGGGTGTGGACGCTCACCGGCCCCAGTTCGGCCAGCTTCGAGACGGCCTCGGCGACCTGCTCGGGGCTGGCGTGGCCCACCGTGTCGGCGTAGGCGAATCGGTCCGCGCCCGCGTCGTGGGCGACCCGGGCGAGGGATTCCAGGAACGCCGGCTCCGCCCGGCTGCCGTCCTCGCCGATCACCTCGACCCAGAGGTCGTGGTCGGTGGCGTACTCCACGAGTTCCGCGGTCGTCTGCTGGACGCCCTCCTTGGTCGTGCCGACCTTGGTCTCGACGTGGCGGTCGCTGGCCGGGACGACCAGGTTGATCCCGTCGACGCCGGAATCAAGTGCCAGGTCGACGTCCCGTTTCACCCCGCGGGCGAAGCTCGTGACCGTCGCGTCCAGGCCCTGGCTGGTGACCTGCTCGATGGCCCGCTGCTCGCCCGGGCCGGTGCAGGCGCTTCCCGCCTCGATGACCGAAACGCCCGCCTCGTCCAGTTCGCGGGCGATTTCGACCTTCTCCGCGGCGGTGAGCGAGACGCCGGGGGCCTGTTCGCCGTCTCTGAGTGTCGTATCGAGGAGCTGTACGTCGCCGTCGGGGGGTGCGCTATGTTGCACCCGCAATAAATCGATCCGTGGTCATCGCTGCCACACGTCCTCGAAGGCGGTCCGTCTACTTAAATTCACCCTGTCGCGTGCCGCCTGCAATATTTGCCGGTCACCGCCGCAGTTCCACCCTGTCCCCGGGGGCCACCTCGCTCGCGGTCCCGGCCGGCAGTTCGACGATCGTGTCCGCCCGGGCGCGGTGGAACCCGGTCCAGGGACGGAGGCGCTCGACTGCGATCACCGCTCCCTCGACGAGCCAGAGTACGTCGATTGGCACCCGGACGAAGAGCATGTGGACCCCGCGGGGTTTGGCCTGCTCGAAGGGGAAGAGCAGTCCGAACTCCGACGGGAGCGAGGAGCGAAACATCACGCCCCGCAACTTCTGTCGGGTCGTGTCGGCGATCTCGGGGTCCGCCGCGAGACGGCGCGTCTCGCCGTCGGCGACGTGGACGAGTTGCACGCTGTCCGCTGGGACCGGCTTGGCGAAAAGGGTTTCTCCGCCGGCCGCCCCCGGTGCTGACCGAACGTCGCGGGCCGCGAACGGCGAACCGGCGAACGAATGGGTTTTTAGTGTGTCGGGGATAGCGAACGGCAATGACCGACATCCACGTGGTCGACAACCACGGCCAGTTCACTCACCTGGAACATCGGCTGCTCCGGGATCTGGAGGGGGTCTCGACGGAACTCATCGACAACGAGACGCCGCCCGCGGAGATCGAGGCCGACGGGCTGGTGCTCTCCGGGGGTCCCTCCATCGAGGAGACCGGAAACTCCGCGGCGTACCTGGAACTCGAGGTCCCCGTCCTGGGTATCTGTCTTGGCCACCAGCTCATCGCCCGGGAACTCGGGGGCGAGGTCGGCGAGGGCGAGTACGGGGGCTACGCCGACGTCGAGGTCACCATCCTGGACGGGGACGACCCGCTCGTGGGCTCGCTCGCGCCGTCGATTCGGACCTGGGCCAGCCACGCCGACGAGGTCCTGGCGGTCCCGGCGGGCTTCGAACGGACCGCCGAGAGCGAGGTCTGTTCGGTCGAGGCGATGTCGGACACGGACCGTGACCTCTATGGCGTCCAGTGGCACCCGGAGGTCGCCCACACCGAGCGCGGCGAGGAACTGTTCGCGAACTTCCGGGACATCTGTGAATAGATGACCACCACCCAGGGCGAACTGGCCGGTCTCTCCCGGTACATCTTCCGGACGCCGCGCTGGTACTCGACGATGGCCATCGGTCTGTTCGTCGCCGCCCTGGTCGGGATCGGGGCCTTCGATTCCCGGTACGTTCTGGAGGACGCCTGGCTGGGGGTGTTCTACCTGGGCATCCCGACGGTCATCGCCAGCGCGGTGACCGGCGCGGTGGACCGGGCGCTCGGCGGCCAGTTCACGTTCAATCGATCGACGCTCCTGGCGACGGTGAGCCTGCTGATCGGCGTGGCCGTGCTCGCGGCCGCGGGGCTGGTCAGCGCGTTCACGGCGTTCGGGCAGAACTTCGTCTATGACGTACTCATCGGCGTTCTGGCGCTCATCTTCGCGTTCCGGTTTCTGGTGGTTCATGCCGTCTCCCGGACCCACCCGATCAGGTCGATCCTCCCGGCTAGCATACAGACGGCCACTGCGGCGCTCTTTCTTTTCGTCTACAGCGGGACGATGAATTACCTCACGCTCGACGGCGGACCGTACTTCCGGGCGCTCATCTCCCGGCCGAGTCACGCTCCGCCGGAGATCACCAATGCCTTCGTTCCCGCGGATTTCGCGCTCCTGATCGGCATGTCCGCGCTTTACACGGGAGTGGCGTATGCCTTCCTGCGCGTCCTGGATCGCCCGTGGCGGCGCAGCCTCGACGTGAGTTCCCTCGATTTCCTCCGGGGATTCATCGGGCACATCGCCGAGGGGTCCCGCGAACTCGAGGACTTCTTCGAGGAGATCGGCGAAGAGGCGGTGGTCCCGGTGACTGTGCTCTCGTTCAGGCGGCCGGACGGCGCGGAGAAGGCCCGCTGGGTCCTCCCGATGATCCACCCGGGGCCGATGGGGGACATCGGGGGTGGAAACCTCCCCCAGCGCGTCGCCGAGTCGGCCTCCGGTCTGGCCTTTCCGCCACACGCGACCGCGGGCCACGACTTCAACCTCGTGACCGAACGGGAGGTCGACACGCTCATCGAGGCTTCCGAGACGGCCGCAGAACGGATCGAGTACGGCGACACCGCCACCCGACCGGTCCGCGTGGAGGAGGGGGAGGTCTCCGTCATGGGGCAACGCTTCGGCGACGACGGTTTCTTCGTGGCCTCTTTCGCTCCGAACTTCGCCGACGACGTCGAGTATGCGGTCGGTCTCGCCGCCGGGGCCGAGGCCCGGGTCGAGGGCATTGATGACGTGTTGCTCATCGACGCCCACAACAGCAACAACGGTCTCCAGGGCGAGGATCTGGGACACGTCGTTCCCGGCAGTCGGCGCTCCTTCGAGATGATCCGGGCCGTCAGCGAGGCGGCCCGGGCCGTCGAGGCAGCAGAGAGCGCCCCGACACAACTCGGAATCGCCTGGGATCCCACGAACTGGCGACCGGAGGAGGGGATCGGCCCGCTGGGGATCAGGGTCGCCGTTCTCGAGGTCGACGGATCGCGAGTGGCCTACGTCCTCCTCGACGGGAACAACATGGAACCGGGCCTCCGGGACCGCATCGTCGAAGCCGTGGAGGGCGTGGAGGAGATGGAGGTCATGACCACGGACACGCACATCGTGAACACCGTGCGCTCCTCGAATCAGGTCGGCGCCGCCCTGGACGAAAGCGAGCTGGTAGATCGCATCTCCGAGTTGGTCGAGGAGGCGAGTGAGGACCTCGAACCCGTCGAGGCCGGGATGGCCTCGGAGACGGCGGAGGTCACGATCTTCGGCAACGATCGCACCGAGACCCTGGCCAGCCAGGCCAACGCCGTCATCTCGCTGGGTGGCGGCCTGGCGGCGGCGGTCATCGTCGCCACGGCGGCGATCACACTGTTGATCTTCCTTTTCACCTGATCGGCGAACGACGAGCCGCGGCGGGAGGAGCCGGCTTACTCCTCGAAGAGGTCATCGACGGCCGCACCGGCCGTCCGCGCCGCCTCGTCGGCGATCTGTTCCAGGTCGGCTTCGACCTCCGGGGCGACGATGGAAACCTCGACCTCGAGGACCCCCTCCTCGAAGGATACCGTCACGTCGATGTCCGACACGCTGGATTTCGAGAGCTGTGTGAACACGTACTCGTGGGCGGCCTCGCTGGCCGTCTCCACGACCGTGTTCCCCTCGACCATCGCTACACGCCGTCGGGGGAGGGCGGACCGCCGCCCATGCCGCCACCGCCGCCGGCGCCCGAGAGCATCTCCTGGAGCTCCTCCTGGAGTTCCTCGAACTGCTCCCGGACGCGATTTTCCTGCTTTTCGAGGGTCTGGACGCGAACCTCCAGCGTGTCGGCCTTGTCCTCGAGGGCGGCTTTGGCGTCGTCGTATCCGGTCTCGACGAGGAGTTCGCCGACCTCGCGATACATGGTCGTGTCCTCCTCGATGTCCTCGAGCTCCTCGAGGGCCGTCTCGGTTTCGGTGAGCTGGGACTCGGCCTGCTGTTTCTGCATCGAGACCTTCTGGGCGGTCTCCTGCAGGTCTTCGAGTTCTTCGACTTTCTCCTGTGCTTCCGGCGGTAGACTACCCTGCATGCTCCGTAGGACGGGAGGGTGACTGAAAAGTCTCCTGTTGTGTCCCTGTCCGTGAGAACGGTACACTCGCCGACGGGGCGCTTCCCGGGTCCCCGATGTCCGTGATTCGAGTGGCGATCCCATCGAAGGCGCCGAGTCGCCCCCGGCACCGATCCGCGATCAGCTCAACCGGCTAGTCGCGCTCGAAACGCCGCCCCGCGTCGTTGACCCTCTCCGTTGCTTCCAGCACCCCGAGCCAGGTGTTCTGGCCGGCGCGGAGGGCGACGACGTCGCTGGCCTCGATCGTGACCCGGAGGGCGGCACCGCTGCGATCGAGGGAGACACTCGTTCGGTCCCCGTCGATCGCTCCCATTTCCGGTTCGAGAGCCGCCGCTACGAGGGCCGCACGCTCGGGGGATCGATAGGGGAAGGAGAGTTCGGTCTCGTGCACTACTCGACCTGGACTTCCTTGATGTCACGACTGCGCTCCTTGAGCAGGACCCGATGTCCGCAGTAGGGACACCGTACGCCGCCGTACTCGTCGAGTTCGACGTCGCGCTTGCAGCGGGAGCACTTGTAGGTCATGTTATTGCTCTGCCGAGTCCTCGGCGCCCGCCTCCTCGCTTTCGCTCTTGCCCTCCGAGAGCGCGGTGCGGATGGACCGGGTGACCGCCCGGCCGCCCGGCGTTTCAGGGCGGTACGCGCCGCCGGTGAACGTGTAGCCACAGGCGCCACACTCCCAGATGCCGCTGCCCTGGCGGTCGACCGCCGCGGAGCCACACTCGGGGCAGACGTGGTCCGCCTGCATGTCGGCCTCGATCTCGGCGACGCGCCGCCGAGCCAGCCGACCGTAGCGGGCCCCGAAACGGCCCGCACTTCCGGTCCGTTGCCGTCGCTTGGATTCGCTCATGGGAAGCCGTAGTCAAAGCGCGGTTAAAAACGTGTTGTGTCCGGGTCATTCTCCGAGGTCCGTCTCGGAGAGCGCCTCGTTGAGGGCCGCCCGGACCCGCTCGCCCGTCTCGCGGTCCCGGGCGGTCGTCACGATCCGGTTCTCCTGGACGCTGGATCCGTCCCGGAGGACCAGTCGCAGGTTGCCGTTTTCGTCGGCCCGGCTCACCTTCGCCCGGGTGCCGGTCCGGGATCCGCTTCCGCCGGCGTCGATCGGCCCGGGCACGACCTTCTTGACGTTCGGGTGGCCGGCGACGGTCTGTATCGCCCGCTGGCCGTCTCGGCCGCCGATCACCGTCGTGTGCGAGCCGCCGATCTTCTCCCGCGGCGGGGCCTCGATCTCCTCGAGTTCGTCCTCGCCGCGCCGTTCGAGGACCGTCTGGACGGGAGCCTCCTCCGGCACCCGATACACCGGATAGCGGATCTGCTCGCGAAGGGCCTGAATGACGGTCCGATCGCCGGTCACGTAGACAGCATCCGGTCGCTTCCGGCGGATCTCGTCGGCGATCCGGCCCGCGAAGTTCCGGACCTGGATCGTCGAGAGCGTGGTCTCGGTCTCGGGGGTGGTCGGGATCTCGGTGACTCCCAGCACCGACTCCCCGTGGAGCATCGTCAGCGTGGCCCGGTCGGGTTCGACCGTGAGAACCACGGCGTCCGCGTTCGCGGTGTCACAGGACAGACAGTAGTCCCCGGGTCGGTCGAGGGGCCGGCCACACCGACGACACGCCATGCCCGACGTTTCGGGCCGGTCTGTAAAGAGGTGGTGATCCGGTCCGGCGAGAGCTACCGCTCCCGGGGGGAGACTTTGAGGTACTCACGGAGCAGCACCGTGGCGTAACTCCCCTTCGGCAGCGCGAACTCGAAGGTAAGGGGGGTCCGTCGGATCGACGGGTCGACCCGCAGGAGTATCGCCCGCCGGGTCCCGGTGGTGTGATACGGGTCCGGGAGGTCGAAGTCGGCCGGCGAGAGGTCCAGTTCCGCGAGTACCGCCCGCTCGATCTCGCCCGGTTCGCCGCCGGCGAACTCGGTCTCGGTGCCAACGAGCGGCGCGGTGACGAAGGCCCGATTCCGCTCGCAGTGTCGAGCCAACACGTCGGTCTGCCCCGGGGAGACTCGCTGGGACCGCTCGACGTCGGGAATCGGGAAGTCGGCCGGCGCGTCGGTGTCGGCGAACGCGACCACGTCGCCGGCGACCGGTTCGTGAAACGGCAGTCCCGCCTCGAGCCGTCGGCTCAGAATCCGGTTGAAGACGACCGACTGGGCGGCGTTGACGAAGAGTCGCTTGAGGTTCTCGGGGAACGACTCGATCGCGTCCCGGTAGGCGTCGGGGGCGTCCCCGCCCGATTCGACGAGCGCGTGGAGCATCGCCCGCTCGTAGCGCAGGCGGGCTGGAAACCTGTCGAGGGCACTCTCCCAGTCGCGGGTCTCGGCGACGAATTCCCGGGCCGCTCGGGACCGCTCGGGTTCGTGGGGACTGGGGTTCCCCAGGTAGGCCATCGCCGCGGCCTCCCAGTCCCCCCTGAGGATCGCCAGGCCGACCTCGTGGGTGATCGGACGATAGCTGCCGAAGCGCTGGTGGCCGAAGTAGTTTGGCACCCCCGGCTGGCCGCCGAACTGCTCGGCCAGTTCCGCGGTGATCGCGTCGGTCCGATCGGGGGCCGCCGGGTCCCGGACGACGACCGTGAACTCGTTTCCCAGCAGATCGCCGAAGTCGAGGCCCCGTCCGGCCCGGCCCACGACTTCGATGGTCGTGTCGCCGATATCGGGCAGCGAGTCCGGATCGACGTCCCTGATCGAGAATAGCTGTGTCGTGATCGCCCGCTTGTCCTTGGTGCCGGCCCACCGGACCCGCTCGCGGCTGATCCCCAGGCGGTTCGAGAGCTCGCGGGCGAAGTCGTTGGTGTCCGTGTTCCGAAGCGTGACCCGGCAGACGAGCCAGGGATAATCCCCCCGGTCGGCTCCCACCGGCTGGGTGTCAAAGCGCTCCCGCTCGCGGACCCGGAAATCCTCGGGGCGGTCCCGCAGCCGTCCGCCGACGCCGTCGGTGTCGCTCGCGTACCACTCGATCCCGTAGGGCCGCTCCTCCTCGTGGGCCGGGCGCATGGACGTCTTTCGGGGTCCCGCGTCAAAAGGATCAGTAAAGCGAGAGCGATCCCGTGATCCGGTCGACGGCCTCAGATTCGGCCGGGCCGACCGCGACCGTGGTCGGGGTCTCCGGGTCGAGCTGTGTCCGCCCGGCGTCACGGATGAGGCTGGTGGGCAGGCCCGCGGCCTTCGCGTTCTCGTGGATCTCGAAGAGCGCCCGCTCCCCGTCGATCGAGAGAACGACCTTGCGCTGTCCCTCCGACTTCCAGGTCGTTTGGGTCGATGCCGGGGCGTCCTCGTAGCCCGAGAGCGAGGCGTGTGCGACCTGGGCGGCCAGCTTGCCGGTGCCCATCCCCAGGTCCGATCGGACGACGATGGCCTGCTTCATGGGCCTCCACTCACAGGGGCAGGGCCTTAGGGGTAACTCTCCGAATCGGAGTCCGGGTAGTTAAGGCACTCAGGCCCGGCGGTTCTTGCATGATCCTTTCGGACGGCGACATCCTCGATCGGCTCGAGTCGGGGGATCTCGTCGTCGAGCCCCTCGACGATCCCGATCTGCAGATCCAGCCGGCGAGCGTCGACGTGCGACTCGGCGAAGAGTTCCTCGAGTTCCAGCGGACGAACATCCCGAGCATCCACCCCCAGCATGAGAGCCAGGTCAGTGACTACGTCTCCGAGACCGTCATCGACGAGGGCGAGGAGTTCATCCTCCATCCCGGGGACTTCGTGCTCGCCACCACGAAAGAGCGGGTGGAGGTCCCCGCGGACCTGGTCGCGCAGGTCGAGGGGCGATCCTCGCTGGGGCGCCTCGCCGTGATAACCCATGCCACTGCGGGCTTCATCGATCCGGGGTTCCGTGGTCGTGTCACCCTCGAACTCTCCAATCTCGGCACCGCGCCGGTCGCGCTCTCCCCGGGAATGCGGATCGCACAGCTCGTCTTCACCGAACTCTCCAGCCCGGCACGGGAGCCCTACGGGTCGGATCGGGGATCGAAGTACCAGGATCAGTCCGGCCCGGCGGCCTCCCGGATCGGTTCGGACGTGGAGTTCGAGGGGGGCGAGCAGTCGTGAAGTTCCGTGCGGAGGTCCTCGTCGAGGCGGTCCTGCCGACCATCAGGGCCCGCCTCGCGAGCGAGTTGCGCGATCGGGGGCTCACCCAGAGCGAGGTGGCCGAGAAACTCGGACTCAGCCAGAGTGCGGTCTCGAAGTACGCCCAGGGGGAGATCGAGACGCGGGAGGCAGTGGCCGGGGACGAGCGGGTGCAGGACACCGTCTCCGAGATCGCCACCGGGCTGGCGACCGGCGACATCACCCAGGTCCAGGCGCTGGTCGAGATCGAGGCGCTGCTCCAGCGGCTCTCGGGGCCGGGGGACCTGGTGGCACAGCTCCACGAGGAGGCCGTCCCGGAACTCGCATCCGTCTCGTATGACTTCAGCGGGGCGAGACCGGATCGGGCGGCCCTGGAGCGCGAACGGGTCCGCGCCTCGGTTCGCCGGGGGCTCCGGCTGCTCGCCCACGCCCGGGGGTTCGCCGCGCTGGTCCCCCACGTCGGCTCGAACCTGGTCGAGTGCCTCTCGAATGCGTCCGGTCCCGGGGACGTCGCGGGCGTGCCCGGCCGCATTCGGGACGTGAGCGGCCGCGTGGAGGCCCCCGGCGATCCCGAGTTCGGCGTCAGCGAGTACGTCGGCGGCGTGTTGCTCGCGGCCCGCGAGGCGGGGAGCGAGACACGGGCGGGACTGAACGTGGCGTTCACCGAACGCACCCTCGCCATCCTCGAGGCCGCCGGCGAGCAGGCCGTCGAACTCGACCTCGAGTCGACCGACCTGCAACCGGCCGTCCGGGCGGCCGTCAGGGGGAATCCCGACGCGACGGTGCTCTACCACCGCGGCGCCGTCGGTCTCGAACCGATCATCTACCTTCTGGGGCCCGCCGCGGACGACGTGGCCCACACCGCCCGTGCGGTCGCACGGGAGCAACTCGAGAAGTGATCAGCGCTCGCCGAGGCCGGTGCGGATCCTGTCCTCGGCGGCCGCGAGGGCGTCCTCGGCGTCGAAATCCCGTGTGGCCGCCGCGATCTTCCCGTCCTCGGCGTCGAGGGTCTCGGCGTGGGCCGTGATGGTCGGGACCGCCCGGAGGATGTTGTCGATCACGGGGATGGTCGCCGTCCGGGCCGACCGCGAGAGCGGGTTCAGGTCGATCACGATCTCGGTCTTTCCCATCTCGGCCAGGGCCTCGGCCCGGTCGCCGTCCTCGAGGGGCACGAGAACCACGTCCGCGTCGTAGATTCCATCGGCGTCCACCTTGGCCCGTTCGTGGGAGAGGCCCGGAATGCGGGCGTCGGCGGCTCGCCCCTTGACCTCGTCGGCCCCGTGGGCCTCCAGGTGGGACTCGATGGCGGCCATCCGCTCGGGCGTGCGGTTGAAGAGGTTGACCTCGAGGTCCGCGTCGACGGTCTCGGCCAGTTTCACCATCGCGTCGGGAACGAGTGCCGCGACGTTTCCGTTCACGCTGAGTACGGGGTGGTCCGCCGCAAGGAGCGTGGCCGCCGCCGCTCGGGCGGCCCGGTCGGCACTCGGAATCGTCTCCTCGCCCAGCAGGTAGTCAAAGGCCTCGCCGCGACCCTGCGCGATGAGGCCCTGCCGGCTCGTGATGCCGGCGTCCACGCCCGCCTCGATCCGGTGGCGGGTCACGAGGGAGTCATGGCGAGGGTGATCGGCGGGAATCTCCTCGCAATCGGTCATCGACTTCCCTAGGGCGTCGGCGGCCAAAAATCCCGCTACTCAAGCAGCCGCGCCCCGGTCGGGTCGACGCGGGTCACCGCCGGGTCGTATCCGGCCTCGCTGAGTGGGTTCCCGAGCGCGAAGACCGTCTCGCCGAGCATCGCCATCGAGGCCACGCCGCCGCCCGCCTCGGCGTCCGCGAGGATCGACTCCACGCGAGGGGTCCCGAGCCCCACGTCGCGGGTGAACTGTCGGGACGCGTGCATGAACTCGCTCCGGGTGGGAGTCTCCGCCAGCCGTTCGAGGGCTCGCGATCCCGCCTCGGAGATCGCGTCCGATCGCTCCTCGAGGACCTCGGGCGTCGAGAGTTCGCCAAACGACAGATACTCGACCCGGGATCCGCCCGGAATGCCGTCGAGAGTGACGTGGGGCGGCGCGCCCGCCTCCTGACGGAGCACGATGCCGCCCCGGGCCTGCGCGACGACGTCACCGAGACCGGTGCCGGCCCGGACGTCCGCGACGTGGGCGGTCCGGACGAGTTCGCGCTCCGTGCGGGCGAGTCCGAGGGCTTCGGTGGCCGCCAGCGCGGTACCCAGGGCCATGCCGCCGGAGAGGCCGAACCCGCAGCCGACGGGAAGTTCCGTCTCGATCTCGACTGCGGCATCGACACCCAGGGCCTCGAGGACCCGAGTCACGGATTCGACGGTCGTCACGGTCCCGTCGAGCGTGACCGTGGTCTCCGCGGCCGGTCGGAGACGCACTTCGACCCCCGACGCGAGAGTCAGCCCGGCACCGCGGGAGCCGGTCTCGGCGGGGGTCGCCGCCCGATCGACCGTGAACAGGCCGGTCACGTGCCCGGGGACCCGGGCCGCGGTCCGGTCGCACATCCCCTACGGCGAGAGCCGCTTGCGGTCCCGCGGGTAGATGACGGCCTCGCGGATGTTGTCCAGGTCGAGCATCGTCACGAGGAGCCGCTCGGCGCCCATTCCCCAGCCGGCGTGGGGCGGCATGCCGTACTTGAACATCTTGGTGTAGTACTCGAAGGCCGCCGGATCGAGGCCCTGGGCCTCGAACCCCTCGACGAGCTCGTCGTAGCGGTGCTCGCGCTGCCCCCCGGAGACCAGTTCCATCCGCGGGTGGTTGAGGTCGAAGCCGGTCGAGACCGTCGGGTCGTCGTCCCGGTCCTTGATGTAGAAGGGCTTGATCTCCGCGGGCCAGTTCGTGATGAAGTAGTGCTGTCCCATCTCCTCGCCCAGGGCCTTCTCGGCCTCGGTGGGGAGGTCGTCGCCCCAGGTGAGTTGCTCCTCAAGGACGCCGGTCGCGTTGGCGCGCTGGATCGCCTCCTCGTACGTGATCCGGGGGAAACCCGCCTCTGGAACCTCGAAGGAGTCCGCGATCCCCAGGATCTCGAGTTCGTCCCGGCAGTTCTCCTGGACGGCCTCGTAGACCGACCGGAGGAACGTCTCGGCCACGTCCATGGCCTCGCCGGCGTCGATGAACGCGCTCTCGAAGTCGATGCTGGTCGCCTCGTTGAGGTGTCGCGGCGTGTTGTGCTCCTCGGCGCGGAAGATGGGGCCGATCTCGAAGACCCGCTCCAGGCCGGAGGCCGCAAGGAGCTGCTTGAACAGCTGTGGCGACTGGTTCATGAAGGCCTCCTGGCCGAAGTAGGTGATCGGGAAGAGCTCGGTCCCGCCCTCGGTCCCGGTGGCGACGATCTTCGGGGTCGTGATCTCCGTCGAACCGAGCTCGCGGAAGGTCTCGCGGGCGGCCCGGAGCACCTCGCTCCGGATCTCGAAGATCGCCCGGGGCTCATCCCGGCGCAGATCCAGGGTCCGGTTGTCCAGCCGCGTCGAGAGGTCGGCCTCGACCTTGCCCGTGGGGTCCAGGGGGAGTTCGGGATCGGCCTCGGCGATCACCTCGATCTCCTCGGGGACGATCTCGACGCCGGTCGGGGCCCGCTCCTCCTCGAAGACCTCGCCGGTGACCGAGAGGACACTCTCCCGGTGGACCGAGAGGCCGGTCTCGACGAGCGCGTCGCCGAGTTCGTCCTTCTCGAACTTGATCTGGATCTTGCCGGTCCGGTCCCGGAGGATGAGAAAGGCGATCCCGCCCAGATCGCGGATCTCGTGTACCCAGCCGGCGACGGTGACGGCCGTGCCGGGTTCGGCGTCTGCTGTGTGTGTCCGATCTCGCATGCGGAGGGATAACTCCGGACCGGTCTTAAACGCCCGTATTTCGCCCGACGCTCAGGCGTCTTTGGCACCGCGGACCGTCTCCTCGACCGCCTCGACCCCCTCCTCGTGGACGAGGTCGCCGACGACCACGACGTCGGCGACCTCGCTCATCTCCCTGGCCGTCTCGTAGTCACGGATGCCGCCGCCGTAGAAGGCTGTGGCCCCCTCCAGCGCGTCGGTGGCGGCGGCCACCGTCTCGGGATCACCGAGCGTTCCCGAGTACTCGAGGTAGACGATCTCCTGCCCGAAGAGGCGCTCGGCGACGGCGGCGTAGGCGGCGACCTCCTCGGTGTCCAACTCGCAGTTCGCCTCGGTGTAGGTCGCGACCGACGCGTCGGGGTTGAGCACGATGTAGGCCTCGGTGTGAGTGCGGTCCCACTCGACCTCGTCGATGCGAGCCCACTCCTTGTGCGCCCCGGTGATCCAGAAGGGATCGCCGGCGTTGAAGACCGTCGGGATGAGATACCCGTCCAGCCCCGGATCCTCGAGGACGACGCCGGGATTGCTCGGCTCCTGGTAGAGGGGAACGTCATACTCCCGGCAGGCACTCACGACCGCCTCCATCTTCTCCTCGGTCATGCCCGTCGTGCCGCCGATCTCGATGGCGTCGGTGCCGCTCGTGCAGACGTCGGCGAAGGTGTCATCGCCGGCGAGTTCCTTGTCCGGATCGACCTTGAGGACGTGATCCCAGTGTGTCCACGGCCCGCTCATGGCTGGTCCGACACCGGGGCCGGCTAAAACGGCTTCGGTCCCCTAGCTGTGGATGCCCATCGCCTCGATCTGCTCCTGGTAGCGGTTCCGGATGGTGACCTCGGTCACCTGGGCGACGTCGGCGACCTCCCGCTGGGTCTTCTTCTCGTTGCACAGAAGCGAGGCGGCGTAGATCGCGGCGGCGGC
>JBDGTI010000003.1:0-29779 GCA_042216995.1 Halodesulfurarchaeum sp.
CGACAAGGGGCTCTCGACGAACATCGGCTGGCAGGACAAGGACGCCTACGGGCGCTCGCTGTCCTCGCGACAGCGCCAGAAGATGCAGCGCCTGCGCACCTGGAACGAGCGGTTCCGCACCCGAAACTCCAAGGAGCGGAACCTGAAGCAGGCCCTCGGCGAGATCGAGCGGATGAGCTCGGCCCTCGGGCTCCCCCAGGAGGTCCGAGAGACCGCCTCGGTGATCTATCGCCGGGCGCTCGAGGAGGACCTGCTTCCCGGCCGGTCCATCGAGGGGGTGGCCACGGCCTCGCTTTACGCCGCGGCCCGCCAGATGAGCACTCCGCGGAGCCTCGACGAGATGGCAAACGTGAGCCGGATCGACGAGATGGAGTTCAAGCGGACCTACCGGTACATCGTCCGGGAACTCAGCCTCGAGGTGCAGCCCGCCGACCCGGCCAGTTACGTCCCCCGGTTCGCCTCGGAACTCGACCTCGCGGACGAGGTCGAACGGCGGGCCCGCGAACTGCTCTCGACGGCCCAGGAGAAGGGCGTGACCAGCGGCAAGAGCCCGGTCGGGCTCGCCGCGGCGGCCATCTATGCCGCCTCCCTGCTGACCAACCGTCGCGTCACCCAGAGCGAGGTCAGCGAGGTGACCAACGTCTCGGAAGTGACGATCCGGAACCGGTACCAGGAACTGCTCGAGGCGGCCGACGTCCCGGCCTGAGCCGGCCCGATTCGATCAGCGGCGTTCCCCGGCCCGAACGGAGGCCCGAATCTCGTTTTCCGCCGGCGGTTTCGCGGACCTGACCGTCGGGTCGTGGACACAGAGCGGGTGGTAGGCCAGGTTGAAATCGACCGTGACCTCGATCCGGCTGCCCCGTTCTGACTCCCCGGGGGCGGAAATATTCACGTACCGCCCGTGTTCCCAGGTCTCTCGGCCGTTCGTTTCGTCCCTGAAAGGGAGAAGCAGCGCGTCCGCGCCAGTCGCCCGATACACTTCGAGCACGGCGAGTTCGCCACCGAGTTCGATGCCGAGTTGCCCGACGTGCTCGAATGGCATCGGCGGGCCGCGAGTCGCCTCGAGGGTCCCCTCGCGGGCGTCCTCGAACGGCTCGAGTCGGCCGGTGAGACGGAAGTCCGGGTCGATCGGGAAGAACTCGAGCCCGTCGAACGCCGACAGCGCCCGCTCGCTCAGCGGGGTCCCCTCCGCGGATGTGAAGGTGTGCTGTTTCTCCTCGCGGTGGTGCCGGATCAGGTCCGCCCACTCCGTGTCGGTCGCGGGTTCCTCGGTCACACCGCGACTACGACGGGGAGTGGGAAACGGCTTTGGACCCGCAACTTGCATCATCCCGCCCCACGTCACGCGCCCATGAAACGGATCGACGGACGGGAGGGTGGGGGCCAACTCCTGCGTCTCGCGGTCGCGCTCGCGGCCCTGGAGGGAACGCCGATCGAGATCGAGAACGTGCGCGGCGCTCGCCAGGAGCCGGGGCTCCGGGCACAGCACGTCGCCGCCGTCGAGGCCGTGGGCTCGCTCGTCGACGCGGACTGTGCGGGCGTCGAGGTCGGCTCCGAGAGGGTGGTCTTCGATCCGGGCCCGCTCACGGGCGGCGAGATCTCCCTCGACGTCGGGACGGCCGGGAGCATCTCCCTGCTCTTCGACGCAGTGTTGCCCCTCGCGATGGGCACAGACGAGCCCGTCACCGTCCACGCGACGGGCGGAACCGACGTGAAGTGGTCCCCGCCGATCGGGTACCATCGCCACGTCAAACTCCCGCTCCTGGAGGGCTTCGGCCTGCGGGCAGAGATCGAGGTGCAGCGACGGGGCTTCTACCCGCGGGGGGACGGGGCCGCCACGCTCCGGATCCGGCCCTCCGCCATCGAGCCACTACTCCTCCGAGAGCGCGGCGATCTCGAATCGGTCGCGGTGCGCTCGATCGCGACCGAGGACCTCGAGGACGCCGAGGTCGCCTCCCGGCAGATCGAGGGCGCGACCGACTCGCTCGAGGGCGCGATCGACGCTCCCGTCGACACGTCCTCGGAGTCGGTTTCGGCCCGATCGACCGGCACGTCGGTGCTCCTCGTCGCGTCGTACGAACACTCCCTCGCCGGGTTCGACTGCCTGGGGGAGCCCGGTCGGCCGGCCGAGTCGGTCGGTGACGCCGCCGCCCAGGCGTTTCTCTCCTTCCACGCCGCCGACGCGGCGGTCGAGGAACACCTCGCCGATCAGCTGTTGCCCTTCCTCGCGATGCGGGGCGGGGCGATCACCATCCCGACCGTGACTGACCACGTCGAATCCGCCGCGGCCCTGCTGTCGAGGTTCGGGCACGACGTGGCGATCACCAACCGCGAGAAGTACACTCAGGTCTTATCGGGGAACTGATCAGCGCGTCGCCCGCCCCTCGGGGGCGACTGTCACGTTGGTCCGGACGGTCAGGTCCCCGCTTGCGAAACGGACTGCGAGCGTGGCGTTGTACACGACCGGGACGTGCTGTACTCCCGCTGCGGTCTCGTACTCCAGCTCGGATTTCGGCTCGTTCACCGTCAGCCGGAACGTTCCGGTCGCGACCGACCCGTTCTCGATGAACAGGGTGTAGGAGCCGTTCATCCGGTCCTGAAACCGGAGGATCGGCCACTCGGTCCCCTCGTAGGTCCCGTTCGTGGGGCGGATCCGGAGGGTGCCCTCACCGATGCCGGTCCTGGTTTCGGTCCCGGTCGGGGCGTGGACCGTGACGTCATACGCCCCGGCGCTCGTCTCCCAGATCTTCATCGTCCAGGTGCGTGAGCCGTTGGTCACCCGAATCACCAGCGGCGTGGTCGTGTTTCCGTCGGTGACGGTGAACCGCGCCCGCCGGACGTCGCTCACCCCGCTTGCCACCTCAAAGGTCCCGTTCGGATAGCTCGACACGGCGGGCTGTCGAATCGCCGTGCCCGGGTGGGTGGCAACCACGGTGACGTTGCGAAGCGTGCCCCGGGTGAGGGCGTGGGTGTTCGTCGCGTGGCTGAATCTCGTGATCCACCGCTCGAATCGCGCTCGCTTCGCTTCGTACCCGTCGATCGACTGGTTGTCGTTGACCGCCCGGAGGAGGAATTCGCCCGTCTCGCCGGCACTCAGCCGGAGATCGACGGCGGGGTAGCCATCGACCGTCTCTCGGGTCGCCAGACTCTGGGTGTAGATCGCGGTGTTGAGCACGAGCGCCAGGGAGAGGAAGGTCACGGCCAGCGCGAACGCCGAGACGAGGATGATCTGGCCCCGGGACCGTGGCATGGCCTGGCCTTCTCCGTTCGTCCCGAAAAACCTTCCCCGGCACCGCCCCGCCCACGGACCGGCAGTCGAACCCGAAAACCCACTCGTCAAATGTGGGGCGGGATAAGGGCAGCTATGACCCCGCCACTTGCAGTCGACATCGACGGGACCCTGAGCCGACCGGATCGCTCCCTCGATCCGCGTGTTCTCGACGCGCTGGACGCCTGGCCGGCACCGGTCGTCATCGCGACTGGGAAGGCGCTGCCCTTCCCCGTGGCGCTCGCGCAGTTCTCGGGCACCGAGCCGCTGGTCGTCGCGGAGAACGGCGGCATCGCCGCCGCGAGCGACACGATCCAGGTGCACGGCGATCGAACGGCGGCCAACGCCGTCGCGAACGAGTACCGGAACCGGGGGTACGACGTCGGCTTCGGGGACCCCGATCTGGCGAACAAGTGGCGGGAGACCGAGATCGCAGTCAGCCCCGACTCGCCGCGTGCGCCCCTCGAGGAGATCGCCGCCTCTCACGGCCTCGAGGTGATCGACTCCGAGTACGCCTACCACGTCAAGTCCCCGGACGTCAGCAAGGGGGCGGCCTTCGAATCGCTGGCCGAACACCTCGAATTCGACCCGACAACGGCGCTGGCCGTCGGCGACAGCGCCAATGACGTCTCGCTCTTCGAGGTCGCCGACACGGCCATCGCCGTCGCGAACGGAACGGGGGACGCGAAGGAGGCGGCCGACCTCGTGACGAGTGGCAGCTACGCCGACGGGTTCCTCGAGGCCCTGAACACGGCGCTCTGATCAGACCGGGAGGATCGATCGCAGCCAGTCACCGAAGCCGTCCCCGCCACTGCGCTTCGCCTCGAAGACGGGATGCAGGGCGTTGAGAAGGTCCTGGCGGGAATCGAACGTCCGCTGTCCGGCCTCTTCGAGCGCCGTCGAGAGCGCGATGGTGTTGCCTCGCGGATCGTAGGGAAGCGCCGGGTCACCGAGCGCGTCCTCGAGTTCCTCCGTGGTCGCGGGGAAGGAAATCTCCGTCTCGTCGAGCCGGCCGTCGACCGCGGCGATGCCGAACGCGATCGCTTCTGTGCCGTCCTGGTCCCCTTGCGGTGGCGGGACTGCCATGTCACACCCTCCTCGGTTCGGACACTAAATCCTCCGGTGTCACTCCTGTGGGTTGGTCCGCTCCTCGTACTGGTCCCGGAACTCGGTGATGAGCTGACCCATCTTCGCGTACCAGTCGTTGAGGAGCCGCTGCATGTCATCGGCGATCCGATCGGGATCGGTCGGCCGGTAGACGTGATAGTAGCCCCCCTGATCGTAGTTCACCTGTTCTTTCTGAATGAATCCGGACTGGAGCAGCCGCTGGACCGAGCGGTAGGCCGTCGACCGCTCCCGGTCCACCGCCTCCGCGATGTCGTCGACGGTGAGTGGCTCCTCGGCGTCGGTCAGGACCACAAAGACCTCCTTGTCGAGTTCCTTCAGCCCGTGCATACACTCGAGAAGCCCCTCACACTCCATGTCCTGTGAGAGGTACTCGCTCATCGAGTCGGCCATTGTTGAGGGGAGTTTTGCCACAGCTGGACAAAAGGGTTGTTGTCGGGCGGTCACTCGGACGGTATCGGGGCTGTCACTCGTCTCCCCTGGCCGATCCACGCCACTTCGGGACGTCCTGGATCCGGCCCAGGAGTTTTTCACCGTCAACGGCCGTGCCGTCTTGGACCCGGAAGAGGACCTCGCCGCCGACGGCGGACGCCTCGATGTCCCCGACGAGGATCGTCGGCAACGGGGCGGCTTTGAATCCCTCGACGACGACCCAATCGACGTCCCGGGCACGGAGTTCCGCCAGGCGGTCCGCGACGGAGAGGCCGTCTGCCTTTCCGGCCGTTCGGAACTCGACGGTGCGGTGGGGGGTCATTCCCACGACGGTGTCGGCCCCGGCAGTTCGATGGCGGTAGGTGTCGGTCCCCGCCGTGTCGAAATCGACGTCGTGGTGGAGGGACTTGATCGTGGCGACGTGGCGGTCAGCGGGAAACGCGCCGAGAAGCGTCTCGACGAGGGAGGTTTTGCCGCTGTTCCGGTAGCCCGCGACGGCGAGGACACGCATCGCCGCGCCTTGGGCTCCGATCGACTTACAGTTGTTCACGTAAATTCTTTTATTAGGAAAGGGAGTTAACCGAGTGCAGAGAACAGTGATCGTGGAGGAATTTGACGCGCTTCCTCCCTACTGCGTCCTCAGAACGCTTCGCGTTCTGATGTGCGAACGAGAGCTCCGCTCTCGTTACCGCTGCTTGAGAGGCTGCGGTCCCTCTGCGCGGCTCGGTGATGAAGGGGGTTCGCGCTACTCATGGCTGAAGAGAGCGACGATGAGCACGATGAGCGCCACCAGCGAGCCGAACCCGCCCAGTCCGAACCAGATCCCGGCCACCCGCGGGTCCAGCACGTCACGCGGGAGGAAGAGCAGTCCCACCGTGAGGAGTCCGAGGGCGGTGAGCCCCCACACGTAGACCCTGATCAGGTGGTAGGTGGCCCGCCAGTAGTCCATACGGACTCTTCGAGGTCGAGGGGAAACCGTTTTTCGCCCCGATCGCTGAATCAGTCCGGATTCGAGCCGTCCTCGACGACCCGGAATCCGCCCTCCTCGGCGCGACCGGAGAGTTCGCGCTGCGGGAAGGGGATCTTGATTCCGGCCTCATCGAAGGCCGACGAGACCGCCTTGATCGCCTCGCTCGTGGCCTTGACCCGCCGCCTGGCGCTTGGCTTGTCGATCCAGAAGCGGAGTTCCAGGACGATCGCCGAGTCGCCAAAGCGCCTCGAGACGACCCGCGGGCGGGGTACCGTCAGAATGCGCTCGACGTCCGCGAGGGCCTCCTCGGCGACCGATATTGCCTCCTCGATATCGGCCCGGTAGTCGATCCCGACCTCGACGCGCAGCCGCAGTCGTCCCTTCTTCGACCGGTTCTTGATGGTGGCGTTGGCGACCGAGTCGTTCGGCAGCACGATCATCTCGCCGTCGAAGTTCTCGAGGCGCGTGTTCACGATGGTGACCTCCGTGACGATCCCCTCGTGCTCGCCGATCGCCACCCAGTCGCCGATCTCGAAGGGCCGGGAGAGCATCAACACGAACCCGGCGATGAGCGAGCCAAGCGTCTGCTGGGCGGCGAGACCGGCCACGATGCCCAGGAATCCGGCACCGACCAGCAGCCCGCCGAGGTCGATTCCCCAGACCGAGAGCACGACGATCGACGCGGTGATGAGGAAGATGATCTGGATGATTCGAAGCGAGATCTCCTCCTGATGGGCGGTGATGCGGTCCGACCTGGCAGTCAGCCGATCGATCCACCGGTGGAGCAGTCCCATTCCCGTGTAGGCGCCGACGAACAGCAGCACCGTGAGGCCGCCCTTGACCAGTACCGAGGAGGGGACCTGGAGTGACTCGACCGCGTTGCGGACCGGATCGATCTCGCCCCAGATGCTGAGCAGGAGCAACGCGGCGACGCCAAGGAGGCCCATCCGGAGCAGTCTGATCACTCCGTTGTCCAGGCCCCACCCCGAATCGGGGCGTCCGAACTTGTTCATGAGCGGTTCGAGACCGAGGGAAGTGAGCCCCCGCCGGAGGAGCCAGAAACCGCCCCTGACCAGCAGCGGGATCCCCCATGACAGCATCACCACCGTGAGAGCCAGCAGGAGCACAGTGAGCAGGACTCGGGACTCGGGCGAACCGCCGTCGCGGAGAAGCGTCGTCCACTCTAACCCAATACCGAGTGCCATTTCCAGCGGATTCGACACGGCCCCACTTAGTGGTGCTGGGTAGCGAAGATTCTTGTCTCCCCTTCGCCATGCACGGGTATGGAGCAGGTCGAGGTTGCGATCGTCGGCGGGGGCCCGGGCGGGACGGCGGCGGCACGAGCGGCGGCCGAATCGGGAGCGAACGCCGTCGTCTTCGAGAAGGGAGTTCCGCGGGCCGACCGCGATCACCTCGGGCCGGATTCGACCGACGCGGCCGGGTTTCTGGACTACTGGACCGAGATCGCCGACCTGTCCCCGTCGGAACTCCCGGCGGAGGTGATCCATCAGCCGCTCACGGGCGCCGAGTTCGTGGGGCCAAACACGTCCCTCACGCTGTGTCAGACCGGAATCGACTCCGCGTACCCCCACTTCGGGTTCACCTTCGACCGCGCGAAATTCGACGACTGGCATCGCGAACGGGCAACTGCGGCGGGGGCCGACTACCGGGTCGGAACGGCGGTCCGCTCGGTCGAGACCGAGACCGGGGGCCGAGGCGAGCCACGTCACGTCATCGCGATGGCCGATGGCACCCGGGTGGGAGCGGACGCGCTCGTTCTCGCTGACGGGCCCCAGCGCCGGATCACCATGCAGGTCCTCGATCAGCATCTGCCGGCCGAGAAGGCCGCCTCGAAGCACCTCTCGCCCCCGACGGCCAACCACATCGCCTACCAGGAGTATCGCCGCTTCCCCGAGTCGATCTTCGATTCGGACCGAATCAAGTTCTGGTGGGGCTGGATCCCCGGTCACACGGCCTACCCCTGGATATTCCCGAACAGCGACGGCATCGCCCGGGTGGGGCTCACGATGCCGATCGGGCTGTCCCTCGCGGACGTGGCCGATCCGGCGGCCTACGAACTGCTCGAGGACGACGACACGTCGATGCCCTCCCCCCGGGCGTTTCTCGACCGGTTCCTGGAGCGGGTGTACGGCGCGGAGTTCGACGTCGAGTCGGATATTCCGCGGGTCGAGGGCTACGGCAAGGACGCCGGGACCGAGACCTATCCCATCTCCTCGACGCGGCCGATCGATTCCCCCACGGGCCTGAACATTGCCGTCGTCGGCGGCGCGATGGGGGCCACCTCCGCCTTCCACGAGGGCGGGGATCACCTCGCGCTCCGGACCGGAAAACTCGCCGGGAAGCTAGCCGCGAGTGGCTCCCTCGATCGGTACAACCGGGCCTGGAAGCAGGCGACGGGCCCGGAGATCCGGCGCAACGTCGCCCTCGCGGAGATGGTGCGGGGGTATGAGCCCGCGGACTGGGATCGGGTCCTGCGGATCGGCGAGCACATGCTCCGCCGGCAGGCGGGGGCGGTGCCCTCCCTCCGATCGGCGCTCTCGGCCGGGCTATCGGCGCTTGGACTCTTCGGCCGCTATCGCTACCGGAAGTTCTCGCTTCGGTCCGACCGGATCGTCCAGATCGCCGAAGCCGATTACTCTCCGTGAACCGTCACGATCGCCACCGTTGATTCCGCCACGAAAAGTCTCATTATGGATCCCCGGAGAAGTGGAGCCATGATCGAGGTCGAGGGCCTGGAGAAGCACTACGGGGGAGTCGAGGCGGTCCGGGGGCTTGACCTCCAGGTCGCCACGGGAGAGGTCTTCGGTCTCGTGGGTCCCAACGGGGCGGGCAAGACCTCGACGCTCAAGATGCTCGCCGGCCTGGTCGAACCGACCGCGGGCACTATCGAGGTGAACGGGCGGGACCCCGGCTCGCCGGCGATGCGAAAGCGACTGGGATTTCTCCCCGAGGAGTCGCCCCTCTACGAGGAGATGACCCCGCGATCGTATCTCGAATTCTTCGCGGACCTCTATGACGTCCCCGGGGACGTGGCGGCCGATCGCATCGAGCGAATCCTCGATCGGCTATCGCTTGCAGTCAGGGACCGACCGGTCGGGGACTTCTCGAAGGGGATGAAACGGAAGGTGGCCATCGCCCGGTCGCTGATCAACGACCCCGAGGTGTTGCTCTATGACGAACCGGCAAGCGGGCTCGATCCGTTGACCACGAACACGGTCATCGAGTTCACCCGGGAACTCGCCGAGCAGGAGAAGACGATCGTCTTCAGCGCCCACGACCTCTATCACGTCGAGAGCGTCTGTGACCGGGTCGCGATCGTGGACGACGGGCAGATCCGGGCCCGCGGGACTCTCGAGTCGATCCGGGAGGCACACGGAACCGTCACCTATCGGGTCTTCACCGACGTGGACGTGGCCGGCGTCAGCCAACGGGGCGACAGGTACGAGGGGGCCGTGGAGTCGATGGAGGAGGTCGAGTCGATCCGGGAGCGCGCCCGGGCAGCCGGGGGCGCGGTGATCGACATCCGAACCGACGAGTCCTCCCTCGAGGACGTGTTCCTGTCCGTCACCGCATGACCCCCCGCCGCACCCTCCGCGTCGCCTACTGGGAGGCCACCAGGAGCGTCGGGTCGGTGGACCGACACACGGGGATCGCAATTCTCCTCGTGCTCCTGGCACTCGGGGGGCTCGCCCCGGTCGTCGTGGCCTCGAACCCCACCCCGGGCGCGGGGCTCTACCGCGTCGGGATCGAGCATTCGAGCCCGTACTTCCCGGTGGTCGCGGAGACGCCGGAACTCAGGGCCGTCGACCCCCAGAGCGAGGACCTGGATCTCCGCATCGTGGGTCGGACCGTCCTCGTGCGGGACACCGAAGCCGGCCGGGCAGCGGCGACCGTGCTCCACGAGGCGGTCGCCGCCTACAACGACCGCCTGCTGTCGATGGCGTCCAATCGAACGGCCGCGTTTCCGGTGACCGTCACGCTGCGATACGTCGAGCAGTCCCCCCTCGAAATCCAGCCGGGACCGGGGGGCGCCGGCGGTGCTGAAAGCGGTTCGGAAACGATGCCGGGGACGACCCGCGCCGGCGGCCGTGCCACGACCGTGCAGCCGACGACCGGGGGCTCGGACCGATCGGGCGGCGACACGGCGGGAACTCCCACCGGGGCCACGACGGAGCGACCCGCCCGGGCGGACACCGCCACGGACCGAACCGAGCGAACCACCGCCGGGACCGTCCCGCCGGCGTCGAACGGCCTCGGTTCGAGCGGTCCGATCGCGGGGCTGTTCGGCGGGGGCCAAACGGGGACCCCCTCCCAGATCACCCCGCCGTTCCCCCTCGACTCGCTCGTGCTCGCGTTCGTGTTTCTGCTCCCCTTTAACTTCGTCATCCAGGCCTACGGGAGCAGCGTGATCGCCGAGCGCATCGACCGGCGGGGCGAGCCGCTTCTGGTCTCGCCGGCGACCCGCGGTGACATCGTCCTCGGGAAGGCCCTCCCCTATCTCCTCGGCTCGATCGGGCTCACGGCCGTGATCGCGTTCGCGCTGCACGCCAGCCTGCTCTCGGTCGCCGCCATCGTCCCCATCGCCGCCCTCTTCATCGCCGCCACGTTCCTGGCCGGGATGCTCGCTCGCTCCTACAAGGAGTTGACCTTCAGCACGGTGACGATCAGCGTCGTGGTGACCGGCTTTGCCTTCCTGCCGGCCGTGTTCACGACCGTCCATCCGATCGCCGCCATCTCGCCCCTCTCGATCGTGGTGTCCGACCTCCAGGGCAACCCGGTATCACTCCCGACGTTCCTCTTCGCGACGCTGCCAGCGACGCTGTCGGCGGTGGTTCTCTTCGCGCTTGGAACGGGACTCTACCGGGAGGAGGACCTCTTCACCCAGCGACCGCTGCCACAGAAGGCCCTCGACGCGCTCGCGGCCCCGCTTCGATCCAGGTGGCGAGTCGGGCTGTGGACGGCCCTGTTCATCCCGTTCGTGCTCGTCGCCGAGCTACTGGCGATCGCGATCCTCTACATGCTCCCGGTTCGACTCTCGGTGCCGATCCTCCTGGCCGTCGTCGCGCTCGTCGAGGAACTCGCAAAGAGCCTGCACGTCTATGCCGGCTTCGAGCGGGACCGCTTCGAGCGGCGCCCGGGAACTGCGCTTCTCCTGGGCGGGATATCCGGGTCGGGATTTTTCCTCGCCGAGAAGACCCTCGCGATCACCCAGCTCGTCGGCCTGCCGAACCTGAAGATCGGGCGAGCGGCCTTCGCCCCGGAGGTGCTGGGATTCGGGCCGGCAGTCCTGCTGGTCGCTCCCCTCGTGTTGCACACGGCGACTGCGGCCGTCGCCGCCCTCGGCGCCAGCCGGTCGAGTCGCTCGTACGTCGGGGCGCTCCTCCTCGCCGTGATGATTCACCTGGGCTACAACCTCGCGGTGGTGAACAGCCTTGCGTAGACGACTTCGCCTCGCTCGACGGGAGATGGCCGCCCTGCGATCGGAGAAGACGATCGTGTTGGCCCTTGTCATCCAGCTTTTCATCGCGGCCTTTTCCTCGTTTCTCGTCGTCGGACTGGTGTCCCTTTACGCGCCCGGATCCGTTCAGGGCGGATACACCGTGCAGATGGGCATCAGCGGAAACGCGAGCGACGAACTCGAGCGGGTCGTCGAGATGGGTGCACAACGGGAGGCCATCGTGTACGAGTCCCGGGCCGCCGCGATGGAGGCATTCGCCGACCGCGAGGTCAGCGCGGTTCTCCACGCGACCGACGGCCCGAAGGGACGAATCCACGTCGAGGCGATCGCGCCGGAGGGGGGCTTTCAGACCACCCTCGTGGTCACACAGATCAAGGCCGCCCTGACCGAACTGGAACAGGAACGTCGACGGGAGCTGGCCGCCTCCCTGGACCGCCAACCCCTTCCCGAACCGCCGGAGCCGGATTCGAACCCCTACTTCGGGTTCACCTACACCGTCCTGGTGCCGGTGCTCGTCTTCCTTCCGGCGTTCATCAGCGGGTCCATCGCCTCGGACTCCATCGCCGAGGAACTCGAGCGGGGGACCGACGAACTGCTCCGGGTCACCCCGCTTTCGGGGCCCCAGATCCTCGACGGGAAGGCCCTCGCGATGATCGCGATCGCCCCCGCCCAGGCCGCGCTCTGGCTCCTCTTCCTCCAGTTCAACGGCACGCGGATCGCCTTCCCCCTGGAGATACTCCTGCTGGTCGGGGCCCTCGCCGCCGGGCTCGTGGTGTTCGGGGCCGCGCTGGCCCTGGTCGTCGGCGTCAGGCGGGAGGCCCAGCTGCTCTATTCGCTTTCGGCCATGGCGCTTTTCGGTGGCGCCATGCTCCTCCCGGAGAGCCCCCCGAACCTCGTGGCCAAACTGGCCGTCGGGACCCCGACCCCGGTCACCCACCTGACCGTCGCCGGTCTCGTCGTCCTCGCCGCGGGTGGCTACTGGCGGATACGACGGGTGGCAGCGCGATCCGACTGGTCGGCCCAGTGATGTAAGGGGCTGAACCCGTTCTGTTCACTCGATGGCTCCCGGGACCTACACCATCCTTCTCGCACTCGACCAGCCCACCACGATCACGTTCGGCGCCGCCGGGGAACGCGATCTGGACGCCGGATATTACGCCTATACTGGCAGCGCGTTCGGGCCGGGCGGTCTCTCGCGGGTCGAGCGCCATCGCCGGGTCCACGAGGGGGCAAACGACACCCGCCACTGGCACGTTGATTACCTCCTCGGGGCCGACGCCGTCGCGTGGGAGGGGGCCTGGAAAACCCCGAATGCCGATCGGGAGTGTGCGATCGCCGGCTCGCTCGCGGGAGCGCCGATCCCCGGCATCGGCGCGACCGACTGTGGCTGTTCGAGCCACCTCCGGTACAGTTCCCGCCGTCACCCCCTCGTTCGTTCGATCGAGGCTGCCCACCGGTAGCTCAGTCGAGGGGCGCCCACTCGGAGGGGGACTGCCCGAATCCACGGCGTCGGATCTCGCGGCTCCCGTCCTCCGGCACTCTGATCTCGAGGACGCCGTCGAACAGCTGGTTCACGGTGTTGATGACCTGCTGGTCGTGTGACTCCGGGTCGATGGCGAACAGCCCGACCCAGTCCTTGGACTGGATCTGCCGGGTGAAGACGTGCAGGAATCGGAAGAGCCGCTCCAGTTCGACGTACATCAACACCGCCGAGATCGAGTCGAAGGCCACCCGGATCCGGTCGACCCCCGATCCGGTCCCCTCCGTGGCGATCTGGGAGAACTCGATTCCCATCCCCGTCAGGTCCCCCGGCGAGCTGACGGGTCTGATGACCTCCGCGAGTTCGTCGCTCGGCTCGGCGCCGACGCTGTCGACGATGCGGAGGTATGACTCCTGTTCGACGATTTCCTGATAGGCGTCGTAGATCTGCTCGCCGCCGTCGTTTGCCGTGACGACCACCGACCCGTCCCCGTTGGTGGCACCGTGGCCCAGCACTTCGAGCATCAACTCCCGCTTGCCGGACATTGCCGGGCCGCTCACGAGGATGTTCGTCCCCGGATCGACGGCATCGAGGAGGGGAGCGGGCACGGCGTCTCCGAGTTCGTAACTCATGTATCAGCTTGGCCTCGCGTTCTCTCCGCTATCCGCGTCGTGTCCTGAATGGTGGCCCTGCCACTATAAGTATACATGGATACATCCCATACTCAGTTCTCGGCAACGCCCGCCAACTCCTGAAGGGTCATCAGGGACTCGTCGGTTCCGGCGACGATCAGCGAGTCCCCCGGCCGAATGCGGAGGTCGGGCCCGACCTCCGTGAGGGTTTCTCCCTCGCGTTCGACGGCGATGACGGTGCAGCCGATCCGTTCTCTGATCGCGAGTTCGCCGATCGTGTGCCCCTCGAAGTCCGGGACGGCCGTTCGAAGGATGTCGATCTGGGTCGCATAGGAGATGATGTCCTCATCGAGGATGCTCGCGGCGAGCATCCGCCCGGAGACCGTCGTGAGCGGGAGGACGTAGTCGGCGCCGGCGGCGTACAGCTTTCCAGCGTTCTCGGCGTCGTTGGATCGGGCGATGATCTCGATGGACGGGTTCAACTCGCGGGCCACCAGCGTGGCGAAGATGGCCTCGGTGTCCGATCCGAGCGTGACGATGAACGCGCCGGCGCTCTCGATTCCCGCTTCCCGCAGGACGTCCGTCTCGGTCGCGTTCCCGACGACGTCGACGGCCGCCTGTTCCCGCGCGTCGACGATCCGACAGGTGATGTGGGCCGAGCGAAGGGCCGCACGGACGGCGCGACCGACGTCGCCGTAGCCGGCTATCACGACGTCCCGGTGGGCGAGTCGGCCGGGGGGTTGGGTTCGCTCCATCACGGCCCTGAGCTGTGATTCGGTCCCGGAGACGAGCAACACGGTGTGGGCGTCGAGTTCCGTTTCGGGGCCGGGATTCGGAACGAACGCCCCGTCCTGCCAGGCCCCCAGGACCGTCGCCCCGGTTTCCTCGCGGATCCCGGCGGTCCGCAGCGTCGTCCCCTCGATCTCGCTTCCGGCCAGCACCGGGAGCTCGATGACCGCCAGATCGGCCCCGATGTCCACGGTCGTGCCGAGCTGGGTCGTGATGACACTCGAGACCGTATCGGCGAGGCTCCGGCCGAGCAGCTCCCGTGGCTGGAGGGGTTCGTCGACCCCGGCGAGCTCGAGATACCGGGACAGGTCGGGGTCCTCGACGAACGCGACCAGCCGGACCGATTCGCTCAACTCCCGGACCGAGAGGGCGATGGTGGCATTGACCTCGTCGCGGTGGTCGAGGACCACGGCCCGCGCGTCGGCGACGTTCACGTTCGCCAGCGTCCCGGTCGACTCGGGATCGCCCGCGACGACCGAATACCCCTCCCGGTCCAGCGAGCGGGCCAGATCGACGTCGTCCACGACGACCACGTACTCGACATCGTGTGATTCGAGTTCGTCGACCAGGGCGTCGGTTCGGTCGCTGAAGCCACAGACGGTCACGTGGTTCTCGCCGCCGTATGACCGGGCCACCCGGTTCTCCAGGCGGCGTTCGACCCAGGGGACGAGAAAGAGCGGTAGCGTGAGAAAGATGAAAAAGACCCCCGTGAACTGCATGACCACCATGAGCGCGATCATCTGTGGGGAGTGCCAGGGGGCGTCTTCCCCGTATCCCGTCGTGGTGAACGTCTCCACCACGATCTGGAGGGATTCGAGCAGCGTCCGTGGTTCCCCCTCGTAGGTCGCCATCCCGTACCTGTAGAGAACGGTGAACAGCGCAAGTACCCCCACGAGCGAGAGGAGATAGTAGAGTCCGCGCCGTCGCGTCCGTTCCATACTGGGGTTCGACGTCCCGCGGCCCTTAAGGAATCGGTCCGGGCCCGTTTCTCGGTCAGTACAGCAGTCGAAATCCCGCTCGATCCAACCCGAAACGCCCTAAGCCCCCCGTCCCCAACCCGCGTCCATGTCCATCACGCTCCGCGTCGAGGAGATGTCCTGTGAGGGCTGTGAAGACATCGTCGAGACCGCCCTCGAGGAGGTATCGGGGGTCGAATCCGCGTCGGCGGACCGGGAGGCCGGAACCGCCGACGTCGAGGGGGACTCCGACGTCGAGGAGTTGATCGAAGCCGTCGATTACGCCGGGTACACCGCGGAACTCGACCAGGGAGCCGGCGAATCGGCCGGGGCGGGCGGCGAGGAACCCCCGACTGAGGACGCCGAGGCCGACGAGTAGTCCCGTTCTCGATCGATTCGAGTGGCGAGTTGCGTGGATCCACATTTCCGTCCATTAATTATAAAACCCCTCCGTACTATGGGATAACTACCATGGTGGTAGTCGAATCCCAGGTGGAAGACCTGCCCCCGAGTGCCAAACTGGTCCTGAAGGTCCTCGAGTACAACGACGGTCTCACCCAGAAACAGATCGTCGATAAGTCGCGGCTCTCCCAGCGGACGGTCCGGGACGCGCTGGACCGCCTGCAGGACCGAACCATCGTCGAGAAGAACATCTACGTCCCCGACGCCCGACAGAACCTCTACACGCTCGCCACGACGGCCGCCGATGGGCCGGCCGAGGCGGAGGTGTAGTCGGGCCCGTATCGGGAGTGGGAGATCAGATCGGCGTTTCCGATCCCCACTCGTCGAGAGCCCGGCCGAGGGCCGCGTGGTCCTCGGCGGCCTCGGTCACCGAGCGACCCGCCGTGTAGGCTTCGACAGCCCGTCTGAGCGCGTTCGCGCCGGCGTGGGTGCCATCCGGGTGCCCGTGAATCCCCCCGCCGGCCTGGACGATCAGGTCCGTTCCCAACGCGTCGAGGAGGGGTTCGACGGTCCCGGGATGGAGGCCGCCGGAGGCCACCGGGAGCACGTCGGTCACCCCGTACAGGTCGGACCGTAGCCACTCGTTGATGCCGGCCGTGTCCTCGTTTTCGAGTTTCCCCAGATTCGCCGTGCCGGTGTGGATGTGATCGACGCCGACGAGTCGGGCGATCTGTGCGAGTACGCGCATCGAGACGCCGTGGTGGCTCAGCCGGTCGAAGGCCGCGTGCATCGCCCGGTGGGCGTGGATGGCCAGTCCGCGTCTTTCGGCGTGCGTCCGGATCGATTCGACCGCGCCCCAGCCGGTCGTGATCACGTCGATCATGACGAAGTTGCCGCCCCGCTCGGCGACGAGGTCCGCCCGCTCTTTCATCGTCTCGACGTCGCCGGTGACGTTCACCAGGTACCCCTTGCGCTCGCCGGTCTCCGCCTGGGCGCGATCGCGCATCTCGAAGCTCTCCGTGACCCGGTCGGCGAAGGCGTTGAACGACTGGTCGGTGAGGTTCTCGTCGTCTTTCAGCAGGTCGACCCCGCCCGTCCAGGCCTCGTAGCCGATCTGGGCGTGTCGCTCCGTCGAGAGGCCGACCTTGGGCTTGGGCACGGTCGCGAGGGCCGGTCGGTCGGCCGCGTCCAGGAAGTCCGTCTTGACCGCCGATCCGAACTGCGGCCCGGCGAAGGACTCGGCCAGGCCCTTCGGCCAGTCACAGTCGAGGAGCCGGATCGAGTCGACGGCCTTCATCCCCAGAATGTTCCCCGCCACGCAGGAGAGCACCTGGGGCATGTTCCCGAACTCGAAGAGGGCCTCCGGGTAGGCGACCGTGATGGTTCCCTCCCCGATCGCACACGCCGTCGCGCCGACGTCGGTGAACTCGGTACCGACCTCGAGGGCGGCCCAGGTGCCATTCGAACTCTCGGAGGCGACCCGACCGGCGGCCTCCGCCATCGAGAGCCCTTCGGCCGGATCGACGGCGAACTCACAGACGAGATCACTCCCCGTCGGTTCGTAGCTCCGATCGACGAAGTCGGCATACGAAATGCCGGGCATCCCCCGCTCTTGGACTGCCGCGGGTATCAATGTTCCCTACCGGTCGATCGCGGATTCCAGTCGGGAGATGTACGTCCCGTTGCCGAGGAAGGTGGGGGTCCGCTGGTGGAGGTCCGTGGCCTCGACCGCGAGGAGCGAGCGGTCCCCGTCGGACGATTCCCCGCCCGCGTGCTCGACCACGTAGGCGATCGGTGCGGCCTCGAAGAGCAGGCGGAGTTTCCCGTCGGGCCGGGAATCGAGTGCGGGGTAGCCAAAGATCCCGCCGTAGGTGAGGACCTGGCTCACGTCGGCGATCATCGCTCCGCCGTAGCGGAGTTTGAGTTCCGCCCGCACCGCCTCGACGTAGTCGGCGAAGTCGGCTGACCACTCCGGTTCGTTCCCGCCGAAGCCATACACTGTCGCCTCCGCGGGGAGTTCGACGGCCCCGGTCGAGGTTCGGCGCCCCTCCTCGACGACGAAGCCCTCCACGTCGCCGTTCCGGGCGACGACCATGGTCGTGATCGGGCCGTAGAGGACGAACCCGGCCGCGACCAGGTCCCGACCGCCGGTCGGGAGCGAGCCGTCATAGACGCCCACGACGGTCCCCATCGGGTTGTTTGACTTCAGGTTCGAGGACCCATCGAGCGGGTCCACGGCGACCGCGTAGCCCTCGCCGACGTCCGCGACGGATTCGCGCTCCTCGCTCGCGTACTCGCCGACCCCCTCGATACCGGACAGTTCCTCGCCCAGCAGTTCGTCCGCCCAGACGTCGGCCGCCAGCTGGGTGTCGCCGGTGACGTTCTCCGAGTCCAGGGCCGTCCGGCGACCGGGCAGGCCGGCCCGGATCTCCGGGGCCGTCTCGGCGACGGTCTCGAAGACCGCCTCGATGGGATCCGCCGACATCTACATCCGGTCGAGGGCCCCGTCGACGCTCTCCTCCTCGAAGATCAGCGCCTGGAGGGCGTCGAGCATGGCCTCGGCGTTCTCGCGCTGCCAGACGTTGCGTCCCACGGCGAGGCCGGCCCCGCCGGCGTCGAGCACGCTCTGGACGGACTCGAGGAACTCGCGGTCGGAGGTCTTCGACCCGCCGCTCATGATGACCTTCACCGGGCCCGCCGCGTCAGTGACCCACTCCATCCCCTCGGCGCTGCCGGGGTACTTGACCTTGGCCACGTCCGCTCCCAGTTCGAGGGCCTGGCGGGCGGCGTAGGCGATGATCTCGTCTTTGGTGTCGTTTTTGACGCCCTGTCCGCGGGGGTAGGACCACATGATCGTGGGCAGGTCGTACTCGCGGGCGGCCTCCTGGACCTGGGCGAACTCCTCGGCCATCTCGACCTCGTGGTTCGACCCGCCATACAGCGTGAATCCGACGGCGTCGGCTCCCAGTTCCCGAGCGTAGTCGACCGACCAGTTGACGGCGCTGTCGTACTCGCCCATCCAGAGGTTCGACGTGCCGTTGAGTTTCGCGACCAGGTTGACGCTGTCCGCATAGGAGGGATAGTAGGTCTCCGCGACGCCCTTCTGAACCGCGAAGCCGGTCACGGCCTCGTGGGTGGCCAGGTCGAAGACCGTCTCGGGATCCATCGTCTCGGGGACCGGATCGAAGTCCCTCGGCCCATGCTCCAGCCCGTGATCGTAGGCGAGGACGAGCAGTTTGCCGTCCCTCGCGATCGGCGAAGACTCGAGTGATCGCATCAGGAACAGTGTGGGGGAGTCACGTATAATAGTCTAACTGATCCACTCAGTCGACCTTCCGGGCCGCATCCCGCCACCGCCGCACCGTCGATTCCGGCACGTCGAGGGAATCGGCCACGCGTTCGGGATCACAGGTCCGGAGTCGGCCCACCGAGGTGATGCCGGCCTCGGCGAGTTTCTCGACGCTCTCGGCGTCGAGTTCGGGGATCTCCGCGGTCGGTGTGGGAGGGCTTCGCTCGCGCCACTGCGCCTCGGCCTCGAAGGCCGCATCCGCCGGTGGCTCGTTCGGCCAGGGTCGTCGTTCCCAGCCGGACTCGGCCGGCTCCTCCTCGGTCGTCTCGGTTCCGCCGGTCGACTCAGTCCAGTCGGCGGCGCTCTTTGCGACCCACTCGCGCTCGCCGTCCTGAAGCCCGCGGACCTGTTCGGCCCGCCGATCCAGGTCTTCGCCGCCCCCGTCGAGGGACCACGGGAGGGAATGCTCCCGCCGGATCCGGGCGGCGACGCCCGGGTTGACGCCGGCCTCGAGGAGCTGTTCGTGGGAGACCCGCCGCTCCTCGATGTCCCCGGCCTCGATGCCGGCTGCCGTGAGCAGCGGTGCGGTCGCTGGCCCGACCTGTGCCAGCGCGGTCAGTTCCTCGAGCACAGTTGCGAGACGGTCGGCGATCGGCTTGAGTGTTTCCACCACCGTCGGTATGCACATGACTTTTACCCCCGGTCGTCCAAAACTGCGTAGCTATGACGCGGGTACGAGTTGCCGGGGGTGGATTGACACACTTCGGCGTTCATCCCGAGCGGACCAGTCGAGCGCTCTTCGGTGAGGCCGGGCAGGCCGCCATCGAGGACGCGGGCGTGAATCGCGAGGACGTGGAATCGGTATTCTACGGGAACTTCATGGGCGAACTCGCCGAGCACCAGGGCCACATGGGCCCGCTCGCCGCCGAGGCCCTGGGGATCGACGCCCCCGCGACACGCTATGAGAGCGCGTGTGCCTCAAGCGGCGTGGCGGTCCGCCAGGCGGTCATGAACGTCCGTTCCGGCGAGGCCGACGTGGTCCTCGTTGGCGGCGCCGAGCGGATGAACAACCTCCCGACCGCGGAGACGACCGACGCCCTGGCCATCGCCGCGGACGACCTCTATGAGGTCCGGGCCGGCATGACCTTCCCCGGCGCGTACGCCCTCATGGAGGACGCGTACTTCGACGAGCACGGCGGTTCGCGGGAGGACCTGGCCCACGTGGCGGTCAAGAACCACCAGAACGCCCTGGGCAACGAGTACGCGCAGTTCCAGAAGGAGATCGACGTCGAGACGGCGATGGACGCGCCGCCGGTCGCCGAGCCGATCCACCTCTATGACGCCTGTCCGATCACGGACGGCGCGGCCGCCATGGTCCTGGTGAGCGAGGAGTACGCCGAGGAACACGACCTCGAGGCGTCGGTGGCGATCACGGGGACCGGCCAGGGCAGCGACCGACTGGCCCTTCAGGACCGGGAGTACCTGACCCGGACTCCCGCCGCGGAGGACGCCGGCGAGGAGGCATTTGCCGACGCCGGCATCGACCCGGCCGACGTCGACCTCGCGGAGGTCCATGACTGCTTCACCATCGCGGAGGTGCTGGCCATCGAGGCGCTTGGTTTCTACGAGACCGGCGAGGGGATCGGGGCCGCCAGACGCGGTGAGACCACGGTCGAGGGGGACCTCCCGATCAATCTCTCCGGCGGGCTGAAGGCCAAGGGCCACCCGGTCGGCGCGACCGGCGCGAGCCAGGTCGTCGAGATGACCAAACTCCTCGAGGGGCGCCATCACAACGCCGATGGCCTCGAGGACCCACGGATCGGCGTGACACACAACGCCGGGGGCACCGTCGCCAGTACGGCCGTTCACGTCCTGGAGGTGGTCGAATGAGCGACGAACCGACCCGCGACGCCGGGTACGACGACTTCCTCGACGCCGTCGACGCGGGGGAGGCCTACTACCTGGCGTGTCCCGCCGGTCACGGATCGCTCCCGCCACAGCACGTCTGTCCGGACTGCGGCGCGACCGACATGAGTGAGGAACCCCTGCCCGACGTGGGGACGATCCTGGCCCACACCGTCGTCCACGTCCCCACGCCGCGGTTCCAGGAGGATACGCCCTACGCGACGGCCGTCGTCGACTTCGGCCCCGTCTCCGTGACCGGGCAGGTCAGGGGCATCGAGCCGGCGGCCGTCGAGAACGGCATGGACGTCACCATCGGCCTGGGGCAGACCGAGACCGACGGCGACCGACTGCTGCTCTTCGAACCGGTATAATCGGGGCTACTGGTCCTCACTGCTCAGCCGCTCGGTCGTCTCGACCAGCGGGTGCCGGGCGTAATCGACGACCTCGATGTCCGAGAGGGATTCGAGGCCCTCCTTGCGGGCCGTGTTGGCCATTCCCAGGTCGATCCGACGCGGGAGGACGATGACGTAGGCGTCCATCTCATCGATGCCCGCCCGCCGGGCGGCCATCACCCGGTGGTGGCCGTCAGCGAGCAGGAGATCCCCGCCGTTGTCGATGACCACCAGCGGCTCGCTCAGGCCACGCTCGAGTTCGTATTCCCGCCCCTCCAGTTCGTCCGCGTACACCGTCCCCTGGGTCGGGGTCAGTTCGGAGAGGGGCACCGTTCGCCGCTCCTCGGTGGCCTCGAGGTCGTGAATGGTCTCGAGGGTGCGCTTGAGTTTGCCCACCTTCTCCGGGGTCGCCCGCTCGATCTGGCTCCGGATGACGTCGGCGTTCGAGATGATGCCGACGAGGTTGCCCGCGTCGTCGACGACCGGGAGCTTCTGGATCCCGGAGCGGAGGATGACCCGTGCGGCGTCGGTCACCTTCATCTCCGGATGGGCGACGATCAGCTCCTCGGTCATCACCTTGAAAAGTGGCGTCTCCGGGTCCTCGAGCAGGAGGTCACGGGCCGTGACGAACCCCTCGACCTTCCGGCCGTCGGTGACGGGGAACCCGTTGTGGTCGTCGCTCTCGACGATGCGCTTCGCGACGGATTCGATGGTTTCCTCCGCGGAGACGGTCGCCACCTCCCGGGTCATGTACTCCTCGACCCGCGGTCGGTCCGACCCGCTCCCCAGGTCGGTCTCAAAGGGCGAATCCATCGATACTCCGTCGAAAGACCTCGGTATTGCTGGCCATATCCGGCATTCGGGTCCCCGCCCCTTCGGTCTTTCAGTCCCGATGGGCGGAGTTCGGCATCGGCTCGCCCGACAGCCCGGCGATCAGGTTGTCCGCGGCCATTCGGGCCATCTTGTTTCGGGTCTGGATCGACGCGCTGGCGATGTGGGGCGTGACGACGAGCTTCTCCGGGATGTGTTCGGTCAGCTCGTGGTCGGCCGGGAGCGGTTCGGGCTCGGTCACGTCCAGGCCGGCACGGGTGATCCAGTCGTTTTCGAGGGCCGTATCGAGCGCGTCGGGGTCGACGACGGGCCCGCGAGCGGTGTTGATGAGGATCGCCTCCTCTTTCATCTGCTTGAACTCGTCCTCGCCGATGAGGTGGTGGGTCGCCTCCAGAAGCGGGACGTGAAGCGAGACGAAGTCACTCTCCGCGAGGAGTTCGTCCTGGTCGACGTACTGGGCGTCCACGCCGACCTCGGCGAGTTCCGCCTCGGCCTCCTCGTTCGGTTCGACGTCGGTGTAGCACACGTCCATGTCGAAGCCGGCACTGCGGCGAGCGACCTCGGTGCCGATGTTCCCCAGGCCGATGATGCCGAGGGTCGCGTGGTGGACGTCCGGTCCGGTCAACAGGGTCGGGCCCCAGGTCTCCCACTGGTCGTCGAGGACGTACTCGTGGCCCTCGACGGTCCGGCGGGCCGTGGTCATCAGGAGCGACCAGGCGAAGTCGGCGGTCGTCTCGCTGAGGACCCCGGGCGTGTGCCCGACGGGGATGTCCCGCTCGGCGGCCGCCGCCATGTCGATGTGATCGTAGCCGACCGAGAACGTGGAGATGGCCGCCAGGTTCGGCGAGGCGTCCATGACCTCGCCGTCGATGTCATCGGAGAGCAGACAGAGCAATCCGTCCGCCTCCAGGTCGGCCAGCGTCTCGATTATGTGCTCTTTCGAGGGTGGTGTCTTTTCCTCCCAGACGTGGAGATCGTACTCCTCGTCGAGGCGCTCGAGGCCGGCGTCCGGAATCTGTCGCGTGACGTATACTGTCGGTTTGTCTGCCATGGATGGGTTTTGGGATGTGGTGGTCTCCTTCGGGGTCGATTGATGGGGTTTGCGAGCGATACTGCCAGTCGACTACAGGAAGCCGGCGTCCTCCAGCCGGTCGATGCCCTCCCGAATTCGCTCCTCGGGCTCGACCAGCGAGGCGCGGACGTAACCCGGCGTGCCGAAGGCCTGTCCCGGAACGAGTCCGACGCCGGCCTCCGTGACGGCGTTCTTACACCACTCCATGTCGTCCTCGGCATCGATGGAGAACATGAGATAGAAGGCGCCCTCGGGGACCGGGACGTCGATTCCCCGCTCCTCCAGCAGGTCGACCATGAGGTCCCGACGGGCCTCGAAGGTCTCCATCATGTCCGCGGTGAGGGCGTCGATGTCCGTGTTCTCCAGGGCCTCGATGCCGGCCCGCTGGACGAAGTTCGAGGCACAGGAGACCGAGTGGGAGTGTACCTTCCCGGCCTGAGAGGTGTGGTCGGTCGGCGCGGCCATGAAACCCAGGCGGTAGCCGGTCATCGAGAAGGTCTTCGAGAGGCCGTTGATGGTGATGGTCCGCTCTCTCATCCCGTCGTAGGTCGCCAGGCTGCGCTGATCGTTGTCGCCGTAGGTCAACTCGGCGTAGATCTCATCGGAAAGCACCGGCAGGTCATACTCGATGGCGATGTCTCGGACTCCCTCGAAGGCCCCCTCGGAGAAGACCATTCCGCTTGGGTTCGTCGGGGAGTTGAGCATGATGAGCGCCGTGTCCTCGCTGACCGCGTCCTCCAGGTCCTCGAGGGCGGGTTCGAGCTTGAAGTCGTAGGGCGCGGTGTCGACGTGGACGGCCTCGCCGCCGGCCAGTTTGACCATCGGTTCGTAGGAGGACCAGACCGGATCGATGACGATGACCTCGTCACCGGGATCGACGATGGCCTGGAGGGACTCATAGAGGGCGTGCTTGCCGCCCGGGGTCGCGATGATGTTCTCCGGGCCGTAGTCCAGGTCGAACCGGTCCTGGAGGTAGCCGGCGATCGAGCGCCGGAGTTCCAGAATCCCGTCCGAGGGGGTGTACGTGGTGTGTCCGGCGTCGAGGGCGTCCTTCGTGGCCTCGATGATGTGCTCGGGCGTGTCGACGTCCGGCTGGCCGACCGAGAGGTCGACGATGTCGGCGTCTTCTTCCTCCTCCAACTCGGAGACCAGATTCGAGATGACAAACGGCGCGGCTGGCTCGACGGCGTGAACGCGGTCGGCGAACTTCATCGCGGCTCACCTCGAATCGGACAGTTCAGGGACGGTTTCTCGGATACGGGTGCAGGTCCGGCCTCGCGGTGGATACCGGTACGGGTTGCCATGATGTGCTTATGAGAACTCGACAGCATCAAAAATAGGTTTCGTTCGATCGACGACCCAGGTCGATTTCAGGCGTGCATCTCACTCGAGGGTCCCGACCAGCGTCTCCTCCAGCCGTTGCTCTATCTCCCCCTCGACCATCGAGAGGGCCGCCTCGGTGTCGGACTCATCGAGCGCGCCGAACACGCCCAGGGGGATCTGGGCGCCGGCCATCGACCCGTGACCCCCTGCGCTGCCGATGTCATCGAACGCGCGCCTGAAGGCCCGTCCCAGGTCCACCGCGCCACCTCTTGCCCGCCCGGAGAGGTGAATCGTCCCGTCCCGGTACCCGTACACGACCGTCACGTCGACCCCCTCGAGCCCGAGGAGGCGATCGGCGGCCTGGGCGATCGCGTCCCGGGACTGTACGTGACCGACGCCGGAGGAGAGCACGCCCGCTCGCATGCGCCGGTTGCGGATCGCCTCGCCGATCGTCTCCAGGGTCGAGGCGCTCACCGAGGGGCTCTCGATCCGCTCCAGGGCATCGAGGTCGGCCTTGGGGAGCAACCAGGCCGCGGCCTCGAGGTCCGACCGTGTCGTCTCCCGCCCGAAGTTCCGCGTATCCACCCGGATCCCGTACAGCAGTCCCGTCGCCACGTCGGTGGCCACGTCGATGCCGTAGCCCTCGAGGTACTCGACGAGGAGCGTGCTCGTCGCCCCGACGTCCGAACGGACGTCCACGAACGTCGCCTCCGGGGGGTCCTGCAAGGAGTGGTGGTCGATGACGACGGCTATCGGCGTGTCTGCCGGGAGTTGGTTGTTGACGCCGGGTCGGGAGTGATCGACCAGGGCGACGTGTTCGGCCTCGAGGGGGTCCCCGGCCTCGAGTTCGCACAGGTCGACGTCCAGGAGGTTGACGAACGCTCGGTTCTCCTGATGTGAGATGTCCCCGTAGTAGCAGATCGTCGCGTCGAGGTCGAACCGGTCGGCGATCGCCCGCAACGCGAGGGCCGCCCCCAACGCGTCCGGATCCGGGTTGTCGTGCGTACAGATGGCGAGCGACCCCCCCATTTCCGTGAGCGTGTTCCGGAGTTCGACCAGCCGCGTCGCGATATCGCCGCGCTGGTGTCCCTCGATGGAGTCAAGCAGGAGTGCGCCCGGCGAGAGGACCCTATCGACGACCGGCGGGGCCCGGCCCTGGGCCGTCTCGCCGGGAAGCGAGAGCAGGTAGGCCCCCGGAAAGGCCTCGTGGGCGGCCTCGGCGGCGGCAGCGGCCCGGGATCGGTACTCCGTCAGGACGAATATCACGTCCGGGTCGAAGTCCTGTCCCGTGATGGCTTCGGGATCGGTGATGTCACCGGTCTCGGCGGTGATCGAGCGATCTCGCAGGTGATCGACCCGCCGCTCGTCGGGATCGACGACCAGCAGGTCGCCCTGCCACGATCGAATCGTCGGGACGATGGAGAGACAGAGGTCCCCACAGCCCAGAACGAGCCGGTCGACCATTCATCGAATGTACGTCGGCCGTCGTAAAAAACGGTTCCCTCCGTCCTACACGCCGCCCTCGAGCAGGAGCGAAGCGGCCGAGATGGCCGCCTCGGCGACCGGATCGAAGGCGAACAGCAGGAGGACCGTGACTGCAGCCGCACCGATCACGGCCACGTACATTCCGGTCGGCGTCTCGCCGAGGTCGAGGGGCTCTGTGGGTTCCTCGATCCAGAGGGACTTCACGACGCGGCTGTAGTAGTAAAGCGAGAGCGCGCTGTTGATCGCGGCGATGCCGGCCAACCACCAGAACCCGGCCTTGACCGCGCCGGCAAAGAGGACGTACTTCGAGAGGAAGCCGCCGCCGACGGGCAGGCCCGCGAGGCTGAACATGAAGATGGTCATCGCCACGCTGACGTAGGGCGCCTGCCGCGCGAGGCCGTTGTAGTCCTCGAACGTGCGTCCCACGTTCCAGTATTCGGCCAGGGCGACGAACAGGAAGGCCCCGGTGTTCATGAAGCCATAGACCAGCAGGTGCATCATCGCCGCACCCAGCACCAGGGCGTCGGTGGCGAGCGTGCCCGGTCCGGCCAGCGCGGCGAGGCCGATCAGCACGTAGCCCGCGTGACCGATCGAGGAGTACGCGAGCATGCGCTTGACTTTCTCTTGAGTGGCCGCCGCGAAGTTCCCGAGTGTCATGGTGAGGACGGCGAGGACCACCAGAATCCAGGCCCACGGGACCGTCCCGGCGACCTCACTCAGCGGGAAGCCCCAGATGAGCACCCGGAAGGCCACCGCGAAGCCGGCGGCCTTCGAGGCGGAGGAGATGAACGCCGAGATCGGGGCCGGCGCACCCTCGTAGGCCTCGGGGGCCCAGAAGTGGAAGGGCACGCTCGCGGTCTTGAAGAGGAACCCGCCCAGGACCATACTCAGCCCCAGGCCGAGGAGCCCGCTCAGGTCCCCGAGGTCCCCGAGGGCCGCGGCGATCCCCGTGAGGGACAGCGTGCCGGTGGCCCCGTAGACCAGGCTGATGCCGTACACCATCACGGCGGAGGACAGCGCGCCGATCAGGAAGTACTTCAGCCCGGCCTCGACGCTGCCCTGGTTGCGCTTCAGGTAGGCCACGAGCCCGTAGGAGGGAAGCGAGGCCAGTTCGAGGCTGACGAACACCGCCGCCAGGTTGTTGGCGACGGCCATCAGGCTCATCCCCAGCGCCGCGAGGGCGACCAGGGAGTAGTACTCGGCGACACGCTCCATGCCCGCGAGGTAGTCGTAACTCGCGATCACCACCAGGGTGGCCACGCTGCCGAAGATGAACGTGAAGAACAGGCTCATCCCGTCGACGACGACCATCCCATCGAACAGGCGCGGGACCGAAATCCCCCGACCGGTGCCGGCGGCGAGGAACCAGGCGCTGACCAGGGCCACGAGCGCCGAGCCGATCCCGGCGATCGCCGCAAGCAGCGCGGGTCGGTCGGACTTCGGGTAGATCGTATCGACGATCAGCAGCGCGAGGGCCGTGATCGCGAACAGGTACTGCGGCGTCAGATAGGGCAGTGTGACCATCTACAGTCCACCTCCGATTGCGAGGATCGGTTTCACTGCGTCCTGGATCATCCCGTAAATCAGGTCCGGAGCGGTTCCAAGCAGGATCACGATGAGCACGAGGGCCACGATGGCGATCCGGTCGGTGACCGGGGCCGGCACGATCTCGTGATCGGTGTCCGCCTCGAAGGGGCCGAAGAGCACCCGCTGCATCGCGAACAGCAGGTAGCCGGCCACGATCACGATGCCGAACATCGCAAGCGCGGTGAACACCGGCGCGTACGGGAGAACCGTCGACTGCATGCCGCCGAGGAAGATGTAAAGCTCCCCGGCGAACCCGGCCATCAGCGGCAGGCCCATGTACCCGAAGGCGGCGGCCGTGAAGACCGTCGCCGTCAGGGGCATGCGGTCGGCGATGCCCGAGAGGTCCCCGACCATTCGGGTGTGTGCGACGTTGTAGATCACGCCGACCGACATGAACATCAGCCCGGAGATGAGGCCGTGGGCGACCATCTGGAACGTCGCCCCGCCCAACCCGTAGAGGGTGTAGGCGACGAGACCGAGCAGGACATAGCCCATCGACGAGACCGAGGAGTAGGCCACGATCCGCTTGAGGTCGCGCTGTCCCATCGCGAGCATCGCCCCGTAGATCACGCTGATGACGGCGAAGATGGCGATCGGAACGGCGAACTCCTTCGCCTGGCCGGCGAGCATCGTGAAGTTGAACCGGAGCATCGCGTAGGTCCCCATCTTCAGGAGGACCCCCGCCAGGATCACCGACACCGGGGTCGGCGCCTCGACGTGGGCGTCCGGCAGCCAGGTGTGGAAGGGAACCATCGGGACCTTCACCGCGAATCCGGCGAAGATGGCGATGAAGGCGATCGCCTTGAGCGTCCCCGGCTCGATGCCCGCGAGCGCGGTGAGTTTGCCGGCCCGCAGGGCCTGGGCGATCGTCGGCATGTCGAGTGTCTGGACCGGCAGGGCAAAGACCAGGGCGATGAACCCGATGAACATCACCAGGCTCGCCACGTTGGTGTAGACGAAGAACGCCGCGTACTTCCGGCGCGGACCGCCCCAGATGGCGATCAGGAAGTACATGGGTACGAGCACGAACTCCCAGGCGACGAACCACACGAGGAAGTTGAGCGCGGTGAACACGCCAAGGAGGCTCGCCTCCATGAACAGCATCAGGCCGTAGAACTGGGACTGGCGCTTGTCGATGGGCGTCCACGCCGAGAGCAGCGCCAGGCTCATCAGCACGGTCGTCAGCAGGACCAGCGAGAGCCCGATGGCGTCCACGCCGACGTGGTACCCGACCTCCAAGTTCCCGAGCGTGATCCAGCTGGCCTGTGTCTCGTAGGCGATGTCACCGCCCAGCAGGGCGTTCCCGGAGCCATCGAAGCCCAGGTACATGAGCAGCGACCCGACCAGGGGCAACAGACTCAGCCCGAAGGCGAGGCGTCCGGCGATCTCGTCGTCCGCGAACATGACCGCGACGGCGCTCGCCACCGTCACGAGGATGAGTGCTTCGATCATCATCTTAGAACCACCCCCCGAGGAGGGCGACACCAACGACGATTACCACGAGTCCCAGGGTCAGAAGGGCGGCGTAGTTTGTCACCCGCCCCGTCTGGACCCGCCTGATGTGCGAGCCGGAGAACAGCGCCCCCGAGGAGATGCCGTTGACGACGCCGTCGATGATGCCCTGATCGAACTTGTCGGCGACTCCCGCGAGCGGCAGTGTCAGACCCTCGGCGAGCCAGACCTGGTACTCGTCCTGGTAGTAGTTGTTGTAGAGCACCGTCTTGATCGATCCGAGTTTGTCCGTGTGTGCCGTCGGCTCCGGGCCGCGGTAGAGGGCGATGGCCAGGAGCGCGCCGGCAAGCGCCAATCCGAGCGAGAGGGCCGCCGGGAGGAACGGCCCCAGATCCGCGGCGTGATAGCCGGCCGCGGATTCGAGCAGGTGGTGGTACCGTTCGAGGGACACCCGGTGGAAGCCCGTCTCGAACCAGTGGTGGAGGTACGTGACGTTCCACCCGGTCAGTTCCTTGACCGGCGCCATGTTCACGACGCCCGCGACGGCGGCGAGGATCCCGAGCACCACGAGTGGGAACTTGACGTTCCAGCGAACGGAGTGGGGATCCTCGGCCGTCTCCGAACGCGCCTCACCGTGGAAGGTCAGGATGACCATCCGGAAGGTGTAGAAGCCGGTGAAGAACACCGCGATGAGGCCCATCGCGTAGGCCAAAAGCAGGAGCGGGTTGCCCCCGAGGCCGTGGATCAGGGCCTCGTAGAGGATCTCGTCTTTCGACCAGAAGCCGGCGAACGGGAAGATGCCGGCCAGGGCGAGCGAGCCCGAGAGGAAGGTGTAGTAGGTCACGGGCATGCGCTTGCGCAGGCCGCCCATGTCCCACATGTTCTCGTTGTGGTGCATCGCGATGATGAC
>JBDGTI010000083.1:0-29480 GCA_042216995.1 Halodesulfurarchaeum sp.
AATCCTGTTGCCTTCTGGGGGCAACGACCCAGGTTCGAATCCTGGTGGGACTATAAACTTCCTGCCACTAATCCCCGATAGTGTTTTCAGTGGGGCGATGGCGACCGAGTAGGGCGGGTGGACAGCATAACTCGGCATGTCGCCGCCTGTGACGGTCGATCCCGACGGGAGAACGAACGAACTTCGATCCTTTTTTTATGCGTGCACATCGAACGTGAGTGCCACACTATGACAGAACGAGAGACATGGACGAGTCGAGTCGGCTTCATCTTCGCCGCCGTCGGGAGCGCGGTGGGGCTCGGGAACATCTGGTCGTTCCCGTTCCAGACCGCGGCGAACGGGGGTGCAGCGTTCATCCTCGTCTACCTCCTCGCGGTATTCCTCATCGGCTTCCCGGTGATGCTCGTCGAGTTCGTCATCGGTCGCCGGACCGAGACGAACCCGATCGACGCGTTCGCCGACCTCGGGTTCGGCAACTGGTCGATCGCCGGCGGACTCGGCGTGTTCACGTCGTTCGTGACCCTGGCCTTCTACAGCGTCGTCGGCGGCTGGGTGCTCAGCTACATCGTCGGCAGCGTCACCGGCGCGTACTTCGGCAACGCCGGGGCGTATTTCACCGCCGTGTCGGCCGGCCCGATCGCCGTCGCCGCCCACGCCGTCTTCATGGCGCTGACCATCGGCATCGTCGCACTCGGCGTCACCGACGGCATCGAGCGCGCGACGAAGGTGATGATCCCCGCCATTCTCCTCCTCCTCGTCGGGCTCGCCGCGTGGGCCGCGACGCTCTCGGGTGCCGCGGCCGGGTACAGCTACTACCTGACGCCGGACCTCAGCGAGCTCACGGCGAACCTCGCGACCATCGTGCCCTCGGCGGTGGGGCAGGCGTTTTTCACCCTCTCGCTCGGGTTCAGCGTCATGATCGCCTACTCCTCGTACCTCGGCCGCGACGACAGCCTCCCGGCCGATGGGGGCGCCATCGTCGTCATCAACACGCTCGTCGCCATCCTCGCCGGCTTCGTCGTCTTCCCGATCCTCTTCGCGATCGGCGTCCAGCCCGGCTCCGGCGGCATGGGCGCGGCGTTCATCTCGCTGGCCGGCGCGTTCGGCCAGCTTCCCGGCGGCACGATCATCGGGTTCGTGTTCTTCGTCGTCCTGCTGTTCGCCGCGCTCTCCAGTTCCATCAGCCTCCTCGAGGTGACCGCCGGCTGGATCATCGAGAACTACGACTACGACCGTTCGATGGTCGCGATCGGCATCGGGGGTGTCATCTTCCTCCTCGGCATTCCCTCGGCGATGGGCACGAGCATCCTCGCCTGGTACAACGCCGTCGTGTTCAACCTCCTGCTCCCGGTCGTGGTGCTTCTTTTCGTCCTCTTCGTCGGCTGGATCGCGGCCGACCAGGCGTTCGACGAACTCGGCCGGGGCACCTCGCTGAGCGGCTCCTTCAATACCGCGTGGCTCTGGTGGATCCGCATCGTCATCCCGATCGCCGTCGTGCTGACGCTGGTGCTCGGGATCCAGGACCTGCTCATCCGCGCCGGCGTCCTCGCGAACCCCGTGATCCTGGGCTGACGGGCCTCGATATAGATTCCGTTCCCGTGAATCGTCGGGGCAAGCGGTTCGAGGACTTCGTCACTCGGCAGCCCGAGCCGGTTTCCGGACACCCCGGGCATTCTCCTCTACCGCTTGTGGGCTCCTCCGGACGGTCCGCAAGCGGCCGGTCAGCGTGGATGACGGGACCGCCGCCGACCGCCTGCGTTTGGGAACGGGGTGACCGCCCGTTGGTGAGGAGTACTCCCGGCGATGGGGAAGTCAGCCGAACGCACTCTTTTGACGTGGGCGCCACAAGCACCTGGCACCGATGGAATCGCACACGATGGTGACGGCGGGCGTTCTGCTCGGCATTTTTCTGGCGGCTGTCGACGGCACGGTCGTCTCGGTCGCAATGCCGACGGTCGTCGCGTCGCTGGGGGGACTTTCCCTCTACTCGTGGGTGTTTACCGGATACATGCTGTTCACCGCCGCGACCATTCCGGTATTCGGTCGGCTGTCGGACATCTACGGGAAGAAACCGCTGTTCATCGCCGGTGCCGGCATTTTCATCACGGGGAGTGTCCTCTGTGGACTCTCGGGTTCCATGCTCGAACTCATCGTCTTTCGCTCCATCCAGGGCGCCGGGGCGGGGTCGTTGCTCGCCATCCCTTATGCCATCTTCGGTGAGATCTATCCGCCCGAGATGCGGGGGAAAGCGGTCGGCTGGGGGTCGGCCATGTGGGGCATCGCCTCCGTCGTCGGGCCGGAACTGGGCTATGTCCTCGTTTCGACGGTTGGCTGGCGATCCGTCTTCTTCCTCAATCTCCCCGTGGGCCTCCTCAGCATCGCCATCGTCTGGTACTCCCTGGACGAGGACGTCGAAAGCGAGGGGGAATCCCTTGATTACTGGGGGACGCTCACCGCAGCGATCGGGATCATCGGTATCCTGCTGGGCGTCAACGTCTACACCGATCACCCGTCTCTCTCGGTGGCGGCAGTGGGCGTCGGCGTGCTGTCACTCCTCGCGTTCGCGTGGGTCGAACACCGCGTCGACGACCCCATCATCCCGCTGGATCTCTACCACGACCGCGTGTTCGTCTCCGCGAATGCGGTCGCATTCCTCTCGAGTTTCGCCGTTTTCGCGGCGATAACGTACATCCCGCTGTTGATGCAGGCGATCCGCGGCGGCGGCGCACTTACCGCCGCACTCGCGGCCATCCCGATTTCGATCGGCTGGTCGGGATCGAGCATGACCGCCGGTCGGTTCGTCGCTCGCGTCGGTGAGCAGCGTCTCATCAGGATCGGACTGGGTGTGTTGACGGTGGCGTTCCTCGGCGCCGTCTTCTGGTCTGCCACCACGCCCTTCTGGCTGATTCTCGCGAATACGTTCTTCATGGGCGTCGGCATCGGATCGCTCTCGCCGCCGCTGCTGACGAGCGTTCAGAACCATCTCGGCCAGAATCGGATGGGGGTGGCGTCCTCGTCCTACCAGCTGTTCCGGAACGTCGGGAGCGCGATGGGCATCTCCGTACTCGGGGCCCTCCTCAGCTGGCAGGTGACACAGAACCTCGCGGGTGTGGCAGGGCTCGCCTCGTTCGACGACCTCCGGCAGACACTCCGCGCCGGCGGCGGCGTTCCACACGGGGCGGCGACTGCCCTTCTCGGTGGACTGGGTGTCATGTTCGGCGTGAGCGTGCTGATCGGGCTTCTCGCGCTGCTGTCTTCCGGCGGCGTTCCCTCTTTCGAGGAGAGCGCCGCGACCGGACCCCCCACGCAGAGAACGACGGGAAACGACTGAGACGCCGGCTATCTCGGCGTCGTTTTGCCATCCGCCATCAGATCGGCATCAGTAGCGATACAGAGACCACAGCGGCGATGCCGCATATACGAGTTGGACCGCCGAAATACGGCTCAGACGAGCAATTGCACGTCCGAATCGGCCATCTGCCTGAGGGCGTGAGCCGCTCCGACCCCGGTCTCGACGCCGTCGATGAACTCCTCGTCGTCGTAATCCATGAGGTCCATCGTCATCTGACAGGCCTGGAAGTTGACGCCGTTTTCGAGGCCCCGCTGTACCAGTTCCGGGACGGAATCGGTGCCGACCTCGTCGATCTTGTCCCGCATCATCTTCGTGGTCAGCCGGTCCATGCCCGGCATCACGGCGAGGAGGTTGGGGAGGGGCATGCTCGGGTTGCCGACCGCGGACAGCTGGAGGTTCTCGTGGTTCTCCTCGTGGAGCATGTCCAGGCCCCAGAACGTGGCAAAGACGGTCACGTTCCACCCGAAGGCCGCCGCCATCGGGCCCAGGATGAGGACCGGATAGGCCATGTCGAGGGTGCCCTTCGTGGCGATGATGACCATCTCCGTCGGCCCCTCCTCCTGGTCCTGTAACTCCTCGACCTGTGATTCCAGGGCTGAGATCTGTTCGCGTAACTCCTCGACCGTGGCGGTGTCGTCGATGGTGGTGTCGTCGTCCATGGTGCTGTGATCTCCGACAGCGGAGTTCCTCGGTACGGTGCTGTCGTGAATCCAATCTGCAAGTTCGCGTTCCGGATGATAAAAGGGGACGGCCGATTATCCGACTCTGGGAGTCGGAAAATCAATTACAGTGTTCCTGAATGAAAGTAACACCGGGATAGTATTGGGGAGAATAGTGCTGATAGTGGGAAAATAACGTCACCCGAACAGCGCGGCCAGGCCGGTGTTGACCCCGTACCCGACGGCGATCGAGGACCCCAGAGTGAGAATCCAGAAGCCAAGCGTGATCCCGATCTTCCGCCGTGAGACCCCGGACGATCCGGCGGCGAGGCCGCCGCCGATCACCCCCGAGATGACGATGTTGTTGAAGGAGATGGGAATCCCCAGCGCGATGGCGGCCTGGGCGATGAGAAATCCCGGCACGAGCGCGGCGATCGACCGCCTGGCCCCCAGTTGGGCGTACTCCCGCGAGGTGGCCTGGAGCAGCCGTGGCGCGCCCATCCAGGCCCCGGCCAGGATGCCGACCGCGCCGACCGCGAGCAGCGCGATGCCCGGCAGTCCCAGTTCGACCCGGTAGAGGTACTCCAGGGGTCCGGTGGCCAGTCCGACCTGGCTACCCCCGCTCGAGAAGGCGACCACGCCACCCAGGGCGACGAGGAAGGTCTTGACGCCGCGATCGACCGAGGCCACCGTCCGCCGCCGGATGAAAACGAAGCCGGTCGCGGCGAAACCGAGGGTGAGAAGCGCCACGCCCGACTCGATCCCGCCGATGGCGGGCAGGGAAAGGGTCCCCGAGACGAACCGGGCGATCGAGCGCTGGGCGACCGAGGGCGGCGAGGGGATCACGCCGAATTCGATGTTCGCGAGCACGCCGGCGACCACCGCGGCGAGCAGCGGGATGCTGACCGTGTCGTCGATGTCCTCCCGCCGGAGCAGGGAGGCCGTGACGTAGGCGAGTCCGCCGGAGACCGGCGGCACCAGGATCCAGAAGATCGCGATCCGACGGAGCGTCTCCACGTTCGGGCTGCCGCCCAGGGAGAGGCCCACGCCGAGCATCGCGCCGGTCGTGGCGAAGGCCGCGGGAACGGGGTAGCCGGTGAAGATTCCGACGGTGAGAAACGCCGCGGCGGTGAGCAGCCCGGCGGTTGCCGCAAGCGGCGTGATCGCGGCCCCCTCGACAAGGCCCGAGCCGATGGTCTTCGAGATGCTCCCGCCCTGGAGGAGCGCTCCCGCGCCGGCCAACACCCCGATGAGGAAGGCCGCCTGCATCGTCGAGATGGCGTTCGCCCCGATGGCGGGGGCGAAGGGCGGGGAGTTGCTGTTGGCCCCGAGCGTCCAGGCGGCGAAGACGCCGATGACCGTGGCCAGTCCGGCAAGCACCCAGGCGGTCACGGTGGACTCCGGATGCTCGCGATCACTCTGCTGAGCAGTCCCCCGGCCGTGGTCCGGTCGCGTGCCACGATCACCGTCCGATCGGTCTTCCGGACGATCCGTCTGGGCACCGATCCGACCAGGCGCCCCCGGAGTGGCCCCTTCCGGGTGGCGCCCAGGAAGAGCACGTCGTGATCGCTCGCCGCGCTCACGATCGCGTCCACGACCTCCCCGCCGCCTTCGATACGGGTCTCGACGCGCTGGCTCCCGAGTTCCGCCTTGATCGCCTCGGCCGTCTCGGTCGCGACCACCCGGGCTTCGGGCTCCGTGGTGGGATCGGCGACCACCGAGAGGACGGTGATCGAGGCGTCGTTCTCGGCGGCGACGGCCACCGCGCCCCGCCTGGCGGTCTCGGCGTGCGGGCCGCCGGCGACCGGGAGCAGGATCGAGTCGACCCGCTCGGCCTCCCGGCCGATTCGCTCGACGTAGACGTCGGTGGGGGCCCGCTCGAGCACGTGATCCACGGTCGTCCCCAGCAGGGCGTCCGAGCGGGTGGGGTCGCTGTCCCAGCCGATGAGGAGGGCGGCCGGATCGGTCCGTTCGACGGCTGAAACTATCCCCGTCGCGACCGACCGCGCGACGACGAGGTCCCTGACGACCGCCACCCCCTCGGGTTCGGGGGCCCGGTCGAGGAGTTCGTGACTGTCGGCGGCGAACTCCCGGAGAATCGTCTCATCGGAGAACAGTCCGAACGGTGACTCGTGGGATTTGACCGCGACGGTGAGGAGTCTCACCGTGCCGCCGCGACGCCGGGCCAGGTCCCCGGCGGTTCGGACGAGCTGTGTGACCTGTTCCGGCTCTTCGACGGCTACCATCACGTCGCCATCGCGTCGACCGCCCATACTGATCGTACACGTCACCGGGGGATAAGTTCGTGGGGGGCGTGGCCCGATTGGCCACTTCGATTCCTCGATGGGCGGCCCTGTCCGATAGCGCACACCTATTTATCGCTCGAGTTCCATCCTCGACCCATGACAGCCGGCGACTTCGAGGAATACGGCGGACGCCACGTACCCGAACCGCTCGCGGAGCCACTCGAGCAGCTCGCGGCGGCCTACGACGAGATCAGCGAGGACCCCGAGTTTCGGGCGGATCTGGCCGACCTCCGGGCCGACTTCGCCGGTCGGCCGACACCGCTCTATCACGCCGAGACCCTCAGCGAGCGCTACGGCGCGGAGATCTACCTCAAGCGCGAGGACCTGCTGCACGGCGGGGCACACAAGATCAACAACGCCCTCGGACAGGGCCTGCTCGCCAAGCGGGCCGGGAAGACCCGCCTGATCGCCGAGACCGGCGCGGGTCAGCACGGCGTCGCGACCGCGATGGTCGGGGCGGCCCTCGACATCCCGACCGAGATATACATGGGCAAACACGACGTCGAGCGCCAGAAGATGAACGTCTTCCGGATGCGACTGCTCGGTGCGTCGGTCACCGAGGTCACCGAGGGCGACGCCGGCCTCGCGGAGGCCGTCGACGCGGCCCTGGAGGACTTCGCGGCGAACGTCGAGGACACCCACTACCTGGTCGGCAGCGCGGTCGGCCCCGACCCCTTCCCGCGGATGGTCCGGGACTTCCAGTCGGTCATCGGTCGGGAGGCCCGCGAGCAGTTCCTGGAGCGGGTCGGTGCCCTCCCCGACGCGGCCGTGGCCTGCGTGGGCGGGGGGTCGAACGCGATCGGGCTCTTCCATGCCTTCCGCGATGAGGACGTGGCCTTCTACGGCGCCGAGGGCGGCGGCGAGGGGACTGACTCCGACCGGCACGCCGCGCCGCTGGCCGCCGGCGTCGACGGCACGTTGCACGGCATGGCGACCCGGGTCCTCGATTCGGACACCCAGGTCCACTCGGTCTCGGCCGGCCTGGACTACCCGGGTGTGGGCCCCGAACACGCGATGTTCCGGGTGGACGGTCGGGCCGACTACCGCGCCGTCGAGGACGAGCGGGCCCTCGCGGCCTTCCGTGACCTCTCGGAGGCCGAGGGGATCATCCCGGCCCTCGAATCCAGCCACGCCATCGCACTGGCCGAGGAGATCGCCGGGGACCACGACACCGTCCTCGTCAACCTCTCCGGTCGCGGCGACAAGGACATGGACATCGCCGCCGAGTCCTTCGACCTGGGCGCCTGAGCCGAACGGTTATTTCCCCGCCGATCCAAACGGGTCGATATGCCCACAGGCGTCTTCTCGGAGCTCTCGCTGCGCTCGGTGACTGCGAGAAATCGGCTGACGGTCTCGCCGATGTGCCAGTACTCGGCCGGGACTGACGGCGTCGCGACCGACTGGCACCGGGTTCACTACGGCTCCCGGGCGGTCGGGGGAGCCGGCATCGTCATCCAGGAGGCCACGGCCGTCGAGCCGCGGGGGCGCATCACTCCCCACGACCTGGGACTCTGGACTGACGACCAGGCCGAGGCGCTGGCCCCGATCGCCGAGTTCGTCGCCGATCAGGGCGCGGTGCCGGCCATTCAGCTCGCGCACGCGGGCCGCAAGGCGTCCACGGCCCGCCCCTGGGAGGGGTCGGGGCCGCTCCAGCCCGAGGAGGGGGGCTGGCGGGTCGTCGGTCCCAGCGGGACGCCCTATCCCCACGACGACACGCCCCCGCCCACCGATCGACTCGATCGGGCCGACATCGAGGACATCGTCGAGTCCTTCGGGGCGGCGGCCGAGCGGGCCGTTCGGGCGGGCTACGAGGCCGTGGAGATCCACGCCGCCCACGGCTATCTCCTCCACGAATTCCTCTCGCCGGCGGTAAACGACCGGTCCGACGCGTACGGCGGCGACTTCGAGGGCCGCACCCGGTTCCTCCGGGAGGTCTATCGGGCGGTCCGGAACGCGGTCGGCGAGGAGCGCCCGGTCCTCGTCCGGGTCTCGGGCACCGACTGGCTTCCGGACCGTCCCTCCTGGACCATCGAGGAGACCGTCCGACTGGCTTCGGATCTCGCCGAGCTGGGCGTGGACCTGATCGACGTGAGCAGCGGGGGCCTCCATCCGGCCCAGGACGTCCCCGAACCGGAGCCGAACTACCAGGTCCCGCTGGCCGAACGGGTCCGGGCGGAGACCGACCTGCCGGTCGGGGCCGTGGGATGGATCGCGACCCCCGAGCAGGCCGCGGCCCTGATCCGGAACGATCGGGCCGACCTGGCGATCATCGGGCGCAAGTTCCTCAACGATCCGTACTTCCCGCTGCGGGCGGCCCGGGAACTCGGGGCGGAGCAGTCCCCGCCAGTGCAGTACCAGCGAGGGTGGTGACGATCCGGCGAGTGCGGGACGGAGGACGGTACCGATTCGCGAGGGATTCGGCAAACGCTTTTGGTCGCGGCACCCGCCCATGCAGGTAGTCAATGCAGCAGTACCTCGACCTCGTCGCGGACGTCCTCCGATCCGGGACCTACGAACAGAACCGGACCGGCGTCGACACGCTGGCCGGCTTCTCCCATCACTACACCGTCGACCTGCAGGCCGGGTTTCCCCTCCTGACCACCAAGGACCTCTCGGGAGCGCGGTGGAACTCGCTCCTCCAGGAGCTGTTCTGGTATCTCTCGGGGGACCATCACATCCGGTCCCTCCGGGAGGAGACCGGCATCTGGGACGCCTGGGCCGACGAGGCGGGCCGCCTCGACACCGCGTACGGCCGGTTCTGGCGCCGGTACCCGATCCCCGAGGAAGACACTCGCCTCCCCGGGGAGTCCTGGCCGGACCCCGACGGCGAGTTCGTGAACGAGGAGGGGACCTTCGATCAGATCGCCTACGTCCTCGACGGGCTGAAGCACGACCCCGAGAGCCGGCGCCTGGTCGTCAACGCCTGGCACCCGGCCAACGCCGCGACCTCCACCCTCCCGCCCTGTCATTACACCTTCGTCTTCTCGGTGCAGGACGGGACGCTGAACACCCACCTGCAGCAGCGCTCGGGGGACATCGCCCTCGGGATCCCCTTCAACATCGCCTCGTATGCCCTCTTGACACACCTCGTCGCCCAGGAGGTCGGTCTCCCGGTCGGCGAGTTCGGGCACAGCGTCGTCGACGCCCACATCTACCTGGGGCAGGGCGATCGGGGGTCCTGGTACGAGGATGCCCTCCCGGAGCTTCGTCACCGCCTGGCGGCCGTTGAGGGGTCGGCCGATTACGCCGACGTTCGGGACTGGATCGAGGCCACCGCCCCGCCGGATCCCGAGGGCTATGACCACGTGCCGGGCCTGCTCACCCAGTTGACCCGCGAGCCCCGGGCCCGACCCGAGATCGAACTCGCCGACCGCCCGTTCTCCGAACTCGGGCCCGGGGACGTCGCTCTCGAGGGATACGATCCCGCGCCCGCGATCGACTTCGCGGTGGCCGAATGAAGCTCGCGCTCATCGTCGCGGTCGCGGAGAACGGGGTGATCGGGGATGGCACGTCGATTCCGTGGCACTACCCCGAGGACCTGAAGCACTTCAAAGAGCGGACGCTCGGTCACCCGGTGATCATGGGCCGGCGGACCTACGAGGCCATCCGCAGTCGGCTGGACGAACCGCTCCCGGGCCGGCTCTCGATCGTGCTCACGACGGAGGGCATCGAGCCGACCGAGCGGGCGGTGTCGGTCGAGAGCGTCCCCGGGGCGATCGAGGTCGCCGCCGAGACCGACGCGGAGGTCGCCTTCGTCGCGGGCGGGGCCTCGGTCTACGAGCAGTTCCTGCCCCGGGCGGATTTGCTCTATCTCACCCGGATCCCGGAGAAACCCGAGGGCGACACCCACTTCCCGGACTGGGACCGTTCGGCCTGGACGCTCCTCGACCGGGAGAAACGCGGAGACCTGACTTTCCTGACCTACGAACGGGCGGAGTGACTGCCGTGGCGGAAAACGGAAAACCGTCAGAACGTCACTCGGTGACGGTGATCGCGTCGACGGGGCAGGACTCGGCGCCCTCCCTCGCGCGATCGACGTCCTCGCCCTCGAGCTCTTCCATCCCGTCGACGACGTGGGCGAAGCCGTCCTCGCCCATCTCGAAGATGTCGGGATGCATCGACGTACAAACCTGATCCGCGATACAGAGGTCTTGATCGATTTCGACGTGGGCCATGGTGGTAGTACCCAACTGCGGGGTAGTGGGTCCCCGTACATAAGCCGCCCTATCCCGGCGTCGAATGGGTGGTACTTTCACCCACGGTCTCACTGGCGTTCGTCGCTCCTCCCGCCGTTACGTGCGGTGACTGTTCCGGCCGGTCCGATCCGAACCGGCACCCATTCCGCGTATTCGTGTCATATCTTCCAGTCGAAACGAGGGGGTTCGGCTGCCGGTGCCGACTGGTCGCGCTCGTGTGTCTCCGGCGGCCAGGGGGTACCCGGCGCAGGGAGGGATTTTTATTGCCCCCAATCGTTTCCCACCCCATGGACTCGCACATCTCCGGATTTTATAAGCTTCCCGTCGCGGAGCGGCGGGAGAAGATCGCCGAATTGGCCGATCTCTCCGAGGAAGCCACAGCGGCGATCGGGGGCAGGGGACTGGAGGCGGACCGGGCGGACACCGTCAGCGAGAACGTCATCGGGACCCTCGAGTACCCCCTCTCGGTGGCCACGAACTTCCGTATCGACGGGGAGGACTACCTGATCCCGATGGCCATCGAGGAGACGAGCGTGGTCGCGGCGGCCTCCTATGCCGCCCGGATGGCCCGGGCCGGGGGCGGCTTCGAGACCGAGGTGGACGACCCGCGCATGATCGCCCAGATCCAGGCCGTCGACGTCGCGGATCCCCAGGCCGCTCGCATGCGGATCCGACAGGCGAAAGACCGGCTGCAGGACCTGGCCGACGAGCAGGACCCCACGCTGGTGAAGTTCGGCGGGGGCTGTGAGGAGATCGAGGTGCGGGTGATCGAGACTCCCCGCGGGCAGATGGTCGTGACCCACCTCGTCGTGAACGTTCAGGACGCCATGGGCGGCAACGCGGTGAACACCATGGCCGAGGCCCTGGCCCCCGAGATCGAGGAGCTCACCGGCGGCGACGTCGAGATGCGCATCCTCTCGAACTTGGCCGATCAGCGGCTGGCGCGGGCGACCTGTACGGTCCCGCCGGCGGAGTTGGTCGACGAGGACAGCGAGTTCACCGGCGAGGAGGTCCGGGACCGGATCGTCGACGCCTGGGCCTTTGCCCAGTCCGATCCCTACCGGGGGGCCACCCACAACAAGGGCATCATGAACGGGATCGATGCGGTGACCACCGCGACGTTCAACGACTGGCGGGCGATCGAGGCCGGCGCGCACGCCTACGCCGCCCGGGACGGCTACGACTCGCTGACGAGCTACGAGGTCGACGAGGCGGGGAACCTGGCCTGTAGCATCGAGATTCCGATCCAGGTCGGCACCGTGGGCGGCGCGACCGGGCTCCAGCCGGTCGCCCAGGCGGCGATGGAGATCCTCGACGTGGACTCCGCCGAGGAGATGGCCGGCGTGCTCGCCTCGGTCGGACTCGCCCAGAACCTCGCCGCGCTCCGGGCGCTCGTGAGCGAGGGGATCCAGCAGGGGCACATGTCCCTGCACGCCCAGAACCTGGCGATACAGGCCGGAGCCGAGGGGGACCAGATCGAGGAGGTCGCCCGGCGGATGGTCGAGGCGGACGACATCGGGCAGGCCCAGGCCGAGGCGATCCTCGAGGAACTCGAGGAGTAAGCCCCCGATCGGTAATTTTGAGGATTTTATACAATACTATTCGACGGCTTCGTGTGAGTTTATCCCACGGAAATTATTCACAGGGGGCGCGATACTGGCAGCAACCTCCGCAATCGACCGGTTTCTGTCCATCCGCTCCGATTCGATTCGCGTTCCTCGCCCAACACATATTAATAGCTGGGGCAGTAGTGTTGAAGTAAGATGGCAATACTCTCCGACGAGAACCGCGACGACGTTCGGGAAATCTTCGAGCAGATGGACGAGGAGATCACGGCACACGTCTTCACCGACGGCGACTGTGAGTACTGCGAGGAGACCGTCGAACTCAACGAGGAACTCGAGGAACTCAGCGAGAAGTACACCGTCCAGGTCCACGACATGGACAGCGAGGCGGCCGAGGAGTGGAACGCGACCAAGTACGACCAGGCGCCGGTCACGATCCTCACCGACGGCGACATCCGGGGCGTGCGCTACTACGGCATCCCCTCGGGCCAGGAGTTCGGCGCCTACGTCCGTGACATCGTCGCGGTCTCCACCGGCGAGAGCGGCCTCGAGGAGGACCTCAAGGCCGAACTGGCCGAGATCGACGAGGCGGTCAACCTCAAGGTCTTCGTCACGCTGACCTGCCCGCACTGCCCGCAGGCCGTCGAGACCGCCCACAAGTTCGCGATCGAGAACCCGAACATCACCTCCGAGATGGTCGAGGCCCAGGAGTTCATGGAACTCTCCCAGGACTTCGGCGTCCGCGGCGTCCCCCAGGTCAACATCAACGACGACGCCGGCGAGTTCACGGGCGCCCAGCCGCCCCAGCAGTTCCTCGAACAGGTCAAAAGCGCCCTGTGACGGGCGGGACTGATTCCGACGGCCGGCTGATCCACGTCAGACGGGCGCGGGCTTTGTTTCGGGTGGAACGCCCCTCCGTCGAGCGTGTTCCCGGCTCCGCCCCATTCGGCCATTCAATCCCCGTAAATACATTTCTCAAAACCGCTCGATAGCGCCGGGACCGAACCCCTTTGTTTCAACTGGAGAATACCTGTCCCTCGAGTGCCGGTATCGGCTCGGTCCATTCCAGGCGAAATGCGGGGTTACTTTTCGACGTCCAGGAGCGCCACCCGCTCGCAGACCAGGTCGGTGAGCGTGCCGCTCGTGACCGCACGCTCCGCGTCGGTGATCCCGAAGAACGCGGTGAGTCGCCGCTCGCTCGGCTCGACTGGCCCCGGTTCGATCGCCCGCTCGGCGACGGCCGCGGCGGCGTCGCTCTCCCGGTCGCCCGCAAGGAGGACCACGACCGGCTGCTCCCCGGCCGAGACCCCGAGTTCCATGGCCTCGTCGATCTGGCGGCGGCCGGCAGCGTAGCAGAGCACCTCGACGGCCAGGTCGTCGGCGACGTTCTCCCCCCGCTCTTTCGACCGCTTCGCGTGTTCGAGGGCGGATTCGAGGTGGGGCCGCCCGGCGACGTACCGGGCGTCGAAGGCCTGGACCAACACGTCGTGTTCGGCGCCGATCTCCCGGAGGGTCCCGAGGAACGAATCCAGGGTGGGGAACGCCGCCCCGTCGGGGTCTCCGCCGATCGACGCGTGGCCGGTGACGGTCCTCACTCGAACTCACCCAGGTTGGCCTGCGTGGCCTCGGTCTGCTCGGCTGATTCGGGCTCCCCGCGGCGTGTCTCCCGGCCTGTCGGCTGGTTTTCTGCCGTGGACGTGTCCCCGAAGTCCGGGTCGGGGTGGCCGACGCCGGCGAGGATCTTCTCGGCGGTCTTCGTCCGCCCGCCCAGGGCCTCGAGGACCCCCTCCTTCCGGGCCTCCCGCAGCGCCTCCCGGTTCTCGAAGCCCGCCTCCCGGAGGCGACGGGCCCGCTTGCGGCCGACGTGGCGCACGCCGACCAGGTCGAGCAGCTCGGCCTGGACGCCGTGTTTCACCCGGATGCGGGCCTCCCGGATCGCCGTGGGCGAACTCACCTCGAGTTCCGCGGCGAGCCGCTCGGCGGCCTGGAGCAGCCACTCGGCGGTCTCGACCTTCCCCCGGAGGTCCCCCGGGCCGACGCCGTAGCGCTCCGTGAGGCGGTCCTCCTCGAGTTCCTCGGCCCAGTCCTCGAGCAACTTGGCGGTCTTGAGCGCCGAGAGCCAGTCCTCGAACTCGTTCTCTGCGAACTCCGAGGGAGTCTGGCCGAGCAGTTCCGACTCGCGCTCGTAGGCGATTTCGGTATAGGTCGAGGCGTCCCCGGACCTGAGGTGGAGTTCGTACATGTCCGGCGTCCGGCTCACCAGGTGGTATAGCCCCAGGGGCGAGGGCTGCTCGCTTCCGGCTCGCAGGCCGTCGATGATGACCGCGGCGGACATCGGGTCCAGGTAGAGCTGGGAGACCAGGGTGCCGGCCGGGGTGGCCCGGAGTCGGTCGCCGTCCCGGTCGAGGAAGTCGTTTGCCGCCAGGTACTGGAGGACGTCCCCGGTCACCGACTCGAGCCGCGAGGCGTCCTCGGTCTGGGAGGCATAGAGGGTCTCGCCCAGGAACTCCAGGAGCCCCTCCCGCGTACTCACAAAGCCCGTGGCGACCGTCGCGAGCACGTGTGAGCGCAGCGCGGGCTCGGCCGCGAGCTTCGAGCGGACCGGCTCCGGTTCGGCGTAGATGTACCGGTCGAAGAGCTCCTCGAGCTCGTCGTGGCTCGAGGCGAGCAACACGGCCTCCCCGTGGGGGTCCCGTCCCGGACGGCCGGCCCGTCCGAACATCTGGTGGACCTCGAGGGTGGAAAGCGGGGCCATCCCGCCGGTCGAGCCGTCATAGCGCTGCCAGTCCCGGACGATCACCCGCCGGCTCGGCGTGTTCACCCCGGCCGCGAGTGTCGGCGTGGCGCTGACCGCCCGGATCAGCCGGTCGCGGAACGCCTCCTCGACGAGCGAGCGGTGCTCGCGTGCGAGTCCGGCGTGGTGAAAGGCGGCCCCCTTCTCGACCGCCGCCGCCAGGTCCTCGCTGGTCTCGGTGTCGCTCACCCCCCGGATCTCGGCGGCGAGGTCCCGCAATCGGTCCCGGTCCTCGGCCGAGAGCGCGGCCTGGGTCACCTCGCCCAGCCGCCGCGCCTCGGTCTCGGCGTTCCGCCGGGAGTTGACGAAGATCAGGGCGGAGCCCTCCTCCCCGATGGTGTCGGCGACCAGCGCCTCGGTCTGCTCACGCGAACCGGTGGGGATCTCCCTGGTCGACCCGTCATCGAGATGCAGGGAGTCGCCGTAGTGGACGCCGGTCCGCAGCTCGATCGGACGCCAGTCCGAGTCGACCAGCGCGGCGTCGAGCCACGTGGCGATCGCCTCGGCGTTGCCGATGGTCGCAGAGAGCGCGACAACCTGGAGGTCGGACACCCGCGAGCGGAGCTTCGCGAGTGTCACCTCCAGGGTCGGTCCCCGGCCCGCGTCGTCGACCAGGTGGACCTCGTCGGCGACGACACACGACAGGTCCTCGATCCAGTCCGCGCCGTTGCGAATCAGCGAGTCGACCTTCTCGCTCGTCGCGACCACCACGTCCGCGTTCCCGAGCCAGTCGCCGTCGCTCTCGTAGTTGCCCGTCGAGACCGCGACGTCGAGGCCGAACCGCTCGAAGGCCTCGAACTCGGCGGCCTTCTCGCTTGCGAGGGCCCGCAGCGGGACGATGTAGAGGGCCATCCCGCCGGTCGCGTGGATGGCAGAAAGCATCCCGAGCTGGGCGATCAGGGTCTTCCCGCTCGCGGTCGGCACGCTCGCGACGACGCTCTCTCCCTCCGTGACGCCGGCCTCGACGGCGGCGGCCTGGGGCGGGTAGAGCTCCTCGATGCCGTTCGACGCGAAGTGCTCCTTGACCCCGTCGGGCAGCCCCGAGAGGTCCCTCACCTGCATTGCCTGGGCCTAGTTTGGCCCCGGATATAAGGTACCGGACTCGCGCAGCCACGATACTTTAAGCCGTCGGGCCCGATCCCCCGATCAATGAGCGAGGACTTCGACAAGGAGGCCGAACGGGAACGGCTCCGGGAGAAGTACGAAAACGAGGACGAGGAGCGGGCCACCACCGAGCGGATGAGCGAACTGCTCCTCCAGGGCGCGACGATGACGAACAAGCACTGTGACGCCTGTGGCTCGCCGATCTTCCGCTACGAGGGCCAGGAGTTCTGCCCGACCTGTCAGGCCGAGGCCCAGACCGCGGAGGCCGACACGCAGGTCCAGGAGGGCGACTCCCGTACCGCGGAGGCCCAGGTCCAGGAGACTGATTCCCGGGCCGCGGAGGACGGCACGCAACCGGCCGAAACGGCGTCTCCCGAACCGCCTGCGGACGATTCGGCCCCCGTCGGTGCCTCGACCGGCGGGGCCGAGGCCGAATCCGGGTCGAGGGAGGCATCCGAGCCGGCCGTCGCGGCACCCGCCCAGTCCCCCTCGGCGGAGCAGCGCGAGGCGTCGACGGCGGGGTCCGGGACCGGCCGGGACGCCCTCGAGGAGACGATTCGGGTCCTCGCGACGCGGGCGAGACGGACCGAGGATCCCCGGCAGGCAACGTCCCTGCTGGAGGCGGCCCGCGAGGCCGCTGAGGCCCTCTCGACGCTCGAAACGGGGCGATGACGACCGACAAGGTGCTCGTGCCGATCGACGGCTCCGACGTCGGGTTTCGGGCCCTCTCCTTCGCCGTCGACCTGGCCGAGGCCTTCGATGCGAGCCTGTCGGTGGTCCACATCACGACCGAGCGGGACGCCGCGGCCCGGTCGGTGCTCGACCGCGCCCGGCGAATCCTCGATGGGGCCGAGACGGAGACCGCCCTCTCGGTCTCGACGGAACTGGACCTGGACTTCCGTCCCGCCGATCGCCTGGGCGAGGACGTGCTGGATCTGGTCGCCGAGCGGGGCGTTGACCACGTCGTGATGGGTCACGAGGAGCCGCCCGGGCCGGTCGAGCGGGTGCTTCTGGGGAGCGCCGTGGAGACCGTGCTCCGGAGCGAGCGCGTTCGGCTGACCGCCGTCCCCTAGGGGTCCCGGCAATCTTGCCGGAAACGGCTAGGGCCGGTACTCGCTGCCGACGACCTCCCGAATGCGGTCGGCAGTGACCTCGCCCACGCCCTCGACGGACTGGAGGGTCTCCCGGTCCGCCGTGAGGACGTTCTCGACGCTTCCCAGCGCTTCCAGGAGCGAACGGGCGGTGATCGGTCCGATGTTCGCGATCGACGCGACGACGTACTCCTGCTGCTCGATGAGCGTTTTGGCGGCGGACTCGCCGTGCACGCTCACCGCCCGGTCGTGGTCGGTCTGCTCGCGGGTCGCGATGGTCTCGAGGAGCGCGGCCGTGTCGCTCTCGTCGTTCGTGAACAGGACCGAGACGTCGAAGTCCACCGCGAGACTCGCCAGTGCCCCGCGGATGGCGTTTGGATGGACGTTTCGTTCGCCGTAGAGCTCACCCTCGCCCTCGATCACGAGCACCGACCGACTGTAGTGTCTGGTGAGGTCCCCGATCTGGTCGAAGAGCCCGCGATCCCCCTCCAGGAGCGTCGAGAGGAAATCCGCCGTGGTCTTGCGTTCGACGGCGACCCGGTCGCTGAGCACGTAGTCCCCGACGGCGAGGGTCTCCAGGCGGGTCTGGATGTCCTCCTGTCTCGAGAGGTCCCGGGGGATGCTCGCGTCCTGTTCGCGCTGGTCGATCACGATCTCGACCCCCTCGTCCGTGCCGGCCTCGGCGAGGTCGCCCGCCGGTTCCGAGCCGTCGGCCGATCCGTTTTCCTCCCCGCCGGGTTCCCGGAAGTCCGCGATGCCGGACTGGTCCGCCGCGGCGTTCCCGCCGTTCGCTTCGGCGACGCCCGGGGACCCGGTCGTCCCGTCGGTCCCCTGCTCGCCCGCACTCTCGCCCCCGGCGTACGTCTCCAGGTCGGCCTGGTCGTCGGCGAACTCGGCCTCGAGGTCGGGAGCGGCGTCCCGCAGCGCCTCCAGTTCGGCGGCCATCTCCTTCTCGCGGCGCCGCGAGATCCAGAAGTAGGCCTCGTCCCTGGTGTCCTCGGCCATCAGCACGACCACCCGACCCCGGGTCTGTCGACCGGTCCGGCCCTTGCGCTGGATCGAGCGGATCGCGTTGGGGACCGGTTCGAAAAAACAGACCAGGTCGACCTCCGGGACGTCCAGTCCCTCCTCGGCCACCGAGGTCGAGACCAGCACCTCGAATTCGCCGGCACGGAACCGCTCCAGCACCTCGGTCTGCTCGGTCTGGGTCATCCCCGAGGACCCCTCCTTGTCGCCCTGGCCGACAAAGCGCTCCACCTCGAAGTGCTCGCCCAGGAAGTCGGTGAGCGCCTCGGCGGTGTCACGGGACTCGGTGAAGACGATGACCCGGTCGCCGTCTTTGAGACCGAGGGTCCTCGCGAGCAACATGCGCACCCGGCGGAACTTCGGGTGCAGGTCGTCGAACTCCTCGGCCAGGCGCATGGCCTCCGTGACCGTCGGGTCCGAGACGAATCGCTGGCTGGCCTTCGAGGCCCCCGAGGAGCGGGCGGCGTTGCGCTGGCGCTCGAAGTACTGCTCGAGGGCCTCGACGCTCTGGGTCTCGACCAGTTCGACGGCCCGCTTTATCTTCATGACCTCCGCGTGGATCGACATCCCCTCATAGCCCGCCGAGTCGCCGCTGTCGATCAGCCGCTGGAGCTTCGAGCGGATCTCCTGGAGGTCCCGCTGGGAGATATCCGGGTCGGTCTTGGTGGTGACTCCCAGGTCCGCGAGCGTCTCCAGCCGGTCGACGAGCACGTCCCGGAGGCGATCCCGGATCTCCGTGATCGTCTCGGGCAACTCGACGCTGACCCACTCGACGTCGGTCTCGGGGGTGTAGGCCTCGACGTCGGGGTCGGACTCGGTCTTGACCGCGACCCGTTCCAGGCCGAGGTTCGCCATCACCCGCTTGATCGCCTCCTCGTCGTCCCCCGGCGAGGCGCTCATCCCGGTCACGAGCGGGTCCGCGGCCTCCTCGTGGTACCGCTCGGCGATGTAGGCGTAGGGGTAGTCCCCGGTGGCGCGGTGGCACTCGTCGACGGTCAGGTGGACCACGTTCGTGAGGTCGATGCGGCTCCCCACCAGGTCGTTCTCGACGACCTGCGGGGTCGCGACGATCACGCGGGCGCGCTCGAAGAGATCTGCCCGGTCCTCGGGCCTGGTTTCCCCGGTGAACACGACGATCTCCTCCTCGGGAATCGTCAGGGCGTCGCGGTAGAGCGCGGCGTGCTGTTCGACCAGCGGCTTCGTCGGGGCCAGGAGGAGGGCCTTCGCGTCCGGCCGATCGGCGAGTCGCTCGGCGGTCACGCGGAGGCTCACCGCCGTCTTCCCGAGTCCGGTCGGGAGCGAGACGAGGGTGTGCCCGGAGCGGGCCCGCTCCACGAGGTCGGTCTGGTAGGACCGCGCCTCGAGGGCGCCGGGTTCGATCAGCGGGTGCTCGACTGACTCCGGGCCTGCCATTGGGCGAGGGTAGTGCGCTCTGGCGGTTAAGACTTCCTCAGAGCAGGAGCAGACCGGCCTGCATCGCCGCCGCGGCCCCGATCGGGATGGTGAGGTTGTCGTCGATCACGTAGCCGGCGACGGTGGGTTTGATGCCGTCGGCGACGGTGGCCGTGCCCGCCCCCAGGAGCGCCGGCCCCGGCGGCACCCGCAGCGCGCCGGCGATGGCCAGACAGATCCCGAAGGTCACCAACAGGACGTAGCCGCGCTTGATCGCCAGGTCGCCCGAAGAGAGGACGCCGCTCACCGGATCGGCGACGGTCAACATCAACAGCGCCGGGATCGCGACGGCCGGCCGGAAGCCCCAGGCCGTGACCGTCCCGCCCACGAGCGCGAGGGCGTATCCGGCGGGCCAGTGGCGCTCGTATTCCCGGGTGAACCGCCGGTAGACCCACCAGTCGAGGCGGCCGGAGAGCCGCAACCCCTCCAGGGCGGCGGCGACCGACAGCGCGAGCAGGACCAGAAGCCGGACCTGTCGCCAGGTGAGGACCCCGAAGACGGCCGCGAGGGGTACCACACTCCCGCTCGCGTGGACCAGCCGTCGGCCGGGCTCGCTCACAGCTCCCCGAAGCCCACCTCGCCGTCCCGCAGCGCGGCGAGGGTCTCGGCCAGCTCGTCGATCCCGACCCGGACCTGGTCGGTCGAGTCCCGCTCCCGGATCGTGACCGTTCCGGTCTCCAGGCTCTCGTAGTCGACGGTGACACAGTAGGGCGTCCCGATCTCGTCCTGGCGGCGGTACCGGCGGCCGATCGCGCCCGAGTCGTCGTAGGTGACCGAGAGGCCCGCCTCGCGCAACGTATCGGCGAGTTCGCGGGCCCGTTCGCCCAGCCCGTCCTTGTCCATCAGCGGGAAGACTCCGACCAGCGTGGGGGCCATCCCGGGCGGCAGGCGAAGCACCGTCCGCTCGTCGCCGTCGATCACGTCCTCGTCGTAGGCGTGGACCAGGACCGCATAGACCGTCCGGTCGATCCCCATCGAGGGCTCGATCACGTGGGGGGTCTGCTGTTCGCCCCGTTCGGTGACCGCCTCGATCTCGAATCCGGTCTGCTCGACCGGGATCTCGACGGTCTCATCCTCGAGGTCGACGGTGACGGTCTCCCCCTCGAAGGCCGACCGGTCGGTCTCGGCCAGGTCCTCCAACGCCGCGGCGATGTCCGCGGCCCGGGAGCCGAATTCGGGTCCCAGCGCGGCCATGTCGGGGTCGACGCTGGCCCGCTCGACGGTGCGGGGCTCGTCGTACTCCTGGAAGACGCTGAACTGCTCGCCGGTGTGGGCCTCGTGGTGGGTGAGATCGTAGGTCCCCCGGTTGGCGATGCCCGCGAGCTCGATCCACTCGGGTTCCTCCTCGGGACCGCTCACGTCCGCCTCGGCGTCCCAGCACTCCGTCGCGTAGTGGGCCCGCTCCTCGGGCTGGTGCTGGCGGAAGCGCAGGCGGTCGAGGTCGATGCCGATCCGGTCGTACCACCTCGTGGCCACGCCGACGTAGTAGCCGACCCAGTCGTCGGCGATCGGGCCGTCCTCGACGGCCTCGCCGATCGGTTCGAAGCTCGGCTCGCCGTCCCCCACCTGATCGGCCACGCTGTACAGGGGCGCCTTGACTTCCTCGACCTCGGCGAGGGGCGGTTCGTCTTCCTCGGGGTCGAAGAAGAGTTCGAGTTCGGCCTGGGTGAACTCCCGGGTCCGGACGAGGGCGTTGCGGGGGCTGATCTCGTTGCGATAGGCCCGGCCGATCTGGGTCACCCCGAAGGGCAACTCCCCGCGGGCGTACTCCTGGAGCCGGGGGAAGTCCACGAAGATCCCCTGGGCGGTCTCCGGACGCAGGTAGCCCCGGTTGGTCGACCCCGGCCCGATCGCGGTCTCGAACATGAGGTTGAACTCCTCGACCGGCTCCGCTGCCAGCGGGGTGCCACAGGTCGGACACTCGATCCCGTGCTCGCTGAACAGCGACTCGATCTCCTGGGGCGTGTACCCCTCGGCCTCGGCAATCGCCGTCTGGTCCTCGATCAGGTGGTCGGCCCGGTGGCTCTGGCCGCACTCGGGACACGCCACGAGCAGGTCGTCAAAGCCATCGAGGTGTCCCGAGGCCTCGAAGACCGCCTCGGGCAGGATCGTCGGCGCGTCGATCTCGGCGTGCCCCTCGCGGGTGGCCCAGCGCTCGCGCCAGGCCGACTCGATCGCGGCCTTGAGCGACGCCCCGTGGGGGCCGTAGGTGTAGAAGCCGGAGACCCCGCCGTAGGCCTCCCCGGTCTGGAAGAAGAACCCCCGTCGCTTTGCGAGTTCGGTTAGCGCGTTCATATGCCGGTGATGAGATCGACGTCACGGACGATACCCGCGAGTTCGTCACCGTGACGCAGCGGGACCTGTTCGATGTCGTTGTCGAGCAGGAGGCCGGCGACCTCGCGGGCCTTCCGGGCGCTCGTGACGGTCACGGGGTCCTCGCTCATGAACTCGCTGACCGTCGCGTCGGGCAACTCGACGTTGCGGGTCGGGAGGTAGCGGTTGCCGACGGCCTTGATCCCCTCCCACATCCACTCGTCGTCCTCGTTGGCGATCGACTCGCCCGTGGCGTCCTCGCCCTCGACGACCTCGGCGACGTCGATCAGGTCGACCTCGGTGATGATCCCGGCCATCTCGCCAGCGTCGTCGAGAGCGATGGCGTAGGGGATGTTCGCGAAGGCGATCTCGCGCTCCGCGACGACCAGGGGCGCCCCCGCGTAGACCGTGTTCACGTCGTAACTCGCGAGCTCGTCGACCGGGATGTCCCCGTCCGCGTCGCCGTCCGCGATGGCCCGGACGAGGTCGGTGACGGTGATCATCCCGGTCAGCTCCTCGCCGTTGACCACCGGGATCCGGCGTTCGCCGGTCTCGAGTATCAGCTCGGCCACCTCGTGGAGGTCCGCGTCGCTCTCGGTCGTCGGCACGTCCTCCATGAGGAGCGCGAGCTGGTCCTCGTCCGGGCGGTCGATCAGCGCTTCGCGGGAGACGAGCCCGCGGTACCGCTCGCCGGCGTCGGTCTCCGTGACTATCGGTACCGAGGAGAACTTCCGCTCCTGCAGGTACTCGAGGACGTCGTCCCGGGATCCGGGAAGCGAGACCGTGACCACGCCGTCACGGGGTGTCATCGCGTCGGCGACTTTCATGTGACCGGGTTACAACATCCGGGCATATGTAGCCTACGACACGGGTATGTAGCCTCCGACACGGATATTCGACGGGTCCGCGATCCCCTGCAATTCCCGCGGACGGGTCCCGGGCGGACGGGATGGGCCGATTCGACGTTTTTATATAGCGGCTGGGACGTTGTACCAAACGTCATGGTGTCCGATGCCACGTCCATGGCCGCCACGGAAACCGCCGGAGAGGTCATGGCCGCGATCGATGAGGCCGGTTCCGAGTCGCGGTACATCATCGCCGATATCGCCCGGGAGGAGGCCTGGGTATCGGCGTCGATGGACGCGACATGCGGCCTCGAGGCGTGGCGATAGGCCACCTTTTTGCCCGCCGGTCCCGTTCCGGTCGGTATGCGCTTTCAGGAGGTGTCCCCCGACCGGACGCTGCTCGTCGAGTTGGCCTTCGACGAGCCGCTTCTCGCGGAGCTCGCCGCGCTCGTCGAGGCGGCCGACCTCGAATCCGCCTGGGTTCTCGGCTCGGGCGCGGTGCGGGAGGCCGCCCTCGCTTCCTACGACCAGGACGACTTCGCGGTCGAGTCCGTCCACTTTGCTGAGCCCCTCGAGATGCCGGCGTTCACCGGGACCGTGACCGCCGAGGACCGTCGGGTCCGGGCGGTCCTCTCGCGGCCGTCGGGACAGGCCCTCGCCGGGCGACTCGATTCGGCGACCGTCTTCGGCGGTGAGGCCCTGGTCTGGGGCTTCGAGGAGCCCCTCAAACGGGAACGCGACGAGGCCACCGGTCTCGATCGGCTCGCTCTGTAGATGCGCGAGGTCGACGCCCGGTACTTCGAGGAGCTCGAATCCCGCCTGGATCGGGCCATCGAGATCGCCGACACCGCTCGCGAGCGGGGCGAGGACCCCGAGCCGGAGGTCGAGATCCCCGTGGCGACGGACATGGCCGACCGCGTCGAGAACATCCTGGGCATCGACGGCGTCGCCGAGCGGGTCCGGGAGCTGGAGGACGAGTACTCCCGCGAGCGGGCCGCGCTCATGCTCGTCGAGGACTTCGTCGAGGGCACCGTCGGCGACTACGAGACCCGACAGGGCAAGATCGAGGGCGCGGTTCGCACCGCCGTCGCGCTGCTCACCGAGGGGGTCGTCGCGGCCCCGATCGAGGGGATCGATCAGGTACGACTCCGGCAGAACGACGACGGGTCGGAGTTCGTCTCGGTCGCCTATGCCGGCCCGATTCGGTCGGCCGGCGGCACGGCCCAGGCGCTCTCGGTGCTGGTCGCCGACTACGCCCGCTCGCTGCTGGGCATCGAGGCCTTCCAGCCCCGCGAGGCGGAGGTCGAGCGCTACGCCGAGGAGGTCGCCCTCTACGACCAGGAGACCGGCCTCCAGTACACCCCCTCCGACGAGGAGGCGACCCACATCGCCCGAAACGTCCCGATCATGCTCGACGGGGAGGCCACCGGCGACGGCGAGGTCTCGGGGTATCGTGACCTCGAGCGGGTCGACACCAACAGTCCCCGCGGGGGCATGTGTCTCGTGCTCGCGGAGGGACTGGCGCTCAAGGCCCCGAAGATCCAGCGATACACCGACGACCTCGATGCGGTCGAGTGGCCCTGGCTCCAGGCCCTGATCGACGGCGACGTGGGCGAGGACGAACCGGGGGACGAGACGGATGAGGATACCGCGGAGGCGACCGAGGCCCCGGCCGGCCCGCCCCGGGCGAAACCCAAGTCGACGTACCTGCGGGACCTCATCGCCGGTCGGCCGGTCTTCTCCCACCCCAGCGAGGCGGGGGGATTCCGCCTGCGATACGGGCGGGCCCGCAACCACGGCTTCGCGACCGCCGGGGTCCACCCGGCGACGATGCACCTGGTCGATGACTTCCTCGCGACCGGCACCCAGATCAAGACCGAGCGCCCGGGCAAGGCCGCGGGCGTGGTCCCGGTCGACTCCATCGAGGGCCCGACGGTCAGACTCGCGAACGGCGACGTCCGCCGGATCGACGATCCGGCCGAGGCCCTGGAGGTTCGAAACGGCGTCGAGGCGATCCTCGACCTCGGCGAATACCTGGTGAACTACGGCGAGTTCGTCGAGAACAATCAGCCCCTCGCGCCCGCGTCCTACACGGTCGAGTGGTGGGTCCAGGACCTCTCGGCGGCCGGGGCCGACGTCCAGGCTCTGCGGGACTCGCCGTACGTCGACCTCGCCGAGCCCGAACCCGAACAGGCCCTCAACTGGGCCCGGGACCACGACGCCCCGCTCCACCCCGCGTACACCTACCTCTATCACGACATCGACCTCGCGGCCCTGGACGCCCTCGCCGACGCGGTGGCCGCGGGGGCCGAACGCGAGGGGGCACTGGAGATCCCCCGATCCGAGACGGTTCGCGAAGCCCTCGAAGCCCTCCTGGTCGAACACCACCAGCGCGAGGAGACACTCCGGATCGAGGCCTGGCGCCCGCTTGCCGAGTCGATCGGGGTTCCGGACGGCGAGCGGACCTGGTCCATCGATGCCCTCCCGGAGGCGGCCCGCGAGTGGGAGAACGCGATGAAGGCCGTCCAGGCGGTCGCGCCGTTCGACGTGCGCGAGCGTGCGCCGACCCGGGTCGGAAACCGGATGGGCCGCCCGGAGAAATCCGAGTCCAGGGACCTGAGCCCCGCCGTCCACACCCTGTTCCCGATCGGCGACGCGGGCGGCGACCAGCGGGACGTGGCCGAGGCCGCGTCCGCCGGGGACGCCATCGAGGGGACCCAGGGCACCGTCGAGGTCGAACTCGGCGATCGGGCCTGCGTCGAGTGTGGCACGCACACCTACCGGCCCCGGTGTCCGGCGTGTGACGGCCGAACGGAACCCGCCTACGAATGCCCCGACTGCAACGTCCGGGCGGAACCGGACGAGGCGGGGCGGGTCGAGTGCCCGCGCTGTGAGCGCGAACTCTCGAACGTCGAGGTCCAGACCGTCGACGTGGGCCGGGAGTTCTCCGAGGCGCTCTCCGCCGTGGGGGAGCGCGAATCGGCCTTTGACATCCTGAAAGGCGTCAAGGGGCTGATGTCAGAGACCAAGGTCCCCGAGCCGATGGAGAAGGGCGTACTCCGGGCCAAACACGGCGTCACCGCGTTCAAGGATGGGACGGTTCGCTATGACATGACCGACCTGCCGGTGACGGCGGTCCGGCCGAACGAACTCGACGTGTCCGTCGCGGACTTCCGCGAGCTGGGCTACGAACGGGACGTCCACGGCGACCCCCTGGAGCACGGCGATCAACTGGTCGAGTTGCGGGTGCAGGACGTGATCCTCTCGGACGGCGCGGCCGAGCACATGCTCAAGACCGCGGACTTCGTCGACGAACTGCTCACGGACTACTACGGGATGGAGCCGTTCTACGAGCTCGAGGACCGGGAGGACCTGGTCGGCGAGCTGGTCTTCGGGATGGCGCCTCACACCTCCGCGGCGGTGGTCGGCCGGGTGGCCGGCTTCACCTCGGCGGCGGTGGGGTACGCCCATCCCTACTTTCACGCCTCGAAGCGCCGGAACTGCTTCCACCCGGAGACGACCCTCTGGTTCGAGGACGAGGCGGGCGAATGGCGGCGGGAGCCGATCGAATCGGTCGTCGAGGACCGGCTTGAGGACCCCCGCGAGGACGATTTCGGCACGCTGGTAACGGACCTCGACGGGGCGGTCCACGTTCCCTCGATCGAGGCGGACGGATCCCCGTCCCTGGAACCGGTCACCGCCGTCTCCAGACACGTCTCGACGGATCATCTCCTGGAGATCTCCTTCGAGTCCGGCCGGTCACTGACGGTGACGCCCGATCACTCCATGCGGACGTGGGAGGATGGGGTCTGTGAACTGGCCGCCTCCCAGGTCGAGGCGGGTGACCTCGTTCCCCGGCCGGATCTCGAGGCGACCCGCGGGCCGCCAACAGAGGGGTCACAGCTCGACCGGTGGCTCGGGACGGCCCGGGGGGACGGTCTGGGCACCGCTTCGACCGCCGCCGATGGCCGTACTGGACCCGTCGAATTCGACGAAGTGACGGCCATCGACGTGCGTCAAAGCGACGTCGATCACACGTATTCGTTGACGGTGAAAAACACGAACACGCTCCTCGCAAATGGCCGCTTTGTCGGGCAGTGTGACGGTGATGAGGACTGCGTGATGCTCCTGATGGACGGGCTGCTCAACTTCTCGAAGCACTATCTCCCCGACCAGCGGGGCGGGCGCATGGACGCCCCCCTGGTCATGTCCTCGCGGATCGATCCGGCCGAGATCGACGACGAGGCCCACAACGTCGACACGGTCGAGCGGTATCCCCGGGAGTTCTACGAGGCGACCCGGGAGATGGCCGATCCGGACGCGGTGGACATCGAGATCGCCGAGGACCACCTCGGAACCGATCGGGCCTACTCGGATTTTGGCTTCACCCACGACACCTCGGACATCGCGCTCGGGCCGGACCTCTCGGCGTACAAGACCCTCGATTCGATGATGGACAAGATGGAGGCCCAGCTCGAGCTGGCCCGCAAGCTCCGGGCCGTCGACGAGACTGACGTCGCCGAGCGGGTGATCGAGTATCACTTCCTGCCGGACCTGATCGGGAACCTCCGGGCGTTCACGCGCCAGGAGTTCCGGTGTCTCTCCTGCGGGGCGAAGTACCGCCGCGCCCCGCTCACCGGCGAGTGCCCCTCGTGTGGCGGGGATATCACGCTCACCGTCCACGAGGGGTCGGTGTCAAAGTACCTCGATACGGCCATCGAGGTCGCCGAGGAGTACGGCTGTCGGGAGTACACGAAACAGCGCCTCCACATCCTCGAACGCTCGATCGAGTCGATATTCGAGAATGACAAGAACAAGCAGTCGGGCATTGCGGATTTCATGTAATCGGAGCCGTCGGCGGCCCTGTGGGCCGGCTTTGCCGCGGCGAAATCGCTGGATCGATCAGTCCTCAATCGTCGGCCGGGGCCGGCTTTTCTCGGGAATCGTCCGAAACAGCTTCGATTTTCTGATCGGGACCGACGCTGGCGAGCGCTGCAGCTTTTGTGGGCAGGTTCTCACGATCGAGATCCCCCGTCCGCCGAAAACCCGTTCGTGAGCCCCCCGATTCGCCGCGTTTTGCCTACCGGTCGTTCCAGTGGGACTCCAGGACGGTGTGAGATTCGAGGGCGGCCTCCAGTTCCTCGACGCCGTTGGCGAGGGTTCGGGCGATCGAGCGCTCATAGGAGATCCGGTTGGGCGAGCCGGAGATGTCCATGGCGCCAAGGATGTCCCCGTTCGGGTCCGTGACGGGGACCGCCACGGCCTTGAGGTTCTCCCAGGCCTCCTGTTCGTTGACCGCGTAACCCCGTTTTCGCACCTGGTCGAGTTCCCTGGCCAGCGTTTCACGGTCGGTGATCGTATATTCGGTGCGCTCGGGCAGGCCCCACTGCTCGATGATCGCATCGACCCGGGACTCGTCCATCTCCGCGAGCATCGCCTTGCCCGCGGCGGTGCTGTGCAGGTAGAAGTACTGCCCCCGCTGGAACCCCTCGAGGGTCCCCGTCTCCAGGCTGTCAAAGAGCGTGATCGCTCGCCCGTTCTCCAGGGCCGAGAAGTTCACCACCTCGCTGGTCCGGTTGGCGATCTCGTAGGTCTTCTCACAGGCGAGGGTGAACTTGGTCTCTCGCCGCTTGGCGCGGGAGCCCAGGTGAAACAGTTTCAGCCCGAGCTGGTATCGATCTTCTTGCTTGACGACCAGGCCGTTCTCGCGCAGCGTCTGGAGGTGCTTGTGTGCGGTGCTGACCGCCATCCCCAGCTCCCCGGCGATCTCGCTGAGGGTCCCGCCTTCGAGTTCGGCGACTGTATCGAGCACCTGCAGCGAGGTGGTGGTCGTGTCGTGAGTCCGTGGGCTGCTCATGTGCTTTCGGAACGTTTCACGTTATAGAAAATTTTGGTGTCGTGTGATCGTCCGTGTTGAAGTCGAGCCCCGATTTCTCGACGGTGCCATGCATCTCGTGAAATCACGGAGCTGCCGATACAGATCGGGATATTCGCGGAGACCGTGGATTGCGACGATCACCCAGTCAGCGTACCCTCCGTCGCCCTTTTTGACTGCTGGCTCAGGAAGGTAGGGGGCCATTGTATATCGCGAAATGTGATTTATGTTCGTGTCTATCGGGTCACCTACCTCGGCGTGAACGCCGAGGTTTGTCGGTGATCCCGGTCTGTCCACTAGACTGTGGATAGCGCGTAGTCGCCGTTCCCGTTCAGCGTTCCCGACTTCAGGCGAGGTGATGGGTCGCCCCAGAACCAGACTTGTGCCGGTTCTGGAGATACTTGTGTGCGAAGTTGTGTCGTCACCGTCCCGATGGTTTCCCTCTGCCTTGGCTTATGCGGTCTGTCGTCGCAGTTCGCGGAACGCCCATTGCTGGAACTTCGAGGTCCGAGATGCGCTCGCATATCCCATCCAACTCCTCGAAGCTTTGCCCGATCGGAGTTCTCCGAATCGACACGGACTTCGACCAATCGTGAAACGTCGATTGCTCCTGGCTGGTATGCTTCTCTCTACGGATGGCCAACGAGTGCCTCGGGTCGTACGGAAATCGGTGATCTCCGTGATGAGGACGCTTCGCGTCTCGAACCACGTGGCCCCGAGCGGTTCTCCATGCGATCGCTCGATTGCTTCTCTGTCGGACCGGCTCAGGGGGTCTCCTGGTGTCGTAATCGCTACGACCACTCGGAGGCGAGTATAAACTCCATATCGCTATATGAAATACTGGTATGTGTAGTTGCGAATGCCAAAATCTGTGCATGAGATCTCCCGGTTTGTCGAAGGAG
>JBDGTI010000080.1:0-28385 GCA_042216995.1 Halodesulfurarchaeum sp.
CCTCGGCTCGAAAGGCCAAGATGATTGGCCGGACTACACCAACGGAGCGCATCCATGGCTATCCCACGTTTCGGTTTAAAGCCGTCGAATCGGTTCCTCGACCACGAGCGACGAATGTCCGCGGGCGATCGGACGGCCGGGTTCGCTGGCCCGACTGACCGGGGCAAGTTCTATGTGTCCCGCCGTCCCCCTCCCACTATGGCAGCGCCCCTCGACCGCGGTCGAATCGAGGACTTCGGCCGATTTCGGACCTTCTCCCCGGGCATGTGGGCCTGGCTCCTCCACAAGGTCACCGGCTGGGTTCTCACCGGGTATCTCTTCGCCCACGTTGCCGTTCTCAGCACGGCGATCCCGGCCGCTTCGTCCCCCGAAGCGATCGCGGCCGGGACCGGCCTGTACACGCGAACGCTCCAGGGACTCGAAGGCATCCTCCTGGTGCGGATCCTCGAGCTGGGACTGTTGACCGCCGCCGTCTTCCACATGACGAACGGGGTCCGACTCCTGTTCGTGGACCTGGGCTATGGGCTCGAGCGGCAGGTCGAACTGTTCTACGCCGCACTCGCGGTGACGGCGGTGATCACGCTCGCGAGCGTGCCCGTCTTCCTCCCGCCGGAGGTCCTCCCATGGTGAGCGGGCGACGCCGGAGCGCGTTTCGGTCGGGCTCGCTCGCCTGGTTTCTCCAGCGGGTCACGGCGGTCGTCCTGCTGGCCACGCTCGGCTTTCACTTCTTCTGGCTGCACTTCGTGAACCACGCCGCCACGATCACGCTCCGGGGGTCGGCCCTCCGGATGGACCGGCTGGGCTATGCCGCCGTGCTGGTGGTCTTCCTGGTGACGGCTGCCTTCCACGGCGTCAACGGGATCTACAACGCCCTGGTGAACCGGGGGCTCAGCGGTCGCCCGAAGCAGATTGTGGCCTGGTTCCTGGGCATCGCCGGAACGGTACTCGTCGTCCAGGGGATCCGCGTCGCGGTCGCCCTGGCGGGGGTGGTCGCCTGATGGCGGGCAGCGAGGACACGCTATCGCCCCCCGAGACGGGGGAGGTGCACGCCGCGAATGCGGACGCTTCGGCGGCGAGTGACGCGGTCGAACTGCGGGTCTTTCGCTACGATCCGGAGGTCGAGGACAAGCGAGAGCCACGCTTCGACGCCTTTCAGGTTCCGACCCACGAGGGCATGACGGTGCTCGACGCGTTGATCGAGGCCCGGAACGAGCAGGACCCCTCACTCACCTTTCGCCACTCCTGTCGGCAGGGGGTCTGTGGCTCGGACGCCCTCTTCGTCAACGGGACCCAGCGACTCGGGTGCAAGACACAGATATCGGACCTGCGGACGCCGATCCGGATCGAACCCCTCCCCCACCACCCCGTCCGGAAGGATCTGGTCGTCGACATGGACGATTTCTACGAGCGGATGCGGGCCGTCGACCCCTACTTCGATCCCGACGACCCGCCGCCGGGCGAACTCGAGGAGCGCCGACAGAGCCCCGAGAACCGCGAGGAGATCAAGCTGAGCACCCGCTGCATCTGGTGTGGCGCCTGCACCTCCTCGTGTACCATCGCGGCCGACGAGTCGGTCTATCTGGGTCCGGCGGCGATCAACACGGGCTATCGGTTCTACGCCGACGAACGCGAGGGCGAAACGCGGGCCGAAGAACGACTCGAATCGCTCACCGAGCAGGACGGCGTCTGGCGCTGTCAGACGCAGTTCTCCTGCACCATGGTCTGTCCGCAGGATATTCCACTCACCGAACACATCCAACAGCTCAAGCGGGACGCCACGAAGGCGTCCCTCGCATTCTGGTAACCATGTACGAACACGACGTGCTGGTCGTCGGCGGGGGCGGCGCGGGACTGCGAGCGGCCATCGCGGCCCAGGCCGAGGGGGCTGACGTGGCCATCATCTCGAAGCTCCACCCCGTCCGAAGTCACACCGGGGCCGCCGAGGGCGGCATCAACGCCGCGCTTCGCGAGGGCGACTCGTGGCAGGCCCACGCGAAGGACACGATGAAAGGCGCGGACTATCTGGCCGACGCGCCGGCGGTCGAGGCCTTCGCCCGGACCGCCCCGTCGGAGGTGATGCAACTCGAACACTGGGGGATGCCCTTCTCCCGCGAGGAGGACGGGACCGTCTCCCAGCGCCCCTTCGGCGGCCTCTCGTTCCCCCGGACGACCTACGCCGGAGCCGAGACCGGCCATCACCTCCTGCACACCCTCTACGAGCAGGGCCTCAAGGAGGACATCCCCGTCTACGAGGAGTACTTCGTCACCCGGCTCGCGGTCACGGACGAATCCGACCCGAACGACCGGACCTGCCACGGGGTGGTCGGGATGAACCTCACGACCGGGGAGGTGGAGGGCTTTCGGGCCGCCGGTGGAGTGGTCCTCGCGACCGGCGGCCTCGGCCAGGTCTATGAGCATACCACCAACGCCGTCGCCAACACGGGCGACGGGATGGCGATGGCCTTCCGGGCGGGGGTCCCCCTCGAGGACATGGAGATGATCCAGTTCCACCCGACGACCCTCCCCTCGACGGGCGTGCTCATCACCGAGGGGGTCCGCGGCGAGGGTGGTCGTCTGTTCAACAGCGCCGGCGAGCGGTTCATGTTCGAACGCGGCTACGCCCCCGACGAGGGAGAACTGGCCTCCCGGGACGTCGTCTCGCGAGCCGAACTCACCGAGATCCAGGAGGGACGGGGATTCGACGGCGATCACGTCCTCCTGGACATGCGCCACCTCGGCGAGGAGCGGATCATGGACCGCCTGGAGAACATCGTCGGCCTGGCCCGAGACTTCGAGGGGGTGGATCCGCTCGAGGAGCCGATGCCGGTGAAACCGGGCCAGCACTACGCCATGGGCGGCATCGAGACCGACGAGTACGGCGCGACCTGCATAACGGGGCTCTACGCCGCCGGCGAGACGGCCTGCGTGAGCCTGCACGGCGCCAACCGCCTGGGCGGGAACGCGCTTCCCGAACTGTTCGTCTTCGGGGCCAGGGCCGGCCGGAACGCCGCCGGGGCGGACCTGCCGGACCCGGAAATCGAGGTGGGGCCATCCCCCGGGGTCGAGTGGGAGAAACGCGAGTGGCCGACGGACCTGGGCCCGACCGCCCCGGCGTCCGACGCGGTCGAAGGGGGGAGCGACCGCCGGGCGGCAGAACTGCTCGAACGGGCCGTCGCGGCCGAATCCGAACGGATCGACACGCTCCTCGAGCGCGAGACCGACGTGAATCACGTCACCGTGCGCGAGACGGTCCAGGAGACGATGACCGAGCACGTCAACGTCTTCCGCGAGTCGGCGGGACTGGAAACCGCCCTCGGGGACATCAGCGCGGCCCGTGAGGCCTACGCGGCGGTTTCGGTCGAGGACCCCTCTCGAACCTTCAACACGGACCTCCAGCACACCATCGAGACGCGGAACATCATCGACCTCGCGACGGTCATCACGATGGGGGCACTCGCCCGCGAGGAGTCACGCGGCGCTCACTGGCGGGCGGAGTATCAGGAGCGCCGCGACGAGGAGTGGCTCTCTCACACGCTGGTCAACTGGAACGACGGGGACCCCGAACTCTGGTACCGACCGGTGCAACTGGCGGGGGACTCAGTCGCCTACGAGCCCGAGGAGCGCTCGTACTGACTACCGGAGGCCGAGAATCGCCAGCAGGTCGAGGGAGTACTCGCTGCCCTCGACGATGACATAGCCCAGGTAGATGCCCAGGATGCCAAGCACGCCGGCCAGGTTCGGCGGGGCCGGTATCGGGGCCCGCAGGAATCCGAAGACGGCACCCGTGATGATTCCGGTGAGCAGCGCGAAGGCAGGGATGACGAGGTCCATACCCGAAAGGTACCGCCGACGGGGAAAAGTCCTGTCACTCCCTGAGTTCGGACATGTGGTCGATCCGGGCCCGGATCAGTTCCTCGGTCCCGATGTCGTGACGGACGTGAAACCCCTCGCCCACGTCGTCCAGGGCGGTTTCGGCCCGGCGCTCCGCCTCGGCGATGGTCTCTCCCCGGCCCAGGACGGCAAACGACCGGGAGGTGGTGGTGTACAGGCCGTCCTCCCGCTCGTCGACGGAGGCGTAGAACAGGTCGGCGTTCCCGGCCGCGGCGCCGTCGATAGTGACCTTCGTCCCGGCCGTCGGGTCGGTCGGGTAGCCCGCCGGGACCGCGTACTTGCAGACCGTGGCCTGGTTCGCGAAGGAGAGCGGGGGGAGTTCCTCGCCCTCGCGGGCCGCCACGAGCACGTCGAGGAAGTCAGTCTCGAGCACCGGCAGCGTGTTCATGGCCTCGGGATCGCCGAACCGGACGTTGTACTCGACGACCGTGGGGCCCTCGGCGGTCAGCATGAACTGGCCGTAGAGCACGCCACGGAACTCCGGCATGGCCGCGGCGGTCTCCTCGAGCACGTCGACGGCGGCCTCGTAGTCCGACGCGGACATGAACGGCAAGATGGCCCGTGCGTCGCTGTACGACCCCATTCCGCCCGTGTTGGGCCCCGAATCCCCCTCGTATGCGCGCTTGTGGTCCTGTACGGCCGGGGTCGGTCGCAGGCTCCCGTTGGCCACGAAGGCCTGAACCGTGAACTCCTCGCCGCGCAGGCGCTCCTCGATGACCCACTCCTCGTAGTCGCTCTCCCTGACGTACTCGACGGCCTCGGCCCTCGAGAGCTGATCGCCGGTGACCCGGACGCCCTTGCCGCCGGTCAATCCACGCGGTTTGACAGCCACGTCCGCCTCGACTGATTCCAGGTACGCGACGGCCGGCTCGACGGCCTCGAAGATCTCGAAGTCGGGTCGAGCGTCGATGTCGTTCTCGACCATGAACTCCCGCTGGTAGGCCTTGTCGGTCTCCAGGCGGGCCTGTTCCGCCCGCGGTCCGAAGGCATAGATCCCCGCGTCCTCGAGGGCATCCACCACTCCCGCGGCCAGCGCGCCCTCCGGGCCGACGATCGCCACCGTGGCCTCGACCTCGGTCGCGAAGTCGAGGATTGCCTCGGGATCGGTCTCCGACCCGGTTCGTATCCGCTCGGCGATCTCGGCGATCCCCGGATTGCGGTTGCTGCTGTACGCGAAAACCGCCGCGTCCGACAGCGATCGGGCGATCGCGTGTTCCCGGCCGCCGCCCCCGACGAGGAGGACTCGTTCGGTCATGTCGGGAAAATCGTCCCACGCTCGTGTAAATGTTACCGTCGATATACGATCGAGATATACACGAACGTGGCCTACCCGGACGTGAACTCCGATTCGGTCACGCGGATCCGAACCGTCTCCGGGACGTCGGCGAGGTCGTACTCGGGAACGGCCCCGTCTCGCCGGGCGAGGAACATCGGCTCGACCAGTTCGTCGCCCGCGAGGCCGTAGACCTTGAGGTACTTGCCGGTCTCCTCGGGCGGGACCTCGCCGCTCCGGATCTGTTCGGCCAGGGCGCGAGAGAGCCACTCCTCCTCGTCCACGGAGGGTTCCCGGAGGATCGTCTCCTCGGTCGTCCGGGCGAGGTACCAGGAGAGGTCGTTCAGAAGCGAGACGGCCGCCCCCAGGCTCACCGTCTCGACGGCGATGGTGTTCGCGAAGGGCTCGCGGTGCTCGTAGGGGGCCAGTGCAGACCGGGCGGTCTCGTAGGCGAGTAGGGCCTCCCGAATGTCGGTTTCCGGTTGCCCGCGAAGGCAGACCTCGGTCATTCCGCCCTGGGATCGACCGCCGGTTCGATCGGCTGGACGGTGCAGTCCGTGGCTGCCTCCCCGGCCCAGTCGGCCAGGTGGTCCGGCTCGGCCCCCTCAACCCGGTCGAGCGGGGCCCCGGTCTCGGGTTGGTCCGGGGCGATCCGGTTGCAGCCGGCGTCGATGGTCGCGGTGGAGTAGGTCCCGATCTCGCGGGCCCGCTCGATGATCTCCTGCTTGTCGAAGGAGAGCAGCGGCCGATGGACCGGCCACTCGGTCGCCGCGTCGGTCGCCCGGAGGTTCGTGACGGTCTGACTCGACTTCTGTCCGATCGATTCGCCGGTGACGATCCCCCGGGCGCCGGTCTCGGCGGCGATCTCCCCGGCGACCTGGAGCATGAGCCGTCGGACCGAGAGCATGCGCGTGTCCCCGACCCGGTCTTCCAGCGCCGAGAGCGCATCGCCGATCGGCGCGATCCGGAGCGCCCAGTCCCGGCCGGGCGCGTATCCGGCCAATCGCTCGACGGTCTCGACGGCCCGTGCTCGATGGTCGACCCCGCCGTAGGCTCCCAGATCGAAATACACCGGCAGGACGGGCGCACCGCGCTTCATCGCGAGCCAGGCCGCGACCGGCGAGTCGATCCCGCCGCTCACCAGCGCGACCAGCGGATCCTGGGTCCCGACGGGGAACCCGCCGGGCCCGTCGATGCGCTCGCGGAAGACGTAGGCCCGCTCGTCCCGGACTTCGACCTCGAATCGGTGATCGGGATCGTCGAGATCCACCGCGGGCTCGAAGTCCTCCTCGACCGCGTGCCAGATGGCGTCGCCCCCGACCTGGCAGACCTCCTGGCTGGTGAAGGGGTGATCGCCGGCCCGGCTCGCCTCGACCGCGAAGGACCCCCCGTCGTAGGTCGCCTCGGCGACTGCGGCCAGCGCGTCGCCGATCGCCCCGAGGTCGGACTCGACCGATCGGGCCGGACTGGCCGAGGCCACGCCGAAGACGTCGGCGGCGACGTCCGCGGCGGCGTGCGGGTCAGGGGAGTCGACGAACAGCCGGCCCCAGGACTGGAGTACCTCGCCCGGGACCGAGCGGTGTGCCAGCATCGCCGCCAGGTTCTCCCCGAGCGTTTCCTCCATCCAGGACTGGACCCGACTGGACTTGATCCCGATGTCCCCGTGGCGGACGATGACCCGATCCGCGCCCGGCAGCTGCATGGACTGACTGGGCACTCGAGACAAAAGCGCCTTCCGTTAGAACGTGGAGAGGTCGCCGCGAATGACCGCCTGGGTGACGTCCTGGACCCCCGCGAGCTCCTCGTCGACGATCTCCCGGATCCGGGGCTCCACGCCGGACAGTTCGTGGCCCGGTTCGGTGACCACGTGGACATCCGCGACGTGGGGCTGATCGATGGGGCTGCCGATCTGGCTGAGCAGGCGCACCCGGAGGTCGCGGATCCCCGCGACCTCGGCGACGACCCGCTTGGCGATCTCGGTCGAGAGGAGGTTGTAGATCTTCCCGATGTGATTGACCGGGTTCTTCCCGCTCGTGGCCTCCATGGACATCGAGCGGTTGGGAGTGATCAGGCCGTTGGCGCGATTCCCCCGACCGACCGACCCGTCATCGCCCTGTTCGGCACTGGTGCCCGTCGTCGTGAGATATATCGCGCCCTCGGCGGGGTCATCGGCGGTGTTGACGTGTACCCGCACCTCCCGGTCGGTGTACTCCTCGGCCAGAGCGGCGACGTACTCCCGGATCGCGTCGACCTCGGCCCGGTAGGCCTCCATGTTCGGGACGTAGGTGTCGACCAGCGCGGCCGCCACCGTCAGATCGATGATCGACCCCTCGCGCTTGCCCATCACCTTGATGTCCGGTCCGAGGGCGGGGTGGTCCGGGCCGAAGTCCTCGATCAACCGGCGCTCGGTGTTGTAGACGATCCGTTCGGTCTCAGAGAGCGGTGCGTGACCAACGCCGAAACTCGTGTCGTTGGCCATCGGAACGGTCCCGCCGTCCTCGGAGAAGACCTCCTGGAGGTCGCCCGACCCCTCGCCCAGGCGGACGTCGACGATGACGTCGGTCTCGAGATCCAGGTTGGGAAGGGTCTCCCGGAGGTAGTCCCGGGCGGCTTCGAGGGCGATGGAGTCGACCGGAATCGCCCTGCCTTCATAGCGCTTGGTCGCCCGGCCGACGATGAGGATGTAGATGGGTTCGACGACCTCGCCGCCGCCGAAGGCGGGCGCGGCGTCCCCGGCGACCAGCTGGGTCTCGTCGGTGTTGTAGTGAAGCACCTTGCCGACGCGGTCGAGGTAGGTCTGAGCCAGCGCCCGCGAGACCGCCTCCGCGATGCCATCACAGATCGAGTCGGGATGTCCGATCCCCTTTCGCTCCACGATCTCGATTTCCTGATCTTCGACCGCGCCCCGGTCGAGTGACTGGACGCGGATGTTCCGCTCGGACATTGTCGGATCTTCCCGACGCCCGCTCCTATAACTTGCGAAAAGTTATCCGCCCGTTCTCATACCTCCAGTGCATCACCCGCTGCCCGGCAGCCACCTCACTCGCCGTCGTCGAGGAGGAGTTCGAGGTACGAGGTTCGAATCTGGGCGTCGGGATCGAGATCGAGCGTTTCGAGGGCCGATGCGACCCGGTCGCGGGTCTCCTCGATGGACCCTTCGGCGGCCGCGGCCTCGGCCTCGACGAACTCACCCACGCCGCTTACGGCGTCGAGCGAGACCGTCACGCCGTCAAGGTCATACCGGGTCCGGGTCTTCTCGACGGTCGCCGTCGCCTCGAAGCCAAGGGCCAAGAGCGCGGCCTCCATGGCCTCGCGGGACTCGATCCCGGTCTCGAACTCCTCGCGGGTCTTCGAGTCTCGATCGACTTTCGGGCCCTTGTAAGTCAGGACGGTCCGGGACTCCCCGTTTCCCTCCTCGCGGAGGCGCAGCGCCTCGTCACTGGCCGCGAGATCCCGGTGCGGGGCGTCGAAGTAGACGTCGGTCTGCTCCACGCGGCCGATTCGGGTCGCGTCCGCGGCCGACAGCGCCTCTGTAACGGGCCCGTGGGGAGCCCGAACCTTCATCTCGACCTCGTACATGGCCGCGGGGAAGGCGTCCGGAGGGAAAAGCGGTCGGGCTCGACGGCCGGATCGGTCTCACCCGACGAGGCCGAGCTTTGAGAGCCCGCCCATGAGTCCGAAGCCGATCACGAGCAGGATGGTGATGGCGTAGTAGACCCGCTTTGCCGAACTCGGCTGGTAGGCCTCGGGGAGGTGCTCCCGGACGACGTAGTAATTCGCGAGGTAGAAGAACACCTGGAGGATCGCCATGAGCGCGGCGGAGAACACCATCAGCGTGACGGGTAGCTTCCCGATGACCAGAATCGGGATGATACTGGCGGCGCCCATCAGGAGGATGAACCCCCGCCGGAGACGCTCGGTGTTCATCTCCCGGTCCAGGACCAGCGGGAGCGTGTCCGCGTTGACCCGTGCCGCCCCGTCCGTGACCGTGATGACCGTGGAGTAGAGCGCGGCGAACGCGCCCGCGACGATCAGGTAGAACGTCCAGTCACCGAAACTCTCCTGCAGGATGCCGCCGATTGCCAGCGCGAGGTTCTGATTCCGCGGCGGCGTGGGGTACAGCACGGCGGTGGCGAGCAGAATCATGCTCACGAGTAACACGAAGCTGAAGACGTAGGCGACCCGGAAGTCCCGGATGCCGGTTCGCATCCAGCTGGCGATGTACTCCCGGAAGCGGTCGTCGGTCGGGTCGTAGTCCTGCCGGCGCAGCGCCTGGGCCCCCTCATCCTTGGCGAGACTCCAGCTCCCGATGGAGACGGTGGTGCTCAGTCCCGTCGGGGCGTAGCCCGCGAGCGCCGCGAACAGGCCCATAAAGACCGGCGAGGTGAGCTTCGGGACCGTGAGGGCAGTCTCGATCATGCGGGAGGGTGCGGGCGGGGAGACGACCACGCCCAGGACGATCAGTCCACCCAGGACCACGACGAACCCCTTCATCAGGTTCTCGAGCCAGTCATACCGGGAGACGATCGTCAGGGCGACGGCGACCGCGATCAACAGGATGTACAGCTGAATCGCGGAGAGGACCGGCACGAGCGCGTCGAGGAAGGTGGCCGCGCTGAACCCGACAGAGGCCAATATCACCGTCCACCCGACGAGGTAGACGAGCATCGTGAATACCTGTCCCCAGTGAGTCGGCCCGGGGAGGTCGCCATAGCCCTCGACCGGATTGCGACCGATGCCATAGCTGTACCGAATGCCCAGTTCCCAGCCGCCGTACTTGGCCAGGTAGATGAGCGCGACGACCCAGACGCCGAAGACCCCATAGCGCCCGCCGAGGGTCGGGGCCAGGACGATGTGGCTGCCCCCGATGCCCAGGAGCGCCCAGAGCAGCGACGGCCCGAGGTGCTCTTTGATGAATCCGCCCCAGTCCTCCTCGGGGTAGGTGAGGTCCGGCGAACCCTCCTCCGTGGTGTCTCCCGATACTTCGGCCGATGACATGAATATGTGTCACTTTCTCGCGTGCAGGGGGCTAAACGTTGCGATGCGGGCAGATCGCCGGACCGTGATTCTTAAGGGTCGAACGGGACTCTCTTGGGGTATGAGTGACAAAGAGCCGGCCGAATCGGCCGATGCCGCGGCGGATGACGCCGAGGAGACGGGGCTGCAGGACGGAGACTTCGTCGAAGTGGCCTACACCGCCCGGACGGTCGAGAACGGCGATCTGGTTGACACGACCGACGAGGAGATCGCCGAGGAGGAAGGGGTCGACACGGAGAACCAGGAGTTCTCGCCCCGGACGATCGTGCTGGGCGAGGGGCACCTCTTCCCGGCCGTCGAGTCCGACATCGTCGGGCGCGAGGTCGGCGAGACGGGGAGTGTCGTCGTGCCGGCCGAGGAGGCCTTCGGCGAGTACGACGAGGACCAGGTCCGGACGGTCAGCGCCGAGAAGATCCCCGAGGACGACCGGTACCCCGGTGCCCACGTCGACGTCGACGGGGAACACGGACACGTCGAGACGATCGTCGGCGGGCGGGCCCGGGTGGACTTCAACCACCCGCTGGCCGGCCAGGACGTGGAGTACGAGTACGAGATCCTCGACACCGTCGAGGACCCCGTCGAGCGCGCCCGCGGCCTGCTCAAGACCTTCTTCGACGTCGAGTTGGAGATGCACCTCGAGACCGACGAGGTCGAGGAGGAAGTCGAGGTCGAGGCCGAAGGCGAGGAGGCCGAGACCGAGACGGAGACACAGACCGTCGAGAAGGAGACCCTCTACATCGAGAGCACCCCACAGCTCCAGTTCAACCAGCAGTGGATGATGTCCAAACAGCAGATCCTCGGTGACGTCATCGAGAAGGTGGACATCGATCGGGTCATCGTCCAGGAGATCATCGACGGCGCGCCCGCGATGCCCGGCATGGGCGGAATGGGCGGCGGCCTCGGCGACATCGAGGGCTCACTCGAGGATGCCGACGTCGACACGGAGGAGATCATGGACGAACTCGACGTGGACGAACTCGACGTCGAGGAGGAGACCTAGGCGATATCCCGGCTCGTATCGACCCGCACCCGTTCGGTGAGATCGAGCTTGATCGTCTCGTTTGGAATCTTCCCGCCGCGGTACTTCCGGACCGTGAGCCGCGAGTCGACCTCGCCCCCCTTGAGCGACACGTCGAGGTCGAGAACCACGTCGGCCACGTGCTGGGTGGTCTCCCGGAGCGGCGGGATCCGATCGCCCTCGAGGGCGTGCAGGAAGGCGATGCCGCCCGTGTTGATCATGTGATTTCGGATCTCGTTGAGCAGGCGCTCGTACCGGGGCCGGTCGGCCCGTTCGAGCGGGTCGACCGGATCGACGATGACCGTCATCCCGTCGATGGCGTTTCTCACGGCCCGTCGCATGTCCTCGATCCGATCCTCCCCGGTGATCAGTTGCACCGCCGGATCGCCCGTCGGGGCCTTTGCCGCCTCGATGGCGTCCATGATGGCGTCCTCGGTCCGGACGGTCGTGAGATAGAGGGTCTCCCGGGGGCGGGTCAGCTCGTAGAGCAGCAACTCCCCCTGACTGGCCGCCGGGGCCTGGTAGGCGACCACGCTCCCGGCCGGCAACCCCCCGTCGAGTTCGCGGTCGAGGACCTCGACCCCGGTGGACCGTTTGCCCCCCATCGGCTTGACAGTGGGAGCGAACCCCATTAAGCGTTCGCCCACCGGTCCAGGATCCGATCGTAGACGATCCGTGCCCGGGGGTCAGTCGTGGGGGCCTCGACGGGGGGAATCGAGAGGACGGGGTCGGCCCCGAGGGTCTCGCCCGTCCGGGGTGGAACCTCGGCGGCGTGACTGAGAACCACCCCGAGGACCGGGGCCTTCACGGCCCGACTCATCCGGACTGACTTGACGCTGTCGGTCACCGAGGCCGGCGTGGCCCGGGAGACCACGACCGCGTGATCGGCGTGTCGAAGCGGCGTGACCGCCCGCTCGGAGGCCCCGGCGGCCCCGTCGAGGAGCACCGGCCGGTCGGTCACGACGCGGCGGAGGGCCCGCTCGAGGTCGGTGCCGGGGGTCGCCCCCACGACCGACACGCCGGGATACCGGTCGGATTCCACCGCGGCCGCCTCGAGCGATCCGCCCGACGCGAGCGTTTCGAGGCCCGTGTCCTCGACGCCGGCACGGATGTGGAGATTCGGCATGTCGACGTCGGCGTCGACGACGATCGGCCGTCGCCGCCGCTCCGCGAGCGCCCCGGCCAACCCCAGCGCGGTCGTCGTCTTTCCAGCCCCGCCCTTGCCGCCGGTGACAGCGAGCATGGGATACCGTGGGCCGGTCCTCACGGAAGAACCCCCGGACCGGTCTCGGCCAAACGGGAGATTCAATACCCTGCCACGCAGTCGGTTACGTAATGCGTCACGAGCACGTGATCTCCGCGAAACAGCTATCGCGGTCGGACATCGAGGAGGTGTTGGACCGCGCCGCGGACTTCGCCGCCGGCCGGCGGGACAGCAGCCTCGAGGGGGCGTTGCTCGCCCTGGCCTTCTTCGAGCCCAGCACCCGCACGAAGATGAGTTTCGAGGCGGCCGCCAAGCGACTCGGCGGGGACGTCATCGACATGGGGCCCGTCGAGTACTCCAGTGTCACGAAGGGCGAGAGCCTGGCCGATACGCTCCGCGTGATCGAGGGCTACGCGGACGGGATCGTGTTGCGCCACCCGATGGAGGGGGCGGCCACGATGGCGACGGAGTACGTGGATGTCCCCCTCCTCAACGGCGGGGACGGGGCGGGACAGCACCCCACACAGACGCTCCTCGACCTGTTCACGATCCGCGAGGAGGAGGGGCTTGACGACCTCACCATCGGGATCATGGGCGACCTGAAGTACGGCCGCACCGTTCACTCCCTCGCCCAGGCGCTGACGAACTTCGACACTCGCCAGCACTTCATCAGTCCGGAGAGCCTCCGCCTGCCCCGAAGCGTGCGCTATGACCTCCACGAGCAGGGGGCCCGGGTCAACGAACACGAGGAGTTCCAGGAGATCCTCTCCGAACTCGACGTGCTCTACGTGACCCGGATTCAGCGCGAGCGGTTCCCCGACGAGGACGAGTACCACGAGGTGGCCGGCCGCTACCGGCTTTCCGCCGAGACGATCCGGAATCACAACGAGGACCTGACCGTCCTCCATCCCCTGCCCCGGGTGGACGAGATCGCCCCCGACGTGGACGAACTGCCGGGCGCGAAGTACTTCGAACAGGCCCACAACGGCGTGCCAGTTCGCATGGCGCTTCTCGACATGTTACTATGAGCGATTCAGACACCGAACTCCGCGTGAGCAAGATCGAGAACGGAACCGTCATCGACCACATCACCGCCGGTGAGGCCCTGCGCGTGCTCGCCATCCTCGACATCGACGGCACCGAGGGCGAGACCGTGAGCGTGGGGATCAACGTCCCGAGCGATCGCCTGGGACACAAGGACGTGGTGAAAGTCGAGGGGATGGAGCTGAGCCAGGACGAACTCGACGTCCTCTCGCTCATCGCCCCCGACGCCACGATCAACATCATCCGTGAGTACGAGGTCGCGGAGAAACACCGCGTCGAGCGCCCGGAATCCGTGATCGGGGTGCTCTCCTGTCCGAACACCAACTGCATCACGAACGCCGGCGAACCGGTGGACACCCACTTCGCGGTGCTCGACGCCGGCGTCCAGTGTCGCTACTGTGAGACGATCATCCGCGAGGACATTCCGGACCACATCGAGACGTAATCGCTCCGACGCGTGGTCACTCCCCCCGGCGAACGGGCAGAAAATGTATATCTGATACCGTCGTATCCCGACGTATGGGACGCACAATCCTCAAAGTCGGCGTCGCGCTCATCCTCATCGCGCTGGTCTGGAAGCTCGTCCTGGGGAAGGACACAGAGGAGACGATCGATCAGATAGACTGACCGCCAAGAACGCGGGCAGCTCCGGCGTGGCGGAGACCGGTTGACTTTAATGAAGGCGGGAAATATCCCGTGATATGCCATTCGAGGAAGACGACGAGGTACGCCTGCACGACGAACACAGCGAATTCGACGGCGAGGTCGGCACCGTGACCCAGGTGGTCGAGACGATGTTCGGCGACGCGAACTACACCGTCTCCTTCGAGGACGGATCGGAGTCCGGCGTGCCCGAGGACCACCTCGAAGCGGTCGAGGACGACGCGTAACCGGGCATGGGCCTTCCCTTTCACTACGTCGACCTCCGGGCGTTCTGCTATGCGACGGAGGACGAGGACCGGGTGCGCGGGGCGCTCCGGACCCTCCTCCCACCGGAGGCGGAGATCCAATCGACGGTCGGGGAGGGCCACCACGGCGACCGGATCGCCGTGCTCAGCGCCCGGGTCGATCGCGCCGCCGAGATCGAGGCGATATTCGACGAGTTGCGCGAGCACCTTGACTTCGCGGCGCTCCGGCGGGAGCTCTCCGATCGGCTCGACGACAACAACGCCCTCTACCTCACGCTCGACAAGCAGGCCGCCGCCCGGGGCGAGATAACCCGCGGTGATGGCATCACGCTTCGGGCGAAGGTCGAGGCCTATCCCGCCGAGCGGGAGGCGGCCCTGGAAAACGCTCGCGAGGCCCTCTCCTGAGATGTACGAGGGAGTCCGGGTGCATGCGGGGGGCGGGACGACCCCCGCCCGGTTCGCCCTGACGGCCGCCCGGGCTGGATTCGACGGGCTGGTCCTGCGCAACCGGCAGTCCGCGCCAGTCGACGCCGAGGCCGGGACCCTCGCCGACCGCTACGGGATCGACGTGGTCCGGGGCATCGAGATCACGGCCCGCGAGAAGTCAGCCGCCAGCGGCGCGATCGGCAACCGACGCCCGGAGACAGACGTGTTGCTGCTCCGGGGGCGAGACCCCGAGATGAACCGGTTCGCGGTCGAGACCCCCCGGGTCGACGTGCTCGCCGACCCGATGGGCGGGGCCGGAGACGTGAACCACGTGATCGCCAACGCGGCGGCCCGAAACGGGGTGGCGCTCGAGGTGACCCTCGGCCCGGTCCTCCGCCAGTCCGGGGACGACCGCGTCCGGGCCATCCAGGGCCTCCGGAAGCTCCGGGAACTCATCGAGGACGCCGGGGCTCCATTCGTGGTCTCGGCGGCCCCGGAGACCCACCTCCAGGTCCGGGGACCGCGGGAACTGCTCGCAGTCGGCGAACTGATCGGGTTCGATCGCGAGCAGATCGAGGCGGGCCTCGATCGCTGGGGGGAGATCGCCCGGCGCAATCGGGCCCGTCGGGACCCCGCGGTCGTCTCGCCGGGCGTCCGGATCGAAGATCCGGAGTGAGGACCCGTGGAGTTACAATCGTTCGCGTACAAGCCCGCCCGTGCGCCACCTCCCGAAGCACCTCCAGCCCCGCTATCGGTACCTCGCCGTCGAGATCGAGACCTGGGCGGACCTGCGCGTCTCGGCATCCTCACTCCAGGATGCGATCCGGACGGCGGCACGAACGCTTCTGGGCGACGCCGGGAGTGCCGAGCTCGACCTCCGACTCATCGAGACCGAGATCGGCCCCGGCGGCGGCGCGGCGATCGTCCGGGTCCGGCGTGGCGCCGTCGACCGGGCACGGGCGGCCCTGGCCTGTGTCGAGTCAATCGAGGACACGCCGGTCCGGGTGGGCGTCCGGGGAGTGGGCGGAACCATTCGGGCCGCCGAGGAAAGCTATATGGGTGGCCCGCCGGAACCGACCGGGAGCGAGGACGTCGAGTACGGGGATCGAACCGGTGTGGCGAGACGTCGGGCCGACCGGGTCGATCTGACACTCGAAGGAACCCGCGTTGGGGCAACGCCCCAGGATCTCTGAATGCAAGGACGACAACAGCAGCAAGCCTACGATCGAGGTATCACCATCTTCTCGCCGGACGGCCGACTCTATCAGGTCGAGTACGCCCGGGAGGCAGTCAAGCGCGGAACCGCAAGCATCGGCGTGCGGGCCGACGACGGCGTGGCCCTGATCGCCGATAAGCCGAGCCGCTCCACCCTGATCGAGTCCGACTCCGTCGAGAAGCTCCACAAGGTCGATGACCACATCGGCATCGCGAGTGCCGGCCTCGTCGCCGACGCCCGCCAGCTGATCGACTTCGCCCGGCGGGACGCCCAACTCGAGCGCCTCCGCTACGAACAGCCGATGGGCGTCGAGGCCCTGACCAAGAGCGTGACCGATCACATCCAGCAGTACACGCAGATCGGCGGCGCCCGCCCCTTCGGCGTGGCCCTGCTGGTCGGCGGGCTGGACGACGGACGACCGCACCTGTTCGAGATCGATCCCAGCGGGACCCCCTACGAGTGGCGAGCCATCGCCATCGGGTCGGATCGCGAGGACCTCCAGGCGTTCCTGCAGGATCACTACGACCCCGAGATGGACCTCTCGGAGGCGGTCTCGCTCGGGTTGCGGGCCCTGGGCTCGGTGAGCGAGGAACCGATCGACCCGAGCGAGGTCGGTGCGGCCACCGTCGACGCGAAATCGGAACGGTACCTGCAGCTCACCGATGAGGAACTCCGGGAGGCCCTCGCCGAGGCCGACCTCCTCTCGGAGTAGCGCCGACGTGCTACATTTTTCACCCTCCCTCCCCTATCTGCGTCTATGATATCACTTGACGATGCGGTGACGGCGCGCCTGGAGTCCCACGGCGCTCGCTTCGAGGTGCTGGTCGATCCGGACGCGGCCCTCGCGATCAAGCGCGGGGAGTTCGAGGGCGACCTCGAGGATGTCATCGCCGCCCGGGACGTCTTCGAGAACGCCTCACGGGGGGATCGCCCGGCCGAATCGGACATCGAGACGGTCTTCGGGACGACCGATCCGATGGAGATCATCCCCGAGGTCATCAAGCGGGGGGAGATCCAGATCACCGCCGAACAGCGCCAGAAGATGCTCGAGCGCAAGCGCCGGAAGCTCATCGACCGGATCGCGCGCAACGCAGTGAACCCCCAGATGGACGACGCCCCGCACCCGCCGGACCGGATCGAGAGCGCCCTGGAGGAGGCGGGTTTCGACGTCGATCCCATGGAGCCGGTCGAAGCACAGATCGAGGACGCGCTCGATGCCCTCCGGCCCGTCATCCCCATCCGCTTCGACGAGGTGACGATGGCCGTGCAGGTTCCACCGGACTACGCCGGGAGCGCCCAGTCCCAGATCAGGGAGTTCGGGGACCTCGAACGCGAGGAGTGGCAGGCCGATGGCTCCTGGATCGGCGTGTTGACCTTCCCGGCGGGACTGCAGGATGACTTCTATGACCTGGTGAACGAACACACGAGCGGCGAGGCCGAGGTCACGATCGTGCGGGAGGAAGACGAGATCTCGCGCCGGTAGGCGGCGAGGTCGCCTCGATAGCTATCCCTTCTTGAAGCCGACGAGAAAGCCCCCGGTGAAGCCGGCCCCGACCGAGAGCGTCGAGAGGATCGTGTTCACCCAGGGCGGGGGCGTCTGCATCGAGGGGGCCTGGGCCAGATTCAGGAGCCCGCCCGTGAGCCGGTCCCAGTCGACGGTCAGGATGCCCCTTGACTCGAGAAACTTGAACAGCGCGAGCTCCAGGCCGACGAGTATCGCGATCACCTTCGCGATTTTCTTGAAGGCGAACCCGATGATCCCGCCGATGACGGCCCCGCCACCGAATTCGAGGCCGAGCTGGGTCGGGTCCAGTTCGAAAGCCATGTATCAACGTGGTCGGGACGGCGATAAGTCTCTTGTGCCCACATGGCCCTTAAGTGACCCCGGGACCTATCAGCGGGGCAAGTGACTGGAACGAAGCGAGCGGTCATCGCGAAGCGAGTCAGACGGGGCGAGGCCGATACGACCGAGATCAGGCAACTCGCCGTGGCCGCCGGCTACGACGTGGTCGGCGAGATCACCCAGCGACGCGACCCGGATCCCGCCCTGCAACTGGGATCGGGAAAGGTCGAGGAACTCACCGCGATGGTCGAGGAGACCGACGCGGCGACGGTCCTCTTCGACAACCGACTCGGCCCGTACCAGGTCTACAACCTCGGGAACGAACTCCCCGACGGCGTCCGTGTCATCGACCGGTTCCGGCTCATCCTCGACATCTTCGGTCAGCGCGCCCAGACCCGGAAGGCCCAGCTCCAGGTCGAACTCGCGGAGCTCCGGTATGAGCTCCCGCGGGCGGAGGCCAAGACCAGCCTGGCCAAACGCGAGGAGCGCCCCGGGTTCATGGGCCTGGGGGAGTACGACGAGAGCCGCGAGCAGGACATCAAGGCCCGGATCAGCCGCATCCGTGACGAACTCGAACAGATCGAGGAGACCGAGCAGGAGCGCCGCGAGCAGCGCCGTGAGTCCGGGTTCGACCTGGTGGCCCTGGCGGGCTATACGAACGCCGGCAAGTCCACGCTGATGCAGGCCCTCGCCGAGGACCTGACGGTTGGGGAAAACGAGGAGCTCCATCCGGACCTGGATCCCACCGCTCAGCGCGAGGATCGGCTCTTCACCACGCTGGGGACGACGACCCGACAGCTCGATCTGGACCGCCGGGAGGCGCTGCTCACCGACACGGTCGGGTTCATCAGCGATCTGCCACACTGGCTCGTCGAATCGTTCAAGTCGACCCTGGAGTCGGTCTACCGGGCCGACCTGGTGTTGCTCGTGGTCGACGTGAGCGAGCCGATCGAGGCGATCCGCGAGAAGCTCATGACGAGCCACGATACGCTCTACGAGCGCAACGAGGCCCCGATCGTGACGGTCCTCAACAAGATCGACCTGGTGGACGAGGCGGAACTCCAGGAGAAACGCGAGGCGCTCTCGGCGCTGGCGCCCGACCCGGTCGCGGTCAGCGCCGCGGCCGGGACGAACATCGAGGCGCTCAAGGCACGGATCAACCGCGAACTGCCCGACAGGGAGCGCGAACGGCTCGTTCTGCCGATGACCGATGACACGATGAGCGTGGTCTCCTGGGTGTATGACAACGCGTTCGTCGAGGACGTGGAGTACGGGGACTCGGAGGTCGTCATCGACTTCCTCGCCCGCCCGGCGGTCGTCGAACAGACCCGCGCCAAGGCGAGCGACCTGGCGGCCGACGCCTAGAGCGGCCGTTTCTCCTTCTCGATCACGCGCACGTCGCCGATCGCGGTATCGGGGTACTGACCCTCCGCGTCCTTCTCGGCGGCCTTGACCATGTCCCAGACCACGTCGAGCCCGGTCGTCACGCCCTGGAGGGCCTCCATCTCGCAGCCGGTCTTGCCGGTCGTCTCGACGGCCACCGTCAGGGTGATGGTGTCCGCTTTCACCTCGAAGTCGGTTTCGACGTTCGTGATGGGGATCTGGTGGCACATCGGGATGGTCTCCCAGGTGTGTTTCACGGCCTGAATCGCGCCGATCCGGGCCGTGGCCAGGACGTTGCCCTTCCCCACCTCGTCCTCGCGGATCGCCTCGATCGTCGAGGGCTGGAGGCTGATTTCGCCGCTGGCGACCGCCCGGCGGGCCGTATCGGGCTTCTCGCCGACGTCGACCATCTGGGCCTCCCCCTCCCCGGTGGTGTGGGTCAACTCGTCCTCGCTCATGCCTGCTCACCCGCAAGTGCCCCCGGAAGCGTCTCGAGGAGGTCCGTGGCCACCAGCCCGCCGTCGCGCCCGGTGGCCGCCCCGTCCCCCGCGGTGCCGGTGAGATAGGCCCCGAGCGCGGCGGCCGGAACCGGATCGAGGGCGGCGTACATGGCACTCACGACCCCGGCCAGGACGTCGCCGGTCCCGCCGACGGTCATCCCCGGATTCCCGGTGCGATTGATCCGGGTGCGTTCGCCGTCGGTCACCACGTCGTGGGGCCCCTTCAGCAGGAGCGTCTGCCCGAGGTCGGCGGCGACCGCGGCGGCCGATTCGGCCCAGTCCTCGCGGTCGGAGGCGGGGTCGCCGCCCAGTTCCCGGAACTCGCCGCGGTGGGGGGTCAGAATCGCGCTGGCCCGGGTCTCCACGTCGGGGACTGCCTGGATGGCGTCCGCGTCGAGGACGGCCTTGCCGGTGTAGCTCTCGAGGACCGCCCGGACGGCCACACGGGTGTCCGGGGCGTCGCCCAGCCCCGGGCCGAGAAGCAGGACGTCCTGCTCGCGGGCGCCGTCGAGGATCCGGTCGACGTGTGAGGATTCGATCTCGGACCCCGGAAGCGAGCGCACGATCAGGTTCTCGCTGAACCCCTGTATCTCCTCGGCGACGGTCTCCGGGGCCAGTACCGTCGCGAGGTCGGCCCCCGCTCGGAGCGCGGCCTGGGCCGCCAGTCCCGGCGCGCCGGTGTAGGGACCGCCGCCGACGACCAGCACGCGTCCGAAGTCGCCCTTGTGGGCGTCCCCCGGCCGGGAGAGGCGCTGTCTGTCGCCCGGACCGACGAACCGCTCGGCGGCGGGCGGGATGCCGATGTCGGCGACGGTGACGTCCTCGCGCCCTGCCAGCCCGGGTTTCAGGTCGTGGAACGTGACGACCCGGTCGGCCTCCACGGCCACGCCCGGCGTCTCGCCCGTGTCCACGTCCATCCCCGAGGGGACGTCAACCGAGACGACGGTCGCCCGCGAGTCGTTGATCGCCTCGATGGCCGTGCGCTCGGGCTCGCGAGGGGCGCCCGTGACGCCGGTTCCGAGCACCCCGTCGATCACCGCGGCCGGCGTGCCGATCCCGACCGCCGAGGCGTCCCTGATGACCCGCGTCTCGATCGCCGCCGCCTCGAGGGCCTGCCACTTCTCGCGGGTGACCTCGCTTCTGATCCGGTCCGGGTGGCCGAGCAGGTGGACGGTGGGATCGAAATCCGCGAGGTATCGTGCCGCGGTCAACGCGTCGCCGCCGTTGTTCCCGCGGCCGGCCAGCACGGCGACGGTGTCTTCGGGGCGGAGGACCTCCCTGGCCGCCCGGGCCACGGCGTTGCCCGCTGATTCCATGAGGTTCGTCTCCCGCACGCCAAGGGCCACGGCGTTGCGATCGACGATCGCCATCTCGGTGCTGTCGATCATACCCGTCCGTACCGCGGGAATCCACTAAAGGGAGGGGGCTCTCACGCGCCGCCGGTCCGGAGGTGCGTGAAGAGGTAGGTCTGGGCGTAGCCCGGGTGTGGGCCCAGGCGCTCGCGGATCGCCCGGGAGGTCTCCGCATACGAGTCCCGGGCCGCATCGGGGAAGTGCTCCTCGATGGCCGTCCGGATCCAGGTGTCGAGGGGGACCGGCTCGGCAAAGCCCATCGAGAACAGCAGGACACAGTCCGCGACCTTCGGCCCGACGCCCACGAACTCGGTCAGCGCCGACCTGGCCGCCTCGTAGGGCTCGGCCGCGATCGCGGCCAGGTCGAGTTCGTCGTCCCGCAGCATGGCCGCGGTCTCCCGAACGTAGGGAGCGCGATAGCCAAGCCCGAGGTCACGCAACTCCCCCTCGCTCGCCGCGGCGAGTGCCTCGGGCGTGGGGAAGGCAGAAACCGTCCGTCCCCGCCAGTCGATCGGCTCGCCGTAGGCTTCCCGGAGCGCACTCACGTTCTCGTGGATGCGCTCGACCCGCATCTGGGCCGAGAGGATGAAACTAACGAGGGTCGGCACCACCGGCTCGTTCACGAGCCTGAGCCCCTCGAAGCGCTCCGTCGCGTCGTTCAGGGCCGGTTCGTCGGGCATGGCCGCCAGGATGGCCGGCAGGTCATCCGCGAGCCCGAGCCGTTCGCGAAGCGTCGCCGTCGGATCGGTACCCGACCGCCAGTCGAGCCCGCCGGCCCGCTCTCGGACCTCGATCACCGCGCCGTCGGCGACGGTTCGGTACCACCCCGGGTCGCCCTCGACGGACCGCCAGAGAAAGGTCTGTCCGCTCTCCAGGGTCCACTCCAGATCGAGCGGTCCCGGGATCGACGTGGCCTCGATTCGACCCGTTTCCATCGCCCCGATTCGGGCCCCGATCGCGGAAAACGTGTCGGTTCGGGCCGAATCTATTTTTACGTGGAGCGCACTATGCCAACATACCCATGGATTGTCGAGTTGTCGTCGAGGCCGCGGTTCCGGTGTACGACGTCGAATCGCCAGACGAGGCCGTTCGGATCGCCATCTCCAAGACGGGGGAGATGTTGAATCCGGATCTCAACTACGTCGAGATCGACATGGGATCCCGGACCTGTCCCAGCTGCGGCGAGGAGCTGGAGCCGGCCTTCGTCGCCGCCGATGAGAGCCTGGTCGCGCTGGAACTGGAGATGGACGTCTTCAACGTCGAGCGCGAGGAGCACGCCTCGCGGATCGCTCGCAAGGAGATCGGCCAGCGGCTCGAGAACATCCCCCTCGAGGTGCTGTCGGTCGACGTGCTGGAAGCGGAGGACGAGGAAAGCGAAGCGAAGGAACCAGCAGAAACCGACTCAGCGGACGAGGAGGACGTGCTGCCGGAGTTCGAGGACCTGCTCGAGGAGTGACTACCGGCTGGGCGTGACCGGGCTCGTATCGCGGGTCGGCGAAAAGTCAGTCCGCCTGCGCCGTCACGGTCTCTTCTGCACTCTCGGCGTCGTCCATGGTGCCGGTGATGCCCTTCGCGAGTGCAAAAACAGCCGCCTTGTGGTCCGTCTTCGACTTGTGGATCGACGTCGGTCGGACGCCCGTGGCCTCGTACTCGTCGAGTTCGAGTTCGCGTGTGGCTACACGCTCGTAGTAGTTCCCGATCTCTGCGAGGAGGCCATGCAGGTGGATGAGCTCCTGTTTTTTCATGTGCACCGTACCGTAATGAATACAGGGTTATAGTATTACTCTGAGAGGAGTTACCACGTCTTACCCTGGCGAGTCGGGTTCCAGGGGGTCTGAAAGGCTTTTAGGCGGGCGCCCGCTGGTACCGATATGGACTACGACGAGCAACTCGAGCGTGCCCTCGAGGAGAAACCCGACATCGCCGCCAAGGAGGACCGCTTCGAGGTCCCGGACCCCGACCTACGGACCGAGGGGAACGTCACCGTCTTCGAGAACTTCCAGGCACTCCTCGACCGCGTCGATCGGCCGGGGGAGCACGTCCTGAAGTTCCTGCAGGACGAGTTCGGCACCAGCGCGCAGATCGACGAGAGCGGGCGCGCCCGACTCACCGGGGAGTTCAACGAGTCGCGGGTCGCCGCGGTCATCGAGGAGTACGTCGAGCAGTACGTCCTCTGCCCGGAGTGTGGGCTGCCCGATACGCACCTGACGTCAGAACAGGGGGCCGAATTGCTCGAGTGTGACGCCTGTGGCGCCCGGTCCTCGGTCTGAAACCGCGGCTACGCCAGCTTCTTGAGGTTCTCGAGGTCCCGTTCGGTCCGCATGAACTCGGCCGTTCGCCGGGTCGCATGGCAACTCGGACAACTGAAGTTCTGGTCGGGCGACGGAAGGTCACTCGGGCTCGCTTCCCAGGCCTTCTGACACTCGGGACAGACCAACTGGACGTAGGCCTCGTGTGGCATGCACCCCCACAGTCGGGTGCCGCGGGGAAAAGCTTGCTGGCCTAGATGCGGCCGACCTCCTCGACGGAGACGGATTCGACGCCTTCGACCGATCGGAACGCCTCCTCGACGGCCTCGGTGCCGCCGGCGTCGTCGGGGACGATGACGGTCGGATGGAGGGCGACCAGCCCGAAGGCGACCTCCTCCTGGTCGACCTCGTTGATCTTCGCGCCCTCCGGCAGCGACCCCTCGAGGCGATCCTGGAGGACATCGAGGTCCAGTTCGGGGCTCTGGGGCATCACCTTGATGACGGCCGCGACTTTCCCCATGTTATGGCCCCCTGAACCCGCACTCCGGACACTCATAGAGGGTGCTCTGCTTGCGACATTTGGCACACCGATAGATCTGGTGGCCACACTCCGGACACGTGAAGGCCGCCGCGTTGGCCCCGGAGATGTTGATCCCACAGGAGACACATCGGCGGGCCTGGTCGGTCTCGCTCATGTTCGCTACGTGTCCCTACCCGGCCGATGCGGTTTAACCGTTGTCTTTCCCGCCGGTCGACCGCCCCACTTAACCCCCCTGGTCCGGAATCTCCCGGCATGAGCGACGCGGGTTGGTTCGAGGGGCTTCGCGCCGAGGACACCGATCGCGCCGTCAGGGCCATTCGAACGGGTAGCGCGGAAACGCCGCGGGACTGGCCGGCACGGGCCGTCGAGTCCGGCTCCGTCGAGGACGAGTCGGCCTACTACGAGTGGCTCCACGAGGCGACCCTCGAGGCCGCCAGACAGGCCGTCACCGACCGCGAACGCGCCTCCGACCAGCAACTGGTCCACGCCGTGCGGGCGGTGGACGACCTCTCCGAGACGGTGAACGAACTCGCCGAGCGGGCCGCGGAGTGGGCCGGGAGCCAGTACGGCGAATCCCGGGAGGGCATGGCGTACGTCCTCGAGGTGGCCGATCGGGAGCCCGAGACGCCGATCGAGACCGAGGTGGTCGAGCTCGCCGGTTCGGTGCGGGACCTTCGGGCGCGCCGTGACCGCCTTCGGGCCGTCGTCGAGGAGCAGGCCGAACTCGTCGCGCCGAACCTCTCGCTTCTGGCCGGACCGCTCCTCGCGGCCCGACTGATCGCGCTGGCCGGCAGTCTCGAAGCGCTCGCGAAGAAGCCAAGCGGATCCCTGCAGGTCCTCGGGGCCGAGGACGCCCTGTTCGCCCACCTCGAGGGGCACGCCCCCTCGCCCAAACACGGCGTCATCTTCACCCACGAGTACGTGCGGGAGACCCGCCCGGAAAAGCGGGGCTCGGCGGCCCGGGCGCTTGCGGGCAAGCTCTCCATCGCGGCCCGCATCGATCATTACCGGGGCGAACTCCACCCCGACCTCGAGCGCGAACTCGACGAGCGAATCGAAACCGTCCGATCGGGGGGTGGGGAGCCATGACCCTGCCCGCGGGCGTCGAGTGCCGCGAGTCCCAGGGTGAGTCGTGGCTCTGGACCCGGGGCGAGCCGGTATACGGCGAACCCACCGACGGCGAGTGGCGTCGCTGGAACCCCCACCGGTCCAAGCTGGGCGCGATGCTGGAACTGGGCCTCGACACCGGCCTCGCGGCCGACGCCGGCGTGTTGTACCTCGGGGCGGCCAGCGGGACGACCGTGAGCCACGTCGCGGACGTGGCCGGGCCGACCTACGCGGTCGAGTTCGCCCCGCGACCGGTCAGGGACCTGCTCCCGGTGTGTGAGAGCCGCCCGAACCTCTTCCCGCTGCTCGCGGACGCCCGTCGGCCCGAGTCCTACGCGCACGTCGTCGAGGCGGACCTCGACCTGCTGGTGCAGGACGTGGCCACGACCGACCAGGCCCGGGTCGCCGTCGAGAACGCCCGGTTTCTCGCCCCGGACGGCCGCCTCGCGCTGGCCATCAAGGCCCGGAGCGAGGACGTCACCCGGGACCCCGAGGCCGTCTTCGGGGACGCGCTCGCAACCCTCGAATCGACCTACGAGGTCCTCGCGACCCGCGAGCTCGATCCCTACCACGAGGATCACCTCGCCGTCGTCGCCCGCCCCGAGCGTGATGGGCCGACTGGATGACCGACTTCAGGAACTATTTACGTGGACCGTCCCTGGATCACAGCGATGGCGAACGGGTCGCGAGCCGTCTTCGACGAGATGGGGACGGTGGGGGTCGAAGAGGAGTACTTCGTCGTCGACAGCGACGGCGTTCCGACCGCGGGCTCCGACGAACTGGTCTACGGGGACGAGGCGCCCGAACCGATCACCGGTGACGTCGATCACGAACTGTTCAAGTTCGTCCTCGAGAGCCGGACCGAGAAACTCGACGGCCCGGAGGCGGCCCCCGAGGCCATCCGATCCGTCCGGACGGCCCTCCAGGAGTACGCCGCCGAACACGGGTTTCAGATCGCCGCGGCGGGGCTCCACCCGGCCGCGGACTGGCAACTGCACGAACACGCCGAGAAGCCACGCTACCGGTCACAGCTCGACCGCATCCAGTATCCCCAGCACCGGAACACCACCGCCGGGCTGCACGTCCACGTCGGCGTGGACGACCCGGAGAAGGCGATCTGGATCACCAACGAGATCAGGCGATACCTCCCACTTTTCCTCGCGCTCTCTGCCAACTCGCCGTTCTGGAACGGCTTTGACACCGGGCTGTGCTCGGCGCGGGCCAGGATCTTCGAGAACCTCCCCAACACCGGGCTCCCCACGACCTTCGAGGACTTCGCGGCCTACGAGGAATTCGAACGGCGGATGCTCGAAACCGATTCGATCCGGGACTCGGGGGAGATCTGGTTCGACGTCCGCCCTCACACCGGGATCGGGACGGTCGAGATCCGGATCCCCGACGCCCAGGACCGGGTGGGACACGTCGAGGCCTTCGTCGAGTACGCCGCCGCCCTCGTCCGTGACCTCGCGGCCCGGTACGAGGACGGCGAGTCGGGCATGGAGCTGCGGCGGGAGATCCTGGACGAGAACAAGTGGCGGGCGCTGCGGCACGGCCACGACGCCGAACTGATCCAGCCGGAGGGCACCACGCTCCCGCTCGCCGAGATCGTCGACCGGGAGGCCGAACGCCTGGACGTCTCCGGGATTCAGCGGATCTTCGAGGCCGAGAGCGGGGCGACCCGACAACGCCGCATCCTCGCGGAATCGGGCCCGGCGGCGCTTCGCGAGGCGCTCCTGATCGAGCCGAGGATTTAACCGCTCCCGTCACTTGTGTCCTCGTAGAGAGGACATGACAGAGGACGACACCGCCGACACGCCCGATCGCGACGCCGAGGAAGGGACCGGGGCCCAGGACCACGAGGAGGAGATCACCGGAGAAGCGACAGGATCGGAGCCGGAGTCAGAATCGAAGTCGGAGCCGGAGTCTGAATCGACTGCCGGCGAGTCCGGTCGCGGCCCCCGCGGGCGCCTCGAAGAGGGGGCAGACCGGGCCGTCGACGAACTGGACACCACGGTCGTCGACATCCTCTCCTGGCTGCTCGACACCGAGACACGCGGGCGCATCTACGTCTACCTCCGCCAGCACCCCTGGAGCACGAGCGAGGAGGTCGCCGAGGGGACCGGTCTGTACCCGAGCACGGTCCGGGAGGCCCTGGCCGAACTCGCCGAGGAGGAGGTTCTCGAGCGGCGCAAACGCGAGAGCGAGGGGGCCGGCAACAACCCCTACGAGTACTCCGCGATTCCGCCGAGTGACCTCGTGGGGAGTGTCGTCGGGCGCGTGCAGTCCGAACTCAACACGATCTTCAACATGGACCGGGACTCCGACGGGAAGCGGGAGGGGGCCAGCGAACCGGTGACGATCGAGGTCGAGGACGGCACCGGGGAGACCGAGGAGTGACCGAAACCCAACCTCTAAACACGCGGGCCGCCTCCCGCGAGACATGGACGTGGCGCTTGGGGGGACATTCGATCCCATTCACGACGGTCACCGCCGCCTCTTCGAGCGCGGGTTCGAGCTCGGCGATCTGACCGTCGGGCTGACGAGCGACGAGCTGGCCCCCAAGACGCGTCACGAGCCGCGGTACGTCCGCCCCTTCGAGGAACGCAGGGCCGACCTGGAGGCCGAGTTGGCCGAGATGGCAGAGGCCCACGGCCGGGAGTTCACGGTCCGGAAGCTCACCGAGCCGACCGGCATCGCCGTCGAGCCGAAGTTCGAGGCCCTGATCGTGACCCCCGAGACACGGGACGGCGGCGAGCGCATCAACGAGATCCGCCGGGAGCGGGGGCTCGATCCCCTGGACATCGTGGTCGTCGATCGCCTGCTGGCCGAGGACGGCGACATCATCTCGAGCACCCGGATCGTGCGGGGCGAGATCGACGAGCACGGCCACCTCACGCCCGACCGCACGGGTCGGGAGGACGGGCGCTCGACCGCCCAGTAGTCACCAGGACGGCGGGTCGAACCCGGCCTCCTCGAGGAGGTCCCGCCACTTCGACTGGACGGTCAGCCGGGAGACGTCGGCCGCCTCGGCGACGGCGGTCTGTGAGCGCTGGTCGCCGGCGATGAGCGAGGCGGCATAGACGCTGGCCGCGAGCAGCCCGCTCTTGGATCGCTCGGTGTCCGGCCGCTGGGAGAGATAGAGTTCCTGGGCGACCGATCGCGCCTCGGCGTCCAGATCGAGGCGGTCCGCGACGGCCTGGAGTTCGGCCAGCAGGGCTTCCTCGTCGCGTTCGGCACCGGCCCGATACATGACTGAGAGACGGATCGCCGGCGAGTTAACGGTATCGGCGGGTCTCGTGAGCCTTATTGTGTCGCCGGGCGAACGGTGGGACGAGCGCGGGTAGCCAAGCGGTCAACGGCGCAGCGCTTAGGACGCTGTCCCGTAGGGGTCCG